>JBGSXN010000076.1:0-26606 GCA_041751355.1 Pyrinomonadaceae bacterium
TGACCTATCGCGTGTGAAGCGAGTGCTCTACCACTGAGCTAAGACGGCTTTCGGCCTATGATCAGATGGCTGAGTCGTCCGCTTTTGCCGGACGATTCTCGTCGGTGCCTTTTATTGAACTGAGTGACGAATCGGTGTAAAAATGCCTCGTACCGGTTGCGGTGACTCCCTCGGACACCTGCGGGTCAGCGTTGATCGAATAAGACGGCGGCGTGCTGGCCGAACCCGGGACCACGTTCATCGAAAAGATATAGCCGTTAACAACCGGCCGCTCGCCGGCAAACTTTTCGTCCAGGCCGACCTTCTCGATCAGTTCATCAAATGTGGCAAAATTCCCCTTATTCCTTGACGCGTATTGCGCCTGAAATTTACGGATATTATCTACCGATTGGGCCGCGGTGGTTTCGTTACCGGACCGGATCACTGCCTGCCAGGCAATGCTGCCGACGCCGATCAAAAGGCCGATAATTGCAATAACGATCATCAGCTCGATCAGGTTGAAACCCCGTTGATCGCTGATCCGAGTTTTAATATTTGTCATAGAAAATGGTGTACCTCTTCAAGCTGAGTTCACGAAGGAAATTGGCTTAAGTTTCAAAAGTTTAATGCGTTTCGTCCCGAAATTCAATTCCACGGTCAATTCCCACGCTGCTCATAAATGCAACTTTTTCGTACAGCGGTGGTTTGTTATCAGGTAGAATGTAGTTTTGGCGGCCCGACGGCGCCACTGTACTAAATGAGAGATTGGATAGTTGCCGAATCAGAACCTGTCAGCGAAAGCCCTGCATTAAGATTCGATCCCGCAGCCCGGGTTACGGAACTCCAGGACGCCATCGAGAGCGTCATCCGAGGGAAATCCGAGACTGTAAAGCTTGCCGTTATAGCACTACTCGCCAAAGGACATCTATTGATCGAGGACGTTCCGGGCATTGGCAAGACGACCCTAGCCAACGCCCTGGCCCGGACGCTAGAGTTGTCTTTCCAGCGGATACAGTTCACATCTGACCTACTGCCGTCGGACGTTATCGGGCTTTCGGTATTTAATCAGAGAAGCGGCGATTTTGAATGGAAGGCCGGTCCTATCTTTTCTAATCTTGTTCTCGCCGACGAAATAAATCGTGCCACCCCGAAAACCCAGTCGGCACTGCTCGAGGCGATGGCCGAGGAGCAGGTCACTATTGAGGGGCGTACACGCGCTCTGCCAACCCCATTTATGGTCGTTGCTACCCAAAACCCTTCTGAACACCACGGTACTTATCCGCTGCCCGAATCCCAGCTTGACCGGTTTATGCTGCGGCTTCACATGGGCTACCCAAGTTTGCAGGATGAGCGACAAATACTACGCGATCGTGAAACCAGTGACCCAATTGAAGACCTGCAACCAGTAATGTCCCGCTCCGACGTTACGGTTCTGCAAAATATGGTCGGCAGCGTTCGTTTCGACGATTCTCTGATGGATTACCTGCTGCAGATCGTCGATCTGACGCGGCGCTCCGAATCGCTTGAGCTCGGCATCAGCCCCCGGGGCAGTCTTGCCCTCTTCCGTTCCGCGCAGGCCCTCGCCCTTGTCGAAGGCCGCGATTACTGTATTGCCGATGACGTTAAACGCCTTGTTCTGCCATGTTTTGCCCATCGCGTGCTCGTTAATTCGAGAGTAACCGCTCTTCGCAACCGTACGCGTGAGGCCGAGCACATCCTGCTTGAGATCCTCAAGAACACAACCGTCCCAATCTAGCCCCTTGGATCTCCGGACCGCATCACAACTTTTCAGTTCCAGAGACCTCCGAAACGCGGCTTTGGGCTTCATCGTGGTCATCGGCGGCCTGGCCCTTACTGGCCTCACGGTATTTGCCCATCGGTCCGGCGATGCCCGCTGGGCCGGGATCATGGCCGGCCTTTCGCTGATCTCCGTGCTGCTCATCGTGATATTTGTGATACCGCCGCTCGCTCGCAACGCGAGCCGCGAAGCGTCTCAGCTCAACCTGCCGTTCGAATTCACTACCGGCGGGGCCGTTTTTCTGGCTTTGATCCTGATCGTTGGTTTCTCAGCTTGGAATACGGGCAACAATCTGTTGTTCATCATACTTTCGTTTCTGCTTTCGGCTCTCGTAGTGGGTTTTATCGCCGGCAGCATCTGCCTGAAAAAGATCGATATTCGAATGCGTTTCCCCGAGACAATATTTGCGGGCGAGACAACGCCGCTGCTGGTTGGCGTTTCGAACCGAAAAAAGCTTATCCCTGCATTCTCGGTCATCGTCGAGGTTCGCGGGAAGGAACGCGAGCGTTCGATCGCTGCACCGGAGCTCGACCGAATACTTCCCCGCTGGGCGGCGAAACGGCTGAGCCGGGCGCCGGTTGTCAGCCGCATCCTCGACCACTTTGAATATGTCGCCGCCCGAGGACAGGCTGAGGCAAGAACCGACCACGTGTTCCCAAATCGCGGCCGGCTGCTGATCAAAAATTTCGAGCTCTCGACCAAATTTCCTTTCGGCTTTTTTCGTCATCGCCGCCGGCTGCCGGCACGCGAGGCCGAATTGATCGTTTTTCCGCGTATCGTCGATGTCACAGCAAAACTCTATGACGTCCCGGCTGAGGCCGGTACGCGTGTGACCGGTAAACGCGGCGCCGGCCAGGACCTTCTCGCTCTCCGCGATTACCGCCCGTTCGATGATCTTCGCAGTATCGATTGGAAGGCCACGGCGCGGACCCGCAATCTTATCGTTCGCGAATTTGCGGCCGATGAAGAAAAAAGCATTACCGTGATCCTCGATACTCGCCTGCCCGAGGTTGTCTATGACGGGCGGACGATTCGCGAGCGTATGGCCGCCGAACAAGCCGGTAAGCCCGTCGTCGCCTCACCTCGATTTGAGACCGGGGCCAGTCTCGCCGCTTCTCTACTGGTTCGCTTTAACAATGAAAAGTCGAGCATTAGGCTTGCCGCTGGCAGCGACCTTAGCGAATATGGCACAGGCCGACATCACCTCCACGAACTGCTAAAACAGCTCGCTTTTGCAGTTCCCGTATTCGCTGCCCAGCAGGATCAGACAGAACTTACCGACTCGTTCAGACGTATTCTCGATGAAACGACAGGCGGCCATACATTTTTGGTAACTGCTATGGATGATAAAGGGCTTTCATCCGAGATACGCGAACAATTGAATATCATTAGTTTTTAAGGTATTTTTTGTCATAAATCAGGCTCTTGCGGTGTTTCCATATCGAAGAGCATTTCGATGCTGACAATGAACGAGAGTACCGACATCCTTGTGGACATAATGTCCGAACATACAGCGACGGCGGCAGCGAAAGACAGGATCGAGTTCGATGAGGCCTTCGCGCTTCATCATCGCACTGTCTTCAGGGCGGCGCGATCGGTCGTGCACGATGCCGGACTCGCCGAGGATGTCACGCAGGAAACCTTCCTGCGGCTATACAAACATCAGGATTCGATCACCGACAGCGAGATGCTGCGGCCGTGGCTGATAAGGGTAGCTATAAATCTCGCCAAGAACACTATCCGCGGTAATATAAGAGCGAACACGCGGGACGATAACTACGTCAAAGAGACAGGCGATACAGCGATCTCATCGGTTGAAATAGATTATGAGGAATACGCCGGTGTAAATGAGATATATCGTGCCCTCAACAAGATCAAGGAACCGCTCAGAAGCTGTCTGGTCTTGAAACAGCAGGGCCTCTCTTACAAAGAGATCGCGGGGAGCCTCGATCTTAACGAGGGCAGCGTCGGAACATTTATCGCTCGTGCGCGACAGGAATTTGCCCGGTTTTACGGCAAAATCGGAAAGGAAACATTATGAAGGAAAACTGTTTGGAAATCGGGATAGTTCAGGCGTTCATGGATGGGGAGCTTCCCCATGACCAGATCGCCCGCGTCTCGGACCACCTCGAGAGGTGCGACAGTTGTGCGTTTATGCTCGGCCAGGCCGAGGATGAAGCGTCCCTCGTCTTTTCAGCGCTCGACCGTGAATTTAATACGCTGGTCCCTACCCAGCGGCTTTGGACAAAGATAAACGACTCTATCGAGACACAGAATGGTAACAGGCCCTTCTGGCAAAAGGCACAAGCATTCCTGGCCACGGCGTTTGCCAGCCCGTCATTGGTTGGCGCGGCCGGCCTGCTGATCGCCGTAGGCGCCTTCTCGCTCGTCATGTTAAATAGAGAGCCTATCCCTGCCGACATGGTTTCGGTTCCCAAGTCTATGACCGTTCCGGTTCCCGATGCCGAACCGATCCGGGTCCTGGAGCCGGTAGTTTCATCACCGGCCATGGAAACGACCGCCGATGAAGTTCCGCGGATCCAGCGAGCGGTTTATCGTCCACAGGTCCAGACGGCTGCCCTGACAACAGTTCCGGAGCGGGCGGTGACGGCCCTTTCAAACGGTTATATGGAGGGCGAGGAAAGTTACGTAAAAACGATCTCGAGCCTGGCACGCACCGTTGAAGACCAAAAAGACTCTGTTTTGCGGCCCTCGGAACGTGTGGCTTATGAACGAGACATGGCACTTGTGGACGACACGATCGCTAAGATGCGTCAGGAAGTAAAACGGAACCCACGAAACGAATCGGCCAAACAGGTGCTGTATTCGTCCTATCAGAATAAGATCGATCTGTTGAATTCGGTCTCGCAAAAAGAGGAATTGGTTGCGAGCCTGAGATAGGCTTTCATCCCGACCGATGAAAAAGTTCATTGAAATCACATACCGTGGGATTACGATAGCCGTCATCTGTTTGACCGCATCGATCGCGGGGCTTGCCCAGGCCACGCCGCCCCCAGTCCGGCCTAAGATCGAAGTTAAGCCACCCACACCTCATGTAGTTATTCCTCGGAAGCCGGCAATGCCTGCGTCGCCAGGCGAAAATTCCGAGAAGTCGATCAAGGTGGACCGCGACGTAAACATCACGCTTCCCTGCATTAGCCGTGGCTCGCTCAAAGTAACCGGTTGGAACCGCAACGAAGTTCGCGTATTTGTCGACAACGGCAATAAATTTAATTTCACTGTATCGGAAAAAAGCCCCAGCACTGGAGAACCGGTTTGGATCAAGATCTCCGGTGTCCCGGGACGGGTCCGTTATGGCCCTATGAGCGAGTGCCTTTGGGGCGAAGACATTGAGATCGATGTGCCCGTCAATGCCAGCGTCAGCATTAAGGGCCAGGATATAACCTCGAGAATTGATTCGATCCGTAAAGCAGAGATAAAGGTCGTGGGCGGCAACATCGTTCTGCGAAATATAGCCAACGGCATCGCCGCCTATGCGGGCCAGGGCGACATAACCGTTGAGTCGTCGAAAGGCTCGATTAGCCTCGAAAGCACAACCGGGAATATTTTGGTTTTCGACGCGGGTCCCAGCGACATCGGCGACCCATTTCGTGCCAAGACCAACGGCGGGGCTATATCGCTGCAAACCGTTGATCACCGCCAGTTGGACGTCAGCTCAATTTCCGGCTCAGTCACCTACTCCGGAAATATACGCTCGGGCGGCTCATACAACCTACGGACACTGCAGGGCTCAATCCGAATGGCCATCCCGGAAAAATCGGCGTCAAAAATATCAGCCACTTACGGCTTCGGCACATTCAGAAGCGAGATTCCCATCAATATTTCTACCGAAAATATATCCGAAGGTCCGGTTAAGATCGTCGGCGGCAGTCTCGGCGTAGGGGGCGATGCGATCATTCGACTCTCTTCGAATAACGGCAGTATCACGATTTCCAAAAAGAAGCCCTAAAGATTTTTACTGGTCGCTGAACCGCTGGCCCGTCCGCGATTCGAACTGATCGGTCATCGACTGGCCCTCACCCACCGAATCGTCCTTAGTGATCCGCTCTACCCGCCACATTGGGAAAAAATTATCACTCATACGAAGATGCTCTTCGCCCTCGGCAATAGATTTGCACCAGTCATCAAAATACCCCAGTTCGATCGACCTCACCGCGATACCCGCCGGGCTGATCTCATCAAGGCGGGCCAGCAGCTTCTCCCTGGGTGAATGCAGAATGACGACAACAGTATCTCCGGAATTTAGTTTCATAGTTGAAGTTTGACTTATTTTTAGACTCAAGAAAAATGGCGAGGCGTCATGGATAGGCGTGGAACAAACTTTGGAAAAAGAGTTCCCTGTCTTTTCGAGAGACTAGAAACGGGAACTTGTAAGATTGAACTCGCGGCCTCGCGCGTTCGTCTTTTTCTTTATAGGCAATTGTTTTAAACTTGAACGACAGACCTAGAAGTCGATATTCCCCTAATGCACATCTCCAGGATCGAGCTCGAAAACATAAAATCCTACATCTCGACCTCGTTCGATCTGGCATGTGGGACGACCGCGATCACAGGGCCGAACGGGGCGGGTAAATCGACCATAGTCGAGGCGATCGCATGGGTGCTGTTCGACCTGCTCGAGTATAAAAAGGAAGATTTTGTTCGCCGCGGTGCAAAAAAAGGCTCGGTGCGCATAACCTTTGAGAGTGGACTCGACGAACGCGAATATATCGTCTTTCGCGATACGGCCGCGGCATATAATGTGACCGACCCTCGATTGCAGCTCCGTATTGCGGACAAGAAAGAGGAGGTGTTCCGATTTCTCTGGCAGCATCTCGGCCTCGAACCCGGGACCGACCTGCGCTCCCTCTTTCGCCAGGCGATCGGCGTGCCGCAAGGCACGCTGACATCTATCTTTCTCGACGGAGCAACCGAGCGAAAGATTGCGTTCGACCGTCTTCTAAAGGTAGAGGAATACCGCCAGGCTGCCGAAAAACTTCGCGAGACATCGCGATATCTGGACCAGAGCGTTGGTCGTGCGCGAGAAACCATTGCACGGGCCGAGGGAGAGCTTTCGCGGTTTGCCGAAGTTGAGGACGAGCATAAGAATTTGGCCGCACAGGTAAAACAACTGGAGGCCGAGATCGCCGCGAATCAAACTGAGCAAATAGCCATAAAGAGCCGCCTTGCCGGGCTTGACGAGATCGAAAAGCTCGCCACTACGCTTCGAACAAAGCTGGACCAGCTAAGGTCGAAAGCCGAAACGACGGAGTTGACAGTAAAGCAACTTCGCATTGATGTCGCCAAAGCAGAAGAGGCCCACCAGAAGGTCGAGGCCGCAAAACCTTCCGCCGAACGTCACCTTGAGGTGCAGGGCAAACTCAAGGAACTCGATCGCGAGAGGTCGGAACGCGATCGAATAAGGGCGGAGATGGCAAAGGTCGACACGGCCATCACAACTATCGCCGCCGAACGGACGCGGCTCAAGGCCGATCTCGAAGCCTTACAGGCCGCACATCGTGAGATCGCGACGGTCAAGCCGCAGGTCACCCAGCAGGAAAAGCTTGAGGCAGAGCTTAACGATCTTAGGAACAAGGCTGCCGCCGCCCGCTCGGCTGCCGAACGTATCGCCGCTATCGACGATAAACTCGGTCGGCTGCGCGAAAACTACAAGACCATTAGTGAAAAGATCAAACTGGCCGAGCAGCAATCGGAAATCGCCGCGGGGCTTGCACAGTTAGAGATCCAAAACGCCGACCTGATCCTTCACCTCGCTGAAATACGTGCCGCTCTTAATCGAGATGAGAAATTTCAGAGTGAGATCAAGGGCGGCCTGTGCCCCGTTCTTTCACAAAAATGCCTTAATCTAGCTGAGGGGCAGACCCTGGACGGATTTCTGTCCAGCCAGTTTACCGAGGTGCGATCGCATATCGCGGAGCTCGAGACCGAGCGTTCGACGATCGAGGCTTCGATTGCCGCCGCTCGCACAGCCGCACTGGAGGCCTCCGCTCTCGAAGAGTACCGACGGCGAAGTGCCGAGATCACCGAGGAAGGCCAACAGTACCGCGATGAGAAGTCGACTCTCGAGCAGCAGGCCGCATCACTCATCGACGCAGAAAGCGCGATGTTGGCCGTTGACGCAAAGCTGAAAGCTCTCGACGATCCGCGAGCCAGGGTGCGGTTCCTTGAAAAACAGGTCGAGCGCGACCCCATTGTTCGCGAAGGCATGTCCAACACAGAAAGCAACCTGGAACGGCTCAACAGCGATCGAAACCAGTTGGTGGAACAACTTGAGGCATACAAGGCCCTCGACGAGACATGGTCTGAGCTTTCAACCGAACGAGAGGCGACGGCAGAGGCCTATCGAACTCTCGTGGCGCACGAAGCCGAGGCAAAGGCTCTTCCCGGTCGGCTTTCTGCTCTGCACGTTGCTGAGTCTGATGCCTCGCGGCTCGCGGGCGACCTGATTATCGCTGAGAAAGAAACCGCCGAGGCCGAAGCGGCCTACGATCGCGAGCTTCATACCGCCGAGCGGGCCGCGCTTCGCGAACTTGAAAATTCATTTCACTCGGCAAACGCAAGGCTCGATGCCGCGAGACAGCGGGAACAAAAATTGGGAACAGAACTCGAACATTTCGCGGCCGTGAGAAAGTCCCTTCAAGGTGACTTTCGGGAAAAAGAAAGGCTGGAAACCATCGCTGAGACCACGGCATTCATTCGTGATACGCTCAAAGAGGCCGCCCCGCGTGTCGCCCGAAATTATGTTTACCACGTCTCGCTCGAGGCAAATCAGCTCTTTCGCGAGATCACGGGAATTGCCGAGCGAACGCTTAAATGGGCCGAGGACTATTCTGTGACGCTTGAGGAAGACGGCTATGAAAGGCCCTTTGTCAGCCTCTCAGGGGGCGAGCAGATGGCCGCTGCACTGGCAGTCAGACTTGGCCTGCTCAAACAACTTACGGATATCAGGATCGCTTTTTTTGACGAACCGACCGCGAATATGGACGCCGAACGCCGCGATAACCTCGGCCAGCAGATCAGCCGGATCACGCATTTTGACCAGCTCATCGTGATATCGCACGACGATACCTTCGACAGCTATGTGGATAATGTGGTTTCGCTAGGTTAACCGTAGTAAGAATATGAAAAATGTCACCATCGTTTGCGACGGTTCGAGCCTCGGGAATGGCCGCGGTAATCCGCGTGCCGCCGCGGTAGCCGTGCTGGGTTTTAAAGGCCTTTGGAAAGCGGTCGGTGAATATCTGGGCAGTGCGACAAATCAGCAGGCAGAGATAGCTGCCGCGGCCATCGGACTCGAGAATCTCAAGGAGCCCTGCTCCGTGACACTCTTGTCCGATTCGCGTTATGTTGTCGAAACAATGGGCGGCACATGGAAACGAAAAACAAATCACGAATGGTGGAAACGGCTCGACAAGGCCGCCAGCAAGCACCAGATAAACTGGAAATGGGTCAAAGGCCACGACGGGCATATCGTCCAGGAGGTTGCCGACTCAATGGCACGGCGAATGGCCGAGCTGGGCTACGTGGACAAGGGGATAATGGAAGAAGCGGTCGCGGAGATCGGTGTCTTCGAGATATGAGCGAGAGCGAACTAGAGTATGGGTAAGTTCGGAGAGAAGGGAAAACCGTCAGTTAGAAACAGCAGCCGCCTATTTCCGGCGGCCACCGCGTCCCTGCGTCTCTGTTCCCCGCCATCGTTAGTAATATCGCTTGGCTTAGTCATCGCCGCCTCGCTGTTTCTCTTACCCTCTACCGAGGTTTCTGCTCAACGTCCGGGACACGGTTGGACGTGGCAAAACCCTTTGCCTCAGGGGAACCCGCTTTATGCCATTCATTTCAGCAGTGACAAACTAATTGGCTATTCCGTTGGATCGGACAACACACTTCTTCGAACGACAGATGGCGGCTTTAGCTGGAAACCTCAGACGGCTCCGACTGACGTCACATTTTCCGGCGTTTTTGTGCGGGACAAGAATAACGCGTTCGTCGTTGGTGCCCGCGGAACGGTTTTGACAACCACCAACGGCGGGGGAACCTGGAAGCAGGTGAAGGTCGACGCCCGCGATCATTTTTCGGCCATCCAGTTTGTCGGTGAGGGCCGTGCTACCGGTTGGATCACGGGTACATACGGTCGAATCCTGAAAACCTCAGACGGGGGCGTTACGTGGAGCACACAGGAATCCGGCACATCCGAGCAGCTGCTGAATGTGAACGCCCACGACGAAAGAAACGCTGTTGCAGTCGGACTCGGCGGAACAATATTGACCACCGGTGACGGCGGCGAAACGTGGGCAAAGTCGAATCCGTGCCCTAATTCTTTAATGTCTGACGCTCACTATCTGACAGCGACCTCGATCGTCGCGATCGGTTATTCAGGCTGTGTGGCTCGAAGCGTCGACAGCGGCACAACCTGGTCGAGGGTCGACATTCACAGCCGAGCTGACCTGTTATCCGCATCATTCGCCGACGAATTGAACGGATCTATAACCGATGCCAACGGTATGGTCTGGCTGACGGGTGACGGCGGTTTGACCTGGCTGCCATTCAACGTTCGCACCAACCCAAAACTTGTAGCTATATATTTCGCCGACCGTTTTACCGGCTGGGCCGTTGGCGAGAACGGGCTGATCGTCCGAACCGACGATGGCGGCTTTACCTGGCAGCGGCTAAGCGAGGGCGGCCGCGAGGACGTCAACGATATTACATTCATGAGTCACGAGATCGGCGTTGCCGTGGGCTCGAACGGAAAGATATGGATCACAAATGACGCAGGCCGCAATTGGCTGCCGGCTCATAGCGGCACAACACAGGATCTGCGTTCCGCGTTCTTCTTTGATGGCTTGCGTGGCTGGGTGGTCGGTGACGGCGGGACCGTTCTACGGACCATCAACGGAGGGGCCAGTTGGGGAAAAGGCGTTTCAGGCGTCACCGACGATCTGATGTCGGTTGTGTTCGTTTCCGAACTGGTAGGTTTCGCCGTTGGTGCGAACGGCATCGCCCTTCGCACAGATTCGGCCGGGGCTTACTGGCAGCGGTTCCACACCGGCACCCGTGCATGGCTCGAAGATGTTCGATTTTTCGACGATAATATTGGCGTCGCTGTAGGCGCCCGGGGAACCGTGATCATAACAACCGACGGTGCGGCCACCTGGACTAAGATAGAAACCGGTGTGCGGGAAAATCTTAATTCGCTAAGCTTTTTTGATGATAAGTATGGCATTATCGTCGGTTCGGCCGGGATCACGTTGTACACGTCCGACGGTGGAAAAACATGGCAAGACCAGGAATCGGCGTCGAGATTCAACCTTTTCGCTGTTCAGGCCTACGGCACAGAATCGGCGGTCGCCGTCGGCGAACTCGGGGCGGTCCTTCTGACCCAGGACGGAGGTAAAAACTGGGCGATACAGCCTGGTATCACCGGTAAGGTCTTGCAGGCAATTGCCTACCGCGGCGGTGATCGTGTTTGGGTGGGCGGCAAAGGCGGCACAATGTTAAAGCGCACTTCGCGCCTTTCCGGCAAAGCGGTGAGCCCGCCCAAGGCTCCGCCTGTCCTGAAAAACGCGGCCCCGCGGGCAAGGCCTCAGCCCCGGACGCCATTGATCACGATCCCTGATGACGGCGATATACCGGCCGCGATCCCTAAACCTGAACCGTAAGGGCGATCCATTCACCCGCCCTCTCTATTTTTGGATCTCTGACTACTAAATTCCTGATAGCTTCAACTGCCGCAGTCTCCTGCTCGGCAAGTATGCCCGACAACAGCAAAGTTTCGCCGGTTTTTTCGACGAGTAGAGGAAGTAAAAGTTCGATTACATCGAGGGTAAGATTGGCACACACAAAGTCATGTCTCGGAGTACCGCGATCGATCGACCCTTCGGCAAACACGATCTTGCCGGCTACGCCATTTGCCGCAGCGTTCTCTCTTGCTATGGATATCGAGTTAAGGTCAACATCACACGCATAGATCAAACGTCCGCCGAGTTTGGCGGCAGCTATCGCTAGAATGCCGGTGCCGGTGCCGACGTCGAGAAATGAATGTTCCGGATCGTAAAGTTCACTTATCGCCGCCAGGCAAAGCTGCGTCGTCTCATGGGTACCGGTGCCGAACGCCATATTCGGCTCGATAGTTATGAGTATCTGCTCAGACTCGGCAAGTTGGGACCATGGCGGTGCGATCGTGAACCGACCAACATTCTGAGGCTTCCAATGTTTTTTCCATTCCGCGAGCCAGTCGGTATCCTCGACCTCACGCGACCCGATCGAGATGACGGATGCTGCCTCGACACCGTGGATGCGTAAAGAATCTTCGATAGCACAACGAACTGAATCATCGGCGGCGGCCGAATCAAAAAATCCGGTTACACACAATGGCTCACCCGGATCTTTTCGTAGACTGTCGATCTCGGTTCCGAGCGAACCCAGTTCGTTGAAGGCGAACTCGATCGCCTCGGCCGCAGCCGGTTCGACGACTATATCGACCGCGAACCATGTTTTCTGATTTTTTAAGGTCAATCACGGACACCTATATCGTCGAGGTCACGCTCTCGGTTTCGCCAGTCCTCTACGACTTTCACAAAAAGCTTGAGGTAAACGTTTTTGCCAAGCAACGCCTCGATATCAGCCCTTGCTCTCGTTCCGATATCCTTTACGCGAGCACCTTGCTTACCGATTATGATCTTCTTTTGCGAGGCACGTTCGACGTAAATGGCACAGTAAATTCGGGTTAGGAAAGGATCGTTATCTTCGAAAAGCTCGGTGACCACAGCGGTAACATACGGAATTTCTTCGCCGGTCGATTGCAGTATTTTTTCGCGAACCATCTCGGCCACGATGCTTCGGACCGGCTGGTCGGTCATCTCATCTTCGCTGAATATAGGATCAGCTTCGGGCAGGTGTTCTGCGATCTGCTGCAGAAAGATCTCGATACCGTCGCCCTTTAATGCGGCCACAGGAAGAATAGCGGCGAAATCGTACTCCTGTGAATAGAGATCGATCAACGGCAATAAGGCTCCTTTTTCCTTTAGCTTGTCTATCTTGTTAAGCAACAGGATCGCGGGCTTTTCCGACTGCTTGACGAGTTCGAGTACAAACCGATCACCGTTGCCGGTCGATACCGAGGCATCGCGGATAAGCACCAGCAGATCGACCGACATGATCGCATCGTGGACTGCGGACATCATTCTCCGATTAAGCAGATGTCCGGGTTTGTGAACTCCGGGTGTATCGACAAAAACGATCTGGGCATCGTCCCGGTTTATAATCCCCTGGATCTTATGACGGGTTGTTTGCGGCTTATTCGAAACCGCTGCGATCTTCTGGCCGACCAGGTGATTTAGAAGGGTGGATTTGCCCGCGTTGGGGCGACCGATCAGCGCGACATATCCACTGCGAAAGCCTTGATTTGCCATTATTAAGACGTTAGCAGAATTAAAGCGAAAAAGAGAATCGGAGGTATTGCAGGACTATTGCTGCTTGATCAAGCGCTGTTTAGCCGTCATAGCGTCGCGATATGCACCGCCCGTTATGTCAGACAGTTCGATGGCCTTATCGTAAAGCTTTACGGCATAGGCATCGTCATCGAGATGCTCATAGATCCGTGCAAGGGCAACATAGGTAATTGATAACAGGGCCTTGTCTGTGGCTGGCGTTGCGGAACTGAGAACATTGCTGAACGCGACCTTCGCCTCCAACAGCTTTTGGGCCTCCTGTTCGGGATCAGTCATATCGGCGGCAGCCAAACTCGCTACCCGGCCAATTGTGTAATAAATGCGGGGATCGGCAGACCCGCTTTTAAGTACGGATTTCAGTTCCGATTCGGCTTTTGAATAATCTTTCGCGTCTATGACCTTTTGTATCTCAAGCAGTCTGAGGGTGACCGGATTTTCGGTTATCACACGGTTTTCGGGGGCAGCCCTTCGAGCTTCGCGGGCCGCCAGGGCACGTGACCGGGCAGCGGCAGTCGCAGCAAGGCGATCCGATTCTTTTGCAGGAACAAATGACGCAAGTATTTCTCGCAGTGATGCGGCGATATCAAAACCGGAATCTTCGATGCCTTTTAGCTGCTCGGCAAAATAAAATGAAAGGACCGCGCCCTTTTCGTAGTCCTCGAATAGCCGCAGAGCGGCCTCGTCTGCAAATGCCTGGATCGTTCTTTTAAGCTCTTCCGAGACAGCAAGCTTTTCTTTGTCGAGCTTTTCCTTATCGATCACGACCGCAGATCTGTCTGCGTTTGCCTGGATCTGATCTATTTTTTGTCTGGCGAGCTGCGTCGCAGCCCTAACTTGAGTGTATTCGCTCTGCCGGACATCTGCCGCCGCGACCAGCGAGCGCGATATAGCGAGGAAGACGTCGGGCGAAATGTTTGGATCGACTTTCCTGCGTTCGTCCAATGCCGGTTTGGCCCAGGTTCTGATCTCACCGATCTCCCGGGTATGGCTCAACAAGAGGGGATCGATCACAAACTGCAAAAAAGCGCGCCGAGCATCCGAAAAACTCACATCAGTATCCGGCGGCACGATCACATAGTAATCGTCCCGTATATTTAGAAAAGTGATGTTGCCTTTCGGCGCGAGCTTTTCCGGCACTATGACAAACTTGCGTTCGTGTTCTCTGGTCTCTACCTGCTTAAGTATTGCCTTGCTGCCTGCCTTTTTGGTTTCGGTAGCTACCCTTTCGGTAATAAAAAGCCTCGGTTGGGTGTGGAGATAATTCGTAGTTTCAGCCACCATCTCACGAACTGATGTACGCAGTGTCCCGTCAGTGTCGGCCAAATACGATCTTGAATACGCATCGAGCCGACCGGCGATCCCGGAGCGCCGATAAAACTCGCGAACCAACGGAGCAAAGTCGAGCACATCGAGCAAACTTCCCGGCAGATCCGTAGTGATTACCGGGTCGGCGAGATCGGGAACCGGAGTCAAGGCATATGCCATCGAGATAAACGGTGCAATGATCTCAGCATCGGTCGCCCGTGGGTGAAGCCGTTTATGCTGTGAAACAAATATAGATATTTTTCGCCGCAAATCTTCTGGAACATCAGCATGATCACGCAGAAGCTGCTGACGAAAGCTCGACCCTTTATCGGAAAGCGGTGTGTTGAGCAGTTTCCCCGTCTTTCCGTCAGCGCCAGGCCCCTCAGCCAATTCCAGAGCCGCTAAAACAACGATAAGACGCTTGTCGGGTTCTATGCGAACACCGTAATTCGACAGGTCAAAGCCGGCAGGTACGCCCTGGGCGTTGATTCCCACGGCCAAAAGCAAAAAACTGAAAACTGTCAGAAATCGATGCATTATTCTCTGTTTGATCACTCTGGAAAGATGTTTAAGTATGCCGTAAAGATGTATTCAATCAGCAAAAATAAAGAAGGATAAAGGAATGGTCTTCTATCCCTTTATCCTCGATCTTCCTACTTAAGGCCGCGATCTCTAATTGTAGCTGCTGAGGGCCGCTGCCTCGTCATCGTATGTATCGAAGACGGTCAATAATTTTGTTATCGCCAAAAGGTCCTGGATCTTTTGTGTCAGATTTAAGAGCTTGAGCATTCCGCCCTCTTTCTTAACTGCCGTAAAACTCGACACCAATTCGCCGATGCCGCTCGAATCGATGTAGCCCACACCTCCAAGATTCAGCAGGATCTTGTTCTTACCTTCGCCGAGCAAGCGCCGTATGGTTGTGCGAAGTGCTACGCTGCCCTCGCCGATCGTCACTTTTCCTTGCAGGTCAAGAATTGTAATGTCGCCTGCCTGGCGTTCTGTGATTGTAATATCAGACATTTTTTCTCCTCGTTTTAAATAGTGATTGTGACAGCAGATTTTAGATCAATACTCAGTCGAAAGTCCACGCAACAGAAAGATTTATCGCCGTTTGAGCATTTTTACCAAGAGCCCGCCATCGTCCGGATGTATCCATTCAACCTCATCCATAAATGAGCGCATGAAAAGGATGCCTCGACCATTGGTCTTTAAAATATTTTCCGGATCGGTCGGGTCCGGAATATCGCTGACGGCAAAACCTGGCCCGAAATCTCTGACCTCGACCTCGAACCCGTTTTCCGTATCGGACAATGTGACTTGCACTGGTTTTTGCTCGTCAAATTGGTTTCCGTGCTTAACTGCATTTGCAACCGATTCTCGAATAGCGAGGTCTACGGCAAAAATAACTTCGTCGCCAAAGCCTTGGTTTCTGGCGAATTCGTCCGCAGACATCGCCGCCTTTTCTACGGATTCGATCTGACTCGGAAGTTCTATGTGACGGATCTTTGACACAATATGCGTGTTGTAAAGTTAAAGGTTTAAGGCAGTTGGTGTCAAGACAAACCCAATACCTTGCGGCTAAACTGGTGATATGAAGATAAATAACGCGGCCGTAATGCGTGGCAATCCGAATTTGCCAGCCGACAAGTCGATCTCTCATCGGGCGGCACTGATCGCCTCGCTAGCCGAAGGCCAGACTATGATCGAAAATTTTTCGGCCAGTGCGGACTGTGCTTCTACGCTCGCTTGCCTAAGCGAACTTGGCGTCACGATCGAGCGCAGTGATGACCGAGTTCTAATTCACGGCGTCGGGAAAGCGGGCTTTCGGCAATCTGCTGGTCCGCTTGACTGCGGAAACAGCGGGACAACGATGAGACTACTGACCGGCATACTTGCAGGCCAAAACTTTGATTCGACCCTGACTGGAGATACTTCGCTGCTCGCGAGGCCGATGGCCCGCATCGCGGAACCGCTCTCTAAAATGGGCGCCTCGATAGTTACAACTCACGGAAATGCTCCATTACGGATTCGAGGGAGTTCAGACTTACATTCAATAGAATATCGCTTGCCGGTCGCATCAGCCCAAATCAAATCTGCTGTGTTATTGGCAGGACTCTTTGCCGCTGGAGTTACGACCGTTATCGAGCCAGTGCCGACACGGGATCACACCGAGAGAATGCTATCTTGGTTCGGTACCGAAGTAATAGCTGAGGGAAAAAATAGCGAAAGGCACATCTCGTTAAAGGGCGGTCAGAAAATCAAAGCTAGTCAATTACGCATTCCAACTGACGTCTCAGCGGCGGCTTTTTTTATGGTGGGAGCGGCCTGCCTCCCTGGTTCGGATATCTCCATTAGAAATGTCGGCGTCAATCCAACGCGAACGGGTTTCATAAGTGTCCTTCAACGGCTAGGCGTTTCGATCCAAATAGTCGACCAAACAGACCAGTGCAACGAGCCCGTCGCGACACTCAGAATCCAGGGCGGAATCCGGGCCCTGCAAAGTAATGGCCCTGCCATTATCGAGGGATCTCTGGTCGCCAATCTTATTGACGAGATCCCCATCCTCGCTGTTCTCGGCACTCAATTGCCTAACGGTCTTGAGGTTCGAAATGCATCTGAACTACGACACAAAGAATCAGATCGCATCTCGTCGATCGTTAAGGGTCTGGGCTCAATGGGAGCCGATGTAAAAGAATTCGATGATGGTTTTCGAGTCTCGGCCTCTCGGCTGAAAGGGGCGGAAGTGGATTCGCACGACGATCACCGGATCGCGATGGCGTTCGCGATCGCCGGGCTGCTGGCTGAGGGGGAAACGCAGATCCAGAATGCGGAATGCTCCGATATTTCGTTTCCCGGATTTTTCCAAATCCTCGACCGTGTCGTAATGTGAAAAGAATAAACCGCGATGAGAAAGGACATCAGAATAGCGCTTACCGGATTTATGGGCGTCGGTAAATCGAGCGTAGCCAGGCACTTAGCCCACATCTTACGACGTCAGCGTGTCGACCTCGATCACTATATCGAGTCTCACGAGGATCGAAAGATCGCCACGATCATAGACAACGACGGTTTGGAAAAATATAGGATGATGGAAACTAAGTATCTCGAACTATTTCTCGGCGAATCAAACGCCGCGATCCTATCGCTGGGGGGCGGAACGTTTACTGTGGCGGGAAACCGGGACCTTCTAAAGGAGAACGGATTTACCTCCGTTTGGCTGGAATCTTCTTTCGAACATTGCTGGCTAAACATCTCATTTTCTAAAAAGGACCGCCCACTTGCCCGGGACAAGCAAACCGCCCGCAAGCTTTTTAACGAAAGGCAAAAGGTTTATTGCCTGGCAGACTGGCATTTCGTTGTGAGGTCCGATTTCACATCATTCGATGTTGCGAAAAAGATCGCAGACGAAATATTCTCCTAGACTTGTGCCTGGTCGTTGCGAATCATCTCGAATTAAATCACTATATATCGGGAGATTGAATTGTAGGCGTTTGGGGCCAGGCGGCTTTAGAACTGCTGCTAATCCTTTTAATTGTTGAAGTTACGGAGGAAAAATGAAAGTTAAAATATTTACAGTTTTGACTCTTACTCTAGCTCTCTTTTTGAGTGCTTGTGGTGGTAAGAGTGACGCAGACCTGCAAAAGGCGGCGGCTGATAAGCTGACCGCCGACCAGATCACCGGCGTAACGGTTGCTGTCAAAGATGGAGTTGCCACATTGTCAGGCCAAGTGGCCGACGTGACGGTTAGAAGCCGTGCGGAGGCTTCGGTTCGGGGAGTTGAAGGTATTAAATCGGTGACAAGTACGGGCATCACCCTCAAGCCTTTAGCAACACCCGCACCTGTCGCGGCCGATAAAATGATCGAGGGGACGATCAACGAGTCGCTGAAAAGCAAGAACATTACAGGCGTAACCGTTTCTGTCGTAAACGGCGAAGTCACGCTGAGCGGCACGGTCGACAAAGCCAAGGTAGCTGAGGTCATGATGGCCGCGAATGAGGCCAAACCAGCTAGAGTTATCAACAATCTCAATAAATAAGCGAGAATAGGAGAAAATTATGTCAGTACAGGAAAAATATCAATCGCTTCTCGAACTCGCTAATTCTAACGGCACAACCTACGAATTGAGCGAGGGCGACGGCGTTCTTCACATTAACGGAACGGCCCCAAGCGACGAGGCCAAGCAGCAGCTTTGGGCTGAATATGAACGTTTGGACCCGGATTTCCAGTCCGGCGACCTGATCCTGAACATCTCTACCGGGGCCGGAGCGGCTGGTGGTGGTGCTAATACATACACCGTCGTTTCGGGTGACAGCCTGAGCAAGATAGCGGGGAAATACGGCATTCAATGGAAAGCCATTTGGGATGCGAACCGGGATATCTTAAAAGACCCGGACAAGATCTATCCGGGGCAGGAATTGAAGATCCCGTAAAGATTTTTGTTGTATAACCTAAGGCACTCTGGTAAGTTACTTGCGTAACTCTCCATAGTGCCTTTTCCTTTCCCCAAGGAGTATAAAAATGAGACGTTTTCCTATCGCTGTACTCGTTACCCTATTACTTACCGGTCTGCTTACCGCCCAGAGCACGTCGCGTCAGCAGAGAGTCGATCAAATTAAGAACTTGAACGAGAAGATCGACATGATTGTGAAGGACCTCCTGCGGCCATCACAAGAGGATATCGACGCCGCGGGAGCGGCTGGGCTAAATGTAGTTCGGCTTTTGCCGCGTGAGGTCTATGGCGGAATATTACCCGTTCCGCTCCAGGGAGGAGCTTTCTATTCCTTTTCTAATGGGTCCCATGATTACGGGAAAATATCCCAAATTATGTTTGAACAGAATCGCCTGGGCGTGGGTTTTGCCGGTGCCGATTACGGATTCATAGCCGATCTTGGGAACAGGCCGATCTCTCGAATTGATTTTGAAACCATGGAGGTGGGATTCCTCACGACCTACAAACCGCCAAAATTAATTACGGATATCAGAAATGAGCAGGGCCGATCACACCGCTACGAGGCCGGACCAATCACATACTCCAGTCGAATGCCGGCGAATGTGGGCCATACTTATGCCTTACGAGCGATCTCCTTTGACCGCGCGGATATCCTCGTTCTATTCACGATTATACGGAAAGATGAGGATGGAAGCCTGATCCTACTCTGGAAACAACTACTCGAATTTGAAAAGCCGTTTATCCTCTACGCCCCTGACAGCGAGATTAAGGCCGTAGTGGATCGGATCATCTCTGAAAGAGGGTTACGAATTACCGTAGATGTTCAGGATAACAAGTTGATCTGGCTCGGGTCACCCACGAATGAGGAAATGAGAGAACTTCGCATAGGAATGCAAGGAAAAGAAGTGCGGATCCGAGGGGAGGATTTTTCGAAGCGAAGACTGCAGAGATAGCGACTCATTCCAAATAGAAAAATTTCGATAATTAAGCAGCTTTCAGGTTTTCTGATAAAGTCTGTTTTGAATGCCCCTCGAAACAGACTACATAGTGATCGGCAGCGGTATCGCGGGGCTGCGTGCATCGATCGAGCTTGCAAGCTCAGGTGCCCGCGTCAGCGTTCTCACAAAAGACAAAGCAAGCGAATCTAATACCGAATATGCTCAGGGCGGTGTGGCTGTTGTTCTTTCGGACGACGATAATGCGGAACTTCATGAAGGAGATACGTTAATCGCCGGTGCGGGCCTCTGTGATCCCGAAGCGGTCGAAATACTCGTTGCGGAAGGTACTCGGTATATCAGAGAGCTGATCGACTGGGGCACCGAGTTTGACCGAGAGGGAGGAAGACTCGTCTTCACGCAGGAGGCTGCCCACTCACGCCGCCGAATACTGCACGCTCACGGCGATTCGACAGGTGCAGAGCTTGTCCGTGCTCTCATTGCGCGGGCTGGACGCGAAAAGACGATAAATCTCACACCGTTTGCTCAAACCGAATCACTTATCGTCCGCGACGGCAGATGTGTAGGAGTTCGGTTTCTCGACCCTGTTCTGCGTGCTCCCCGCGAGATCATTGCTAAGTCCGTCATCATGTGCACCGGCGGTGCGGGTCAGTTATATCTCCATACGACTAATCCGCCGGTCGCGACGGGTGACGGTATGGCGATGGCCTATTTCGCCGGGGCGGAGATGGCTGATATGGAGTTTATCCAATTCCACCCTACGGCGCTCGACCTTAAGGGGGCCCCGAGATTTCTGCTTTCCGAGGCGATGCGGGGCGAGGGCGGGCTTCTCCGTAACAAGTTTGGCGAGCGTTTTATGCCGCAGTATGACGAGCGGGCCGAACTCGCTCCAAGGGACATTGTCTCGCGTTCGATCGTTGCCGAGATGCGTCGAACAGGCACCCGCAATGTTTATCTCGACATGCGACAACTCAAAGAGGCCTTTCTTAAAGAGCGTTTCCCAAAGATCCACGAAACCTGCAAGATGTTCGGGCTCGACATCTCGCGTGACCTGCTGCCGATCTCCCCCGCGTCACATTACTGCATGGGCGGCATCAGGACAGACCTTTGGGGCCGAAGCAGTTTGCCGGGGCTCTACGCCGCCGGTGAGGTTAGCTGTACGGGCGTGCATGGAGCGAACCGGCTGGCCTCAAACTCACTGCTCGAAGGCCTCGTGTTTGGTGCCCGTGCAGGGGCCGCGGCCCTACGCGACGATTTCGGAAATCGATCGACCAAGGGTATCGCTGAAGATTTTCCACCGAGCCAATCAGTTTCATCGCGGCACCGGCTATCAACCCCGGTGCGAAAAAGAATAAAACGCGTTATGTGGGAACGCGTCGGCATTCTCCGAAGCCGCGAGTCGCTCGAGAGGGCGATCAGTGAATTTGAACAGATCGCCGCCGGGAACCTCAGCCATGCTTCAAGAAATTTCGTTACGCTTGCCAAGCTCGTTGCCGAGGCCGCGCTCTGGCGCGAGGAGTCTCGGGGCGGACATTATCGCACCGACTTTCCCAAGTCGGTTGAGGATTTTCACGTTCATTCTGTCCAGCGCCAGGGCCAGACCGTGACATCTGCACGAGAGATTAATTTTACTGCCAAAGTTGGTGTATAATATCGGCACCTTAGAATTAAAAACGCTCGAAACCATTAATTTAAAGTATGGAAGGCACCGCCACTACACTAAATCTGGCGTCGATGATCTCTCACCACGCCAGGCTCGCACCTCAAAAAGAAGCGATCGTTTGGGAGAATGTTCGCCTCACATATGGCGAACTCGACAAGCTCTCTAATCGCGTAGCAAACGCCCTCACTGAAATGGGAATCGGCCGCGGGGAAAAGGTCGCTCTATCCTGCCCGAACCTGCCATTTTTCCCGATCGTCTATTACGGGATTATGAAAACGGGCGCGGCCGTCGTTCCGCTGAACGTACTCTTCAAGCCGCGCGAGATCGCGTATCACCTGAAGGATTCCGATGCGAAGGCCGTTTTCGTCTTTGAGGGCACAGACGAACTGCCTCTCGGACAGTGTGTAAAAGAGGCTTTCGAACAGGTTCCGACCTGTGAACATCTGATCGTAATGACTAAAGACCTGATGGGCGAGAGCCCGATCCCCGGGCATAAAACGCTCACGCAGATCACGTTCGACCAACCGGAAACGTTCGAGATATTTCCGACGCGCCCCGATGATACCTGCGCGATCCTCTACACTTCGGGCACCACGGGCCAGCCAAAGGGTGCCGAGCTTACCCATCTCAATCTCTGGTCTAACGTTGTCACCACGTACAGCATTCATTTGCCGATGCTCGACTTTACCGATGGCGAGCAGAAGACCTGTCTGATCACGCTGCCGCTGTTTCACACGACGGGGCAGACGGTGCAGATGAACGCAAATCTTTACGGCGGCAATCGTAACGTACTGCTCCCGCGGTTCGATCCGAAAGCCACTCTCGACGCGATGGTCCGCGAAAAGGTGAATTTCTGGGTCGGCGTGCCAACGATGTATTGGGCCCTGCTCAAATACGTCGACGAGAACGAATACGATATCGGCCCGATCACCGAACACATGAAGGTCTGCACATCGGGCGGTGCTCCGATGCCGGTCGAGGTGATGAAACAGTTTCAAGAGCGATTCAACGTCCGCGTTCTCGAGGGCTATGGCCTTTCCGAGACGTCGCCCCTCGCCACATTCAATCATTTTGAGAAACCGTCTAAGCCCGGAACGGTCGGTCAACCCATCTATGGGGTTGAGGTGCGATGTTTTGATGAAGAAGATAAAGAGGTGCCTGCCGGACAGAGAGGCGAGGTGGTGATCCGCGGCACGAACGTGATGAAGGGCTACTACAAACGTCCTGAAGCAACCGTCGAGGCGTTTCGCAACGGATGGTTCCACACCGGTGACATCGGCATCATCGATGATGAGGGTTATCTCGCCATCGTCGACCGCAAGAAAGATATGATCCTTCGCGGCGGCTATAACATTTATCCGCGAGAACTCGAGGAAGTGATCATGACCCACCCTGCCGTATCGCTGTGTGCTGTGATCGGCGTGCCGTGCGAGCGGCTCGGCGAGGAGGTCAAGGCATTTATCGTCCGCAAGCAGGGGCATGAGACCACCGAAGCGGAATTTACCGATTGGTGCAAAGAGCAGTTTGCCGCCAATAAATATCCCCGGCATGTTGAGTTTCGCGACGAGCTGCCGATCGGCGGCACGGGCAAGATATTTAAGCGCGCACTTCGCGAAGAAGTATCGCAAAGCTAGACGAGGACAGATTGCGTTTGCAATACCTATACGTAAGACTAGATGTCGATGATATCGAAGGTTCACGTTAAGATTTTCGTTTTTCTAATTTTCACTTCACTTACCTGGCTCGCCTGCACATCGCAAGGTCCGAGCCGTTTTTCCATAGCCGAGAGCAAGACTTACGAAGCTTCACTTTTCCGCCAGAATTGCGCGATTTGCCATGGCCCTGAGGGCGAGGGCAAGACGCTGTCCGACGGTCGGCAAGTTCCTGGCCTGCGAAATCCGGGAGGCAAATATCGGACGGATGCCGAGATCTATCGACACATTTCCGATGGCGGCGAAGGCATGGTCCCTTTTCGCAGCATCCTCACCGAACGCGAGATAAATCTCATGGTCAACTTTGTCCAGAGAGACCTGCGGGGCAATAATAGGTGACATGAAAGTACTCATCACAGGTGCCACCGGCCTGATTGGCAATGCACTTCAAGAATCATTTCGCGAAAAGGGCTACGAGATGATACTCGCGTCCCGGTCCGAGCCGAAGGGCGAGGACGAGATCCAGTGGGATGCCGAAAAGGGCTTTTCCGAGCCTGAACGCCTCGAGGGCATCGATGCCGTTGTCCATCTCGCGGGCGAGAGTATTAGCGGGCTCCGATGGACGGAGGAAAAGAAAAAAGCCATTCGCGACAGCCGTGTGCTTGGTACTCGCAGCGTTGTCAACGCAATTTCCAGGCTGAAGGATCGACCCCGCGTGCTGGTTGCCGCATCGGCCGTTGGCTTTTACGGCGAACGCGGTGACGAGGATCTGACTGAATCCAGCGCCGCCGGCGACGACTTTCTTTCCGCCGTGGCAAAGGAATGGGAATCCGAATCGAGACGGGCCGAGGATGCCGGCATTCGTACGGTCCTGCTCCGGTCCGGCATCGTGCTTTCGAAAGACGGCGGGGCACTCGGCACGATGCTCACGCCATTCAAACTCGGCATCGGCGGTGTCGTCGGCAGCGGCAAACAATGGATGAGCTGGATCTCGCTCGAGGATGAGGTCGAGATCATCAACTTTGCGATCGAGAACGAGAACCTGCGAGGAGCCGTCAATGCCGTTTCGCCTAATCCCGTCACCAATCATGAGTTCACAAAAACTCTCGGCGAGGTGCTTTACCGTCCGACCATACTGCCTCTGCCGGAATTCGCAGTAAGCATGATCTTCGGCGAAATGGGCGATGCCTTATTGCTTTCCAGCACCAAAGCTCTGCCAAAACGATTGCTCGATGCTGGATTTGAATTCAAACATCCAGATCTGAAACCCGCCATCGAGCACGCCGTCGAATGACTACTTGGTCTTCGCAGCCCGCCGTACGCTCGTCAGACCGATCCCTCCGAGGATCAACACCCCCGCGATCACCAATCTAAGGTTCGCCTGCTCCCCGAGCAGCATGATTCCTAAGATCGCCACCAGCACGGGTACTGAAAGCTGCAGCACCGCGGTCCGCGTTGGCGTGTGATATTTCAGTGCCGCGTACCAGACCGTATAGCCAAGCCCCGACGTAACGGCTCCTGAAAGTGCAGCCAGCCCGAAGCCCTTTACCGTGATCTGAAGGTGCGGCAACATAACGGCAGCAACGATCGCGATCATCGGAACGGACCGAACAAAATTGCTCGCTGTGTCGGCGAGCGGATCCTTACTCCCTTTTCCCCAGATCGTATAGAATCCCCATGCCATCCCTGCCGACGCCATCAGTAGCGAGGCCATGGGCGGTGGTGACGTAAGCCCTGGGAAGACAAGATAAACCAATCCGCCAACCGCGGCCACGAGGCCGATCCATTCAAAACCACCCGGGCGGTCGCCACGGACCAATGCCGCTGAGACCATGGTTATCTGTACAGAGCCAAATAAGATCAACGCTCCGGTTCCCGCCGTCAGCCCCAAATAAGCGAGCGAAAATGCGATCGCGTAAAGAAATAGAAAAAAAGCAGCCGCCCAATGTCCGCTTTTGACGGCCTTTTTCGTCTTTCCTAATGAAGCCGCTATTATGGCGAGCATCATGGCACCGGAAGCGAGGCGGACAGCTGTAAAGCTTGCGGCATCCGCTTCGCCGCTGCCCAACGCCATCCTGCAGAGGATGGAGTTAAACGCAAATGCGATCAGGGCGAATCCGGTGTATACGACGATCTTCATTTAACGGAAGCTCCGCGAAATATTAGCACGGCATTTCCAGTATGCAGGTCGTCACAAGAACCAAACCAATAATTTGACGGGCCGCTGCTTGAAAACGGGCCCAAATCATAATAAATAAAAGGAGTCATGATGAAAGACAGCAATTTTAACCAACAGAAAGCCGAGGCATTCTCAGAAAGCCTTGTAGACACACTAAACAAGAGTGCTATCGCACTCGCACTCAGTATCGGTGACCGCGTCGGGCTTTTCTCGGTCATGGCCGGTCTGCCCGACTCAACGTCAAAACAAATCGCCGAGGCGGCGGGCCTGAACGAACGCTACGTTCGAGAATGGCTCGGCACGATGGTCACCGGACGCGTAGTGAATTACTATCCGGAAGCCAAAACGTATCGTCTGCCCGAAGAGCATGCCGCATTCCTGACAAATGACGGCGAGTACAACTTCGCCTCCTCGATGCAGTTTATTCCGGTGCTAGCCAATGTCGAGGATAAGCTACTCGAATGTTTTCGCAGCGGAGGGGGCGTTGCTTATTCGGAGTACCCTCGCTTTCACGAGGTGATGGCTGCCGAAAGCGGCCAAACTACCGTTGCTGCGCTGCACTCGCACATTATTCCCCTCGTTCCGGGCCTTAAAGAACGGCTCGAGGCTGGGATCGACGTCCTCGACGTGGGCTGCGGTGCGGGCCGGGCAATGATCGAACTGGCGAAGGCCTATCCCAACAGCCGGTTTGCCGGTTACGATTTTTCTGTCGTGGGTATCGGCCGGGCCATCGTTGAGGCCGACAAGCTCGGACTGAAAAATATTCGATTCGAAGTCCGAGATGCGGCGGCCATCGGCGAAACCCATGCCTATGACCTCATCACGTCATTCGACGCGATCCATGATCAGGCGAAACCGGCCGCGATGCTGGCCAGCATTTCACAGGCTTTGAGACCTGACGGAGTCTATCTCGTTCAGGACATTGCCGGTTCGAGCCATCTCGAAAAGAACCTCGAGCACCCGGTGTCGCCATTCATTTACACGATCTCGCTGACGCACTGCATGACCGTATCCCTCGCCTACGACGGCGAAGGCCTCGGTGCGATGTGGGGTGAGGAAAAGGCCGTGGAGATGATGAAAGAGGCCGGCTTCAAAGAGATCAGCCTCAATCGCCTCGATCACGACTTTATGAATACTTATTACGTCGCAACGTTT
>JBGSXN010000077.1:0-15069 GCA_041751355.1 Pyrinomonadaceae bacterium
GAGGCGATTCTCAAGGATAAAAAGAAGATCCTTCCGTGTGCCGTTTTCCTCGAGGGCGAATACGGCATCAGCAACCTCTTTGTCGGCGTGCCCGTCAAACTCGGCAAGAATGGCATCGAGCAGATAATCGAGATCAGCCTGACAAACGACGAACGGACCGCTCTTCACAAGAGCGCCGCCGCCGTCCAGGAACTGGTCGATATCCTCAATATATAATGTGCAGGTGATCTACTGGAAAGACTCTTTCCGGAATCCGACCTTTCAAATAACCATCCGCCCGAAGCGGGTGGTTTTTTGTGTTCGGAAAGGAGGAGCCATCGGAAGCCCCTTCGATCAAACTGACCGAATGCTTGGGTCATACTGACGCCGCGAGCACGATAGTTAGGATCCTCGGACTTGTAACCTCATTAAAAGCACGTTTTGCCTCGCGGCACGCGAGTTGTTAATAGGATTGTGCCGAAGTGCGAATTCGGCAATCTGTCTTAAGAATCAAAAGAGCTTCATCACTTATGAAACGTCCTACGTCTCCTTCAACAAATATCCCGATATCTGCTTTTATTGTGGGCATCTTGCTTTTGATGCTGATCGGCGTTCCCGATCAATATCTGACAAACGTTAAGGCCTCTGGCACGACCGGGCTAGCCTCGAATACCAAGGTTTCACAGCATCTTACAAAATATCTACGCCAGAGCGGGAGCGACAGGGCTGAAATAATACTGCAGTTGAATGCAAGACCTAAAGGATTGCTGAACGCCCTCTTACAGCGGAACGGTGTTCGAGTTCATAGAAATTTCGATTCTCTGAGTGCTATGGCCGTTGACTTGCCGGCGTCGGTGATCGATGAACTTGCAGGTTTCGACGAAGTTACGTCTATCACCCGCGACCTCGAAGTATATTCTTCGGGCCATGTCTCGGCTACGACAGGTGCAGATTCGATCCGCAAGCTTCAGGCGTTCAACGGCCCCGGATATACGACGGTGGACGGTTCGGGCGTCGGTATTGCGGTGCTTGATTCAGGCGTGTATAGCGAACACATCTCCTTTCGTGGGTCGAACAGTTCGCGTGCCGAATTAAATCTTGATTTCACAGGCGAAAATCGGACAAACGACCCGTTCGGACACGGTACGCATGTGGCTTCAGCCGCAGCCGGCAACAATCGCCTTTCAGGTCGATCCGGATCCTTCGAAGGGATCGCTCGTAATTCATCAGTAGTAAATCTTCGGGTACTTAATTCAAATGGAATAGGAAGGTCGTCTTCGGTGCTTGCGGCAGTCGACTGGCTCTTGAAGAACGGCAGCCGGCACAGGATCAGGGTTGTCAACATGAGCTTTGGCACGGCCGCTGTCGATTCTTATAAAGTTGACCCGCTCTGCCAGGCTGTCCGACGCCTCGTAGACAATAACTTCGTAGTCGTTGTTGCCGCCGGAAACCAGGGAAAGACTTCAACCGCCAGCTTTGGTGAGGACCGGAAAACCTATGGCCTGATCCATTCGCCGGGAAATGAGCCCTCCGCGATCACCGTCGGCGCCACAAACACATTCGGCACAGACGATCGTTCAGACGATGTCGTTGCAAGCTATAGCTCGAGAGGTCCGACCCGCTCGTACAATACAGACGCAAGCGGCATGAAACGTTATGACAACATCGTAAAGCCTGACCTGGTCGCTCCGGGTAATAGGATCATTTATGCCGAGGCCGTCAATAATTATTTCGTCACCAACTACCCCGGCCTGCATGTAGATACTAACGAAGGTGGGGCTGCGGGTGCCGAGACGCGGCGCATGATGTACATGAGCGGGACTTCGGTATCGGCTCCAGTCGTTTCCGGCGCGGCCGCACTGATGCTTCAGGTTCAGCCAGACCTTACGCCGAACATGGTCAAGATGATCCTCATGTATACGGCACAGCCCCTGAACGGATTTAACCAGCTAGAACAGGGTGCGGGGCAACTAAACGTCGACGGCGCCGTAAAGGTCGCACAGCGCATCGTCAACCGTCCGACTCTTAACAAAAGGGTCGGAGCACCGATATTAATAAACGACGCTCTTCCGCCGCCGGTCACTACTATAGCGGATGTACCCTTCGTCTGGTCCCAGGGCATCACGGTCGACCACGGATTCCTTACCGGAACTGAACTCATCAGCAAATTTCAAAAGCCCTATTCGCTCGGCTATTCTTTCGGCGACGGCATCATCGAAGGTTATGACACGCTTGCCATAGATAGCATGTTCATGAGCAGCGGGATATTGATCGCCGACGGTATCTTGATCGCCGACGGTATTTTGATCGCCGACAATAATCCATGGGCCAACGATCCTCAATTCTGCTCGAATGGAATCCTGCTTGGCGATGGAATACTGATTGCTGACGGCCTCCTTATAGCCGACGGAATCCTCATGAGTGACGGGATCCTTATTGCAGACGGTTATGTTTCATCCTCAAGTGTTATCTTCAACGGGGACGACACCTCGTTCATGCGGTAGTTGAAAAAGGAAAGAATGTCCCTTACAAATATCTCTTCGCCGCCCTCGACAGGGCTCCTTGAATCAGTATTCTCGGAAACCGGTGTTCATATATCGCATCGATTGCAGACGGAACGTTTGGATCTTTTGGCGATCAGTTCAGCGGACCTGGAATCTTATAAGGCGTTATTAGCAGATCCGTCAGTCATGAAGCTGGTCGGCCTTGAAGCTGGTGAAACCCTAAGCAGTGACGAGGCGAAATCGGTCGTTGACGGCGCTGTAAACGCCTGGAGCGCCCGCGGCTACGGACGGTGGTCGATGTTCGATCGGGAGACCGGGGAATTTATCGGATTCTGCGGTTTCCGCGCTGAACAGGGCGTACCCGAACTGATATGCATGATGCATGAACCATTCTGGGGATGCAGCTTAGCTGCCGAGGCGGCCAAAGCTTGCCTCGAACACGGCTTTAAAACGCTCGGTTTCACTGAGGTAAAGGCGTTTTGCAGACCTGAGCATTCGCGGGCGCGAAGAACTCTCGACAAGCTGGATGCTGAGTTTCTTAGGTATACGGATTTTCACGGAGTAGAAGGTGCAGAATATCTTATATCACCTCATCTACTGATGTCCTGAACCCGCCATTACCTCTCGCATTAGAAAGCACCCTGCCCGGCAGGGTCTTTTCTTTCTTCAGATACTCAAAACACCCCTATCATGTGGTGCAATTATACTGCTGCCCGATTCGATCAATATAACTTCCCAATCGATCTATCTGACCGAACCGACCTGACCGATTTCGTGAAAGTGCCGCTAACCTGTTGCATTTACAGGATCCGGCTGATGGCATAAGTATTGTATATAGAGATAACGTCACTACATGTGATCTTCGTAGATAGACATAGTTAATAACAATAAACATGAATAAGTTAAAACGCGGATTTCTCATCAACCTATTTCTGCTTGCCTTAATCAGCAGCGGAGTCGTTCCGGCGACGGTTGTCTCCCAAGCCCAGGCACAATCTCAAAGTGCTCCGGGCAGAAATAAAGTGTCTGGCGAGCTACGTGAGCGAATGTTCAACGGCCGATCAGATGATGAACTTGTCAGAGTTATTCTGACACTTACCAGAAGCCCGAGAGGACTTCTTAATGCATTTCTCAATCGTCATGGTGTGCATGTACGAGCACATTTCCGCAACCTCGAAACAATGGTTGTGGATCTGCCGGCAAGCGCAATACCCGTACTTGCGGGCTTCAGTGACGTTTCGTATGTCTCTGCGGACAGCGATACGCGGGCATTCGGACACGTATCGTCGACAACCGGCACAGATGCGATCCGCACACAAACCACCACAACTCTTTTAGGCGGGACCACAACTACATACCTCGATGGTACAGGTATCGGCATCGCTGTGATCGATTCAGGGATAGACAAGAGTCACACTTCGTTTCTGGATAAGAGCAACGGTAACCGAGTATCGGTCAGCGTTGACTTTACAGGCGAGGGACGAACAGACGATCCCTATGGTCACGGTACCCACGTCGCGGCAACCGCGGCAGGAAATGGCCGTATTTCGAATGCGGCATATATCGGGATCGCGCCGAACGCGAAACTGATCAACCTTCGCGTGCTGGACAAGGACGGCGCCGGAAAGGTCTCCAGCCTTCTTAACGCGGTCGACTGGGTCCTTGCCAATCGTTCGACCCACAACATCCGGGTGGTCAATGTAAGTCTTGGCACCGCAGCGGTTGATTCCTATAAAGATGACCCTGCCTGCAAAGCGGTCCGCCGACTTGCCGATGCCGGAATAGTGGTCGTTGCCGCAGCCGGCAATAACGGAAAAAATGGCATGGGTCAAAAGGTCTATGGCCAAATTCACTCCCCGGGCAATGAACCTTCGGCTTTAACGGTCGGGGCCACGAATACGTTCGGAACGAACGGAAGGGGAGACGATGTAGTGACAAGCTACAGCTCACGGGGCCCGACCCGCAGCTTCTCGACGGACTCGGCCGGTGTTAATCATTATGACAACCTTCTCAAGCCGGATATCGTAGCACCGGGCAATAAGCTGGTTTACGCCAAAGCCGCCAATAACTTGCTGGTAACGGAAAACCCGAGTCTGGATGCGAACGTAAGCCCGGTCGCCGCTCGCGACATGATGTATCTGAACGGTAGTTCAATGGCATCTCCTGTTGCTGCCGGGGCCGCGGCGCTTCTTTTTCAGGTGAATCCGAACCTGACGCCGAACATGGTAAAGATGCTTCTGATGTATTCGGCACAGCAGTTGAGCGGGCATAATGCATACGAGCAGGGTGCGGGACAGTTGAATGTAGAGGGCGCCGTACGTTTGACCAAGTTGGTCAGAACGGATCTATTGTCGTCTCTATTAGGTTCATCGCTGTTGACCACATCCACACTTCCGACGCCACAGACGACAATATCGGGTCATACATTTACCTGGTCGCAGGGCATCATCCTAGGACGCACTTTCGCAACCGGACAGAATCTGGTCCTCAAATACCAGGGAATGTATGCGAAGGGGGTCCTGATCGGCGATGGCGTTTTGATTGGTGACGGAGTCTTGATAGGCGATGGCGTCCTTGTAGGTGACGGTGTACTGATCGGTGACGGCGTCCTGATAGGCGACGGCGTCCTGATAGCGGACAAGATCCTTATCAGCAGCGGCGCCACAATGCTTGATGGCACCACCTTTGTCACAATCGGTGTGCTCATCGGTGACGGTGTGCTCATCGGTGACGGTGTTCTGATTGGCGACGGTGTTCTGATTGGCGATGGAGTTCTGATTGGCGACGGTGTCCTCATAGGCGACGGCGTGCTGATCGGTGACGGGGTCCTTATGGCTGATGCCACATTACAGGCTCAGTCGGCTCTCGCCGCCGGTGACGATACAAGTGGCATGACACTCAGCTCCGATAGCGGTGTCGACTATCTTGGATATTAATTGCTTAACCTATATTACCCACACCAATTAGGAGCCATCCCATGTCAATTACACAGACGCTTCACAACATAATGGAAGAGACCCACTTTCTTCCGGACCCAGACGTAAGTCTCGAGGTCAGCGAACTCAGCGAATCCGACACCAACGAGGTCGTCGCTTTCCTGGCCGAGCGGCCGGTTCACACAGTTTGCATGATGGGTATGATCCGCGACAACGGATTGATCAGCGAACATAACCGCGGCATATTTTACGGATGCCGAAATTCAGAAGGAAGATTGGAGGGCGTTGCCTTGATCGGCCACGCTACCCTGATCGAAACCCGCACCCGCGGGGCCATTCGGGAACTCGCCTTGACGGCTCAAATATATGGTCGACTGCATATGATCATGGCAGAGCAGTCAAAGGTAGAAGAGTTTTGGAATTGCTACGCGGATGAAGGACAGCCAATGCGCCTGGCTTGCCGGGAACTGCTATTCGAGCTTGACCGCACAGTAGAAACCAGCAAAAAAGTCGAAGGGGTTCGTCTTGCGACTATAGAAGACCTCGACCTGATCGCACCGGTCCACGCTGCGATGGCCGAGGCCGAAAGTGGGATCAACCCTCTGGAAACAGACAGAGAAGGATTCCTCAGCAGATGTGCCCGACGTATAGGCAAAGATCGGGTATGGGTGTTGATCGAGGACGGCGAGCTGATATTCAAAGCTGACGTCCAGGCCGAGACATCCGAAGTCATATACCTCGAAGGTGTTTACGTTGATCCCAGTTTCCGAGGAACAGGATTAGCCAGGCGCTGCCTCACGCAGCTCTGCAACGCACTGCTGGCAAAGGCACCGACCCTCTGTGTACTTGCCAATGAGGACAATGAAGCGGCACATGTCTTTTACAGAATGTGCGGCTTCCGGTGGACCAGCAACTACGACACCATCTTCTTGAAAGGAAAAAACGTGGTGGCCCCCCCGGATGAGCTGTTCTGTTAAAGACACCTTTCCCCCCTTGCGGAAGGTGTCAAAATGACAAATAATTGCCCTCCGGCGATCGTCAATTTGACACCTTTTGTTATTTTGTTGAAATTTACAAAGACCGTTTCTCCTTCCGTCTCTTGTAAACCGTGTATATCAACAATTTACCAAAACACGCGATCTGTTCTTTGTTTGGCATAAATATTGCTTCACTGTTGTCGGGTCACTCCGACTTCTCGCCGAATCTCTCACCGTATTTGGTTCAATATGACGGCTGAAACAAGACAAAAGCTCTCAAAACCTTTCATTTGGCTGGTGATCGCTCTCGGGGGTTTCGCAGGGGTGTATGCATTAGGTAACCTGCAGGTCGCCGAGATCGGTTTCGGCTATCTGTTGCTCGTTGTCTTCACCCTTGGCATTGGCTCGCGCATCATCGTGCCTATCCCCGGATGCAGAGGGGAAATTTCGGTTTCTGATACGTTCATACTGCTTTCATTGCTTCTTTATGGTGTTGAAGCGTCAGTTCTGCTTGCCGGTGCCGATGCACTTTTTTCTTCGCTCCGCGTTAACACGAAGAGGATATTGATAGCTTTTAATACTGCCGTATTCCTTATCGCCACTCTTGCCACCGGAACGACACTCAGGACCTTCTTCGGATCGGTAACCGAAATATCGGCCGAATTCTCGCCTGTCTTTCTCCTGGCCCTGAGCGTCATGGGTTTGACGCAGTACGCCGTGAATTCCGGTCTTGTCGCAACGGCCGTCGCCCTTAGGGCCGGTGACCCAATATGGAGTACATGGCACAAGAAGTTTCTCTGGACCTCGATCACATACTTTGCGGGTGCCTTCGCCGCGGGCATCATTGCCAATTTGACCGACTCGCTCGGTTTGTTTGCCTTTCTGGCGACCGCTCCGATAATCGCAATCATATATTTCACTTACCGTACTTATCTCAAGAACGTGGAAGCCGCAGCCACCCAGGCTGAACTTGCACAGAACCACATCGAGCAGCTCAATCAGCACATTGCCGAACAACAGCGGATAAGCAGCGCGCTCAAAGAAAGCGAAGAGCATTTCCGGACCGCATTCGACCATGCGGTAGGGATGGCACTCGTCAGCACCGATTTTCGCTGGCTCGAAGTTAACGAGTCGCTAGGATCGCTCCTGGGTTATTCTGAGGGGGAACTTCAGAACATCAGTTTCAGGGAGATCGTCTATCGAGAGGACCTCGGCGATAGCCTGGTAAAGATGCAGGAGGTGATAGACGGGGTAATAGATACTTTCCAATTGGAGAGTCGCTATGTGCATAAGGATGGACATCTGATCTGGGTTATTTCGAGTGCCTCTGTCGTACGAAAAGACGATGGGACCCTGAAGCATCTCGTTTTTCAGGTGCAAAATATTACCGGCCGCAAAGAAGCCGAGGAACAGATTCGCTATGCGGCGTACCACGATGGTCTAACCGGCCTACCTAACAGGACGCTTCTTGCCGACCGGATGAGCATGGCTATCGAGCGGGCCAAACGGTCGACCACCTATAAATTCGCTGTGCTTTTCATCGATCTTGACCGATTCAAGGTAGTAAACGATACGATGGGCCACGAAACGGGCGACAAGCTGCTGATCGAGCTCGCGAGCCGGCTGACTGAAAGTGTTCGGACGATCGATACTGTCGCCCGCCTCGGCGGTGATGAGTTTGGGATCCTGCTAGACGGCATACTCAACGATAAACGTGCCCTCGAGGTCGCGGAACGCGTTCAGTCACTGTTAAGCAAACCTTTTAAGCTCGACGGGCAGGAATTTTTCACCTCAGCCAGCGTCGGCATCGCGTTCTCAAACTCGACGTATGAATCGCCGGACGAGGTCCTGAGAGATGCGGACATCGCCATGTATCGCGCAAAAGCGAATGGAAAGGCTCGGTATGAGATCTTTGACCAGCGTATGCACACGCGGGGCGTTGAGGCACTTAGGATGGAGAACGACCTCCGCCGCGGACTGGAACGCGGTGAGATCGTCTGTTACTATCAGCCGATCATTTCGCTTCAAACAGGTATGCTCGCGGGTTTTGAGGCCCTTGCCAGATGGGTACACCCGGAGCGCGGACTGATACCGCCCGGGGAATTCATCCAATTGGCCGAAGAGACGGGACTGATCGTCCCTTTAGGAACCAGTATCTTTACCGAAGCCTGTCATCAGCTTAAGGAATGGCAGACTCTGGCCGGGGAAGATCTCACAATTTCTGTTAATCTTTCGGCCAAACAGTTCGCCAAAACCGGTTTGGTTGAATCTGTTCGAAAGACGATAAGGAACATCGGGATCCAACCGGCTTCTGTTCATCTTGAGATCACGGAAAGCATCCTGATTGAAAATGTGAAGGCGTCCATCGAAACGCTGACCCAATTTAAGGCCATAGGGGTCAAGCTCTCTATCGACGATTTCGGGACCGGGTATTCGAGCCTCAGCTACCTGCACACTTTTCCCTTTGACATCGTCAAGATCGATAGGTCATTCGTGAGCCGCATGTCGACCGACAAGAATAGCCGCAGCATTGTCGAAACGATAATCACGCTGGGGGAAAAACTGGGGAAGATCATGATCGCCGAAGGCATTGAGACCGAGGAGCACCGCACAACACTTTCCGAATTCTCATGCGGATTCGGTCAGGGCTATCTATTCTCCAAACCTCTCGACAAAGACGCAGCCACAGAGTTTATCCTCAGCCGCCGCCAACCTGCCGATCTAACCTATCCCGCCGACATCCACTCGCCCCAGCCGCAGATCGAAACGGTCACGACCCAGTACCCAATGTGACAGACGCCGCTTGCGGCCAGTTTTCGCCCTTAAGATCGAACCTTGACGCCGCCGTTAAATAGCCTGCCTTTCGCCTGCACTCGAGTGCCGCCGCCGTCCTGGATTTGGTCGATCCTGAAGATCTGATCGCACGTTAACCTCCCTCTTACTTTTGGAACGCTGTTCTGTCAGGTTGACCGAATTACTTAATCACTCTGACCGAATTCACTGGGCTCGTAAAAGAGGTCATTGCCAGAAACTCCTTTATTTACAACATTTCACGTGGTGGCACGAGTTTTGTATTAGAGGCGGTGGCGGCATGTGCCGTTTATCTCTACCCCGGATGGTTAATAAAACGTATGAAGATATCAATCTTAAAAGCGACCCGACAGGCGGCCTCGGCTGCGGTCCTGGCGTCGTTCATATTTACTAATGTGATCGCAGCCGCGGCCTTCGATCGTGACAGAACGAATGTCACGGCGACTGCTACGGCAACGGCGAAATACACTACGAATTTGACGCAGCTTGGCCGTGAAGGAAGACTGCGTGAAAACCTAAGCTATGAGAACGAGACGGCTCGGCTTCTCAATGTGTTAGCGGAAGGTGGTGTTCGCCAGCCGGTTATCGTGACCGAGGACAAAGCTGTTATGGAGTCGATCGTCGAACAGGCGGCGCTCCGTATCGCAAAGGGTAACGCTCCCGCGGCTCTCGTAAACCGCTCGATCCTGAAGCTGGAAACAGCCGCGATGTTTTCGAACGCACGCTCGGAGGCTGATGTTTCCCGTGTGGTCGATGCGATCGTCGCCGAGGCTGCCGCCTCAAAAGGACAGGCTATCCTCTTCGTCGACGAACTGACCAACCTGGTCGGTTCGAACGCAGCAAAAACAAACATTCTTGACGGCATTTCCCAAGGGAAACTCGTTGTGATCGGCGGCGCCGGGGCCGCCGGTTACTACGAGGACATTACCTCAAGGCCCGAGATCGCGGAATTTTTTACCGCGATCACAGTCAATGAAAAACGTGATAGCCGTTCGCCCGCCAACCGTGCCGGGGACGCGAGCGACAGCGGCTATCGCGGTGACAACGTTTCGCCCGACCTGCGTCACATGATGGCCCAGGACCCGAGCGGTAAAAAACGCGTCGACGTTATTATTCAGGCGAAGGACGCCGATAATGCTTCGCTCCGAGCATTGATGGCCAACGGCAGTGCCCGGGTCGCAAACCGTATCGGCGCCGACGACACTTTGGTCGTCAACCTTCCGCTTTCGGCCCTGCAGACGCTTTCGACGAGCGGGCTCGTCAACTATATATCCCCCGATCGCCCGCTTAAGGTAACTGGCCACGTCGAGGAAGCAACCGGCGCGACGCTGGTTCGTGCCCAGGCGGCCCTGAACGGCCGCCCAGCTTACACGCTGGACGGTACCGGCATCGGTATTGCGTTCGTTGATTCGGGAATACACGCCGGCCACAAGGGATTTAAAGACGGCAGCGTTTCGAGGATCTCGGCGAATGTGAATTTTACGACCTCATCAATTTCTGAGAACACCGACGGCTATGGCCACGGAACACACGTCGCCGGGCTCGCCGCCGGCAGTGCAACAAACCGCAACGGCGAATTCCGCGGTGTTGCCGTAAAGTCGAAGATCATTAGCGTTAAGGTGCTCAATAACGACGGCGTTGGACAGACTTCGTGGCTGCTCAACGGTCTTGACTGGATACTCCAGAATAAGGGCCAGCACAATATCAAGGTGGTCAATCTCAGCCTCGGAACGACCGCCGTTGATAGCTATACCAACGATCCGATCTGCCTAAAGGTCAAAGAACTCGTCCAGAATGGCATCGTTGTCATCGCCGCCGCCGGTAATCTCGGCAAGTCCTCGACCGGGCAGAAAACCTACGGACGCATCCACTCGCCGGGCAACAGCCCTTATGCGATCACGGTGGGCGCTACGAACAGCTTCGGCACAGCGTCTACGGCTGACGATGTTATAGCTTCGTATAGCTCGTGCGGCCCGACACGAAGCTTCTTCTCAACCACAGACGGCTACCGCGTCTATGACAATATAATCAAACCCGACCTCGTTGCTCCGGGAAACAAGCTTGCGTCGTATCAGGCCCCGAATAACAAAATGGCGATGCTGAATCCACTCCTGAAAGTTCTTCCCCTTCTCGGTGAAACTTCGGATGATGCCGCAATGAACTTGAGCGGCACGTCGATGTCGGCGCCACTCGTAGCCGGTGCGGCAGCCATGCTTCTCCAGGTCAATCCCAACCTCACGCCGGGAATGATCAAGATGATCCTTCAGTACACAGCTCAACCGGTCGTAGGCGCAAATACTTTTGAGCAGGGAGCGGGCCAGCTTAATCTCGAAGGTGCTGTCCGCATCGCCCGATCGCTGCGTACCGATATCGATTTTCAAACCCTCGCCAACGGCTCACCGATAGTTGCCCCCGACTGGTCAATGCCGGCGGCGAATTCGACGATCGGCGGCAATACTTTCCCGTGGGCACAGTTTGTGACCGGCGATCATACGTCGATCTCAGGCGCAGGCCTTGTTACTCAGTTTCAGGCCGCCTACAAACGCGAGAATACATTTGGAGCCGGCGTAACGTTCTCAAACGGTAATTTTTCGCTGAACACGGCAGGCTATTACACTACCGGGCTCGACGTTAATCGTCATGTCACCATCAGCGATGGCGGAGCTCTGGGCACCGGATCTATCTGGCTGTCCTACGGTGTGCTTGTCGGCGACGGCGTACTCGTCGGTGACGGCGTACTCGTCGGTGACGGCGTACTCGTCGGCGACGGCGTACTCATTGGCGACGGCGTACTCGTTGGCGACGGAGTGCTTGTAGGTGATGGCGTACTCGTTGGCGACGGAGTGCTCATCGGCGACGGCGTACTCGTTGGCGACGGAGTTCTGATAGGCGATGCGGTGCTCATCGCTGACGGTATTCTGATCGGCGATTGATCCATTAGTCATCTTATCGTTTAACCTATAAAAGTATAGACAAACTTGTTTAACTTAAGGATAATACAAGGAGGCCGACGTTGTCGGCCTCCTTCGCCATTTAGCATCGGGTCCCTTCAACGGTCCTGCTTACCGGCAAGTCTCGACAACAAATAGCTAATATATGGCGACCCTCTGATCGAATCTACGTGGGCACGCCTACAGAATGGACATCTCAAAACGCTCAGATCGATATATGGTGACTGTGATAGTCGCCGGCCTGATAGCGGTGATCATCGCCGCATTAAATGTCGATCGCTCTATCCCGGATACATATCTCCTGCTACTGGCTGTTTTTACGGTAGCTGTCGGTTCCCGGATGACGATCCGGATCCCCAGGTTCAAGTCACACATATCGGTATCCGACACGTTCATTTTTCTGGTACTACTGATCTACGGCGGTGAATATGCGGTAATCCTGGCCGCTATCGAGGCCACGGCCTCGGCCTGGCGGTTTTGTAACCGTAAGTTGACCGTCTTCTTTAACGCCGGAACGATGGCGCTCTCGACCACCGCGGTTATTGTGGTCCTGAAAGCATCCGGGCTCTACGCCGAAAGCCGTCTGCACGGACACCCTGGCACCAACCAGGGATTCGTCATCGCCCTTTCAGTCATCGCCGTTACTCAGTTCCTGGCAAACACCTCACTGGCGGCTGTTCATGACGCGTTAAAGGATGGCATCCATCTCTGGGAAACATGGAAATCAAAATATATCTGGACCTTCCTTTCATACTTCATTGGGGCGATCAGTGCTGGCCTGATGTTTCAGGTCTATGACATTCTGGGCGTGGGCATTCTGCTGGCTGCGATCCCGGTGATCTTCTTTCTCTATCTCTCGTACAGGATGTACTTGAAGAATGTGGAAATGTCGCTTCAGCAGGCGGAAAAGGCGAAAGAATACGCCCAGATACTCGAATCGCAGTCTAATGCCCTGCGTGAATCGGAAGAAAGATTTAGGAGCGCATTTACCTACGCCCCAATCGGCATTGGACTCGTTTCACCCACCGGAAACTGGATCAAGGTCAATCACGCCATGACCGGAATACTCGGCTATTCGGAAACGGAATTCCTGGCGACCGATTTTCAGTCGATCACGCTGCAGGAAGACCTCGGCCCCAAACTTCTCAAGATCCAGGAACTGTTTTCGGGAAAGATCTCCAACAGCCAGATGGAGCAGCGTTATATCCATAAATCGGGCCGCACCGTTTGGACCTCATGGAGCGTGTCGGCAGCAAACGACCCAAGCGCGAAACAGCCAAACCTGATCTTTCAGATCCAGGACATCACGGATAAGAAATCTGCTCAGGAAAAGCTTCAGTACGAGGCCACCCACGATGCCCTGACGGGCCTGCCTAACCGGTTGTTCTTTATGAATAAACTCGGCCAAGCACTACGCCTTAGCCGCCAAACCCCTAAACACCGTGTAAGCGTTCTTTTCATCGATCTGGATCGCTTCAAATATGTAAATGACAGCCTCGGACATCTCGTCGGAGACGAACTCCTAAAAGAGATATCATCGAGGCTGCGCGAATGTATGCGGCCGTCGGACATTGTTGCGCGTCTCGGCGGCGATGAATTCACGATCCTCGTTCAGGGCGTTTACGTCCACGATGAGGTCACGAGGATAGCGGATCGTATACAGGAAAAATTTGCGATTCCGTTTAATATTGCGGGTCACGAGGTGTACAGTTCGGCGAGTATCGGCATTCTACACGCTGCCGGAACGCATTTGTCGTCAGAGGACGTTATGCGGGATGCCGACACGGCGATGTACCAGGCGAAACGAGCGGGTAAGGCGAGACACGAGATCTTCGACGAGAAGATGCACAATGCCGCAAGAGAGATCCTCCGGCTGGAAACGGATCTTCGCAGGGCCGTCGAACGTGAAGAAATATCGGTCTGTTATCAGCCGATATATAACCTTGCCACGGGCGAAATTGAGTGCTTTGAATCGCTGGCCCGATGGGAGCATGCAGAGCTGGGCTCCATACCGCCCAATAAGTTTATACCCCTTGCAGAAGAGATCGGATTGATCGGACGGCTATCAGAGCAAGTGCTTCGGCGGACTTGTGTCGAGATCGGATCCCTCTCGAACCAGTTGCCGGATGACGGTAAACCGGCTGTCAGCGTAAATTTGTCTTCCCGACAGTTTGCCCAGAACTCTCTGGCAGAAAACATCGGCACCATATTGTCTGAAACGAAATTTTCGCCAAAACGGCTTAAGCTTGAGATCACTGAATCAGTCTTTTTCGAGCATCAGGAGCGAGCGGTTGAAATGCTCAACGAACTGCGGGATGTGGGTGTTGAAATCAACATTGACGATTTTGGCACCGGCTATTCTAATCTTGGTTATCTGAAGAAACTGCCGATTTCAGCCCTGAAGATCGACCGTTCGTTCGTCTCGATGATCGACTCTGACGGACAAAACGCCGAAATCGTCCATGCGATCATCACTCTGGCTCGAAATCTAGGGCTCACAGTCATCGCGGAGGGAGTCGAAACGCAGGCTCAGTTCGACGTGCTCAAGAACCTGAAATGCGAAGGAGCACAGGGATTTTTCTTTGCTAAGCCAATGTATTTTGAGGAGCTCGGTCTATTTCTGGCCGAAAGGCATCCTCTCATATTTACTCACGGAAATTACGACGATCTTTCCACTCTTGCCTTGGTCCAATAGGCCTCCACAAGCGAGCGGATGGAACGGCCGTGTTTGACGAAACCTCGCTGAGAGTGAACAATTGTTCCCTAGAGGCAATGTATCGTCGACCGAAATTTTTAGAAATTCTTCTTGAGATCCGTCAAGAAATGGCTCACGAGGCTGATTATGATGTCGATCTATTTGCGGAAATGGCCCGGTCAGGTTCCAAAGCTCCAAAGCTCAAGGGTAAACAGT
>JBGSXN010000078.1:0-19541 GCA_041751355.1 Pyrinomonadaceae bacterium
GGCCCTTTGGTAGTCCAGCGTTTCCCGCAATTGCTGCGAGGTTATGAGGTTTTCGCGGACAAGAATTTCGCCAAGTTTAGCTGACATGTTTTGAGGGGTAGTCCCTTGGGAACAAAGTGAGACCCGCAGAAACTATAAAGAAGAGAACTGTTAGGTCAATCTGAAAGCGAGGTCAAAAAACGATGATTAACATCGTTTAGACATAATACTACATTGTTAAATGAGTAGGTGTCAATGATTTCTTTTCGACAATTAAGAACGACCGGTCGGTCAATTTGACTGAGAAATCGGCAGGGGGGACTGCGTTGCCGTCCGGATAAGAATCCATCAAAGGCGCCGCTACTGGCTGGACATATCTTTTTTTAGCTGCACTATATATGAGCGGACAGCTGTTGCCTCAACGGAATTGGGAAAGAGCGAGAGAAACTCTTCGTAAAGGGCTATGGCCTCGGCATTCATCTTTTGGCGTTCGTAATTGAGGCCGAGTAACTGGTAAATGACCATTGAGTCGGGTGAACCGGCGAGCTGTTTCAGCGCGGTCTTAAGATTTTTAGCGGACTCGGCGTAATGCTGAGCTTCAAGGTCGAAATTGCCCGAACCGCCCGCCGCTTCGGCTTTTCCGGCAAAAAGAAGGCCAAGACCCGTATAAGCCTCGGGCTGAAAGCCTTTGCCCTCGGTGATCGCCCGCATAAAGGTGGCGACAGCCTTTTCTTCATCTCCGTTATCCTTATGAATACGCCCTTCGATGGCTGACGCCTCGGCAAGGCCGGGCTGCAGCCGACGAACGGCGACGAGGACCTTTTTTGCGTCATCAAGTTCGCCAGCGTCAGACAGGATGCGGGCAAGCGACAAATAGGCATCAGGATATTTCGGCCTTAGCTTGATCGCCTGGCGAAAAGCGTCTGCGGACCGGTCGCGGTCGACAGATGCAAGGCGTTCGCCCTCCTGAAATGCGAGTTCAGCCTCGTCTGTCGTTTTTACGAGGTTGACCCGGACCTCGCCGCGTTGGGCGGCCGTCAATGGCTGTGAAACCTCTTTATAACCAGCGGCGCGAACCTTTAGAGTGTGTGCTCCGGGCGGGACTGTCGCAATCTCGATGATTCCATTTTCGCCCGTCGACCCATAACGGACTCCGTCGAGCCAGACGGTAGCATTCGGCTGTGTGCTCACGCTAATGGTCCTGTATTGCGTCGGCCCGCCTCTTGCCTGGCTAAAAGCCTGGATAGAAGTAATCAAACAGAAGACCAATATGGTAAATCGAACACTAACTTTTAGATAACGGTTCATCTCAATTAACCTTATTATACAAAAATATTCGACGCTCAAAGCTTTTTGCGCGTTGTTTGTAAGATGATGTGCGATCGGCGGCTCTACTCAGCATTTCGGGCAGGCTGCGCATTGATTGGGTATAAGTCGGAAAATATAGCCAAAACGCTCGGCGAGGAAGATGCAACTGAATTAAACTTGATTTTTATGCGACCGAAACTATAATGAATTGTTTGTGGCTGGGTAGCTCAGCTGGTTAGAGCGCGGGATTCATAACCCCGAGGTCGGGAGTTCAAGTCTCCCTCCAGCCACCATTAATTTCGATAGATTACGGCGGGTCATCACCTGCCGTTTTTCCTTCCGATGTGAAAAGCCTTTTCACGTCGTCGAACCCACCTATCTGCCAGGTAAAGCGGGTGTAGCGTAATAGCCTTTTCTTGCCCGTACCGATAGGCGAGGCATTCCGCGAGGGGGAGCGACCTTGACCTTCAAACGACGCCATTTGCCGTCCTGACGAAAATCTTTCGGGACGTAGCCTATCGAATATTGATGACGTAGTTCGAGGGCGATTCGCTCACAGATCTCATCAAAACTGCCATCTTTAAGTCCGGGAAAGAACGCGCGGCCGCCGGTGGCTTCCGATAGCTGTTTTAGAAATCCTTCACCCGCGTAGTCGAGACCACCGCCATCAGATATCCCGATCGCATAAATGATCACGTCCGCCTCTTTTAAGAAACGGCGCATTTCGCCAAAACTGTATCGCGAATTATTATCCTGCCCGTCGCTTATGACCAATACCGCTCGCTTGGCGTGAGATCCCCGCATTACGCGATCGACGCCGAGATAGACTCCGTCATAGAACGCCGTACTGCCGCCGGGCTTCACAAATGATAATTTGTCCAAAACCACATTGTGGTCACGAGTCCGGTCGGCCAGCAGCCGAACCTTGTCGTTGAAGGTGATCAGCGAATACTCGTCCGACGGATGGCTCGTCAGCATAAATCGTTCGAGGGCCGTGCGCGATCGGAGGATCTTTCCCGAGCCCATCGAACCGGAAATGTCATAAACGATACCGATCGACGCCGGAGCGTCTGCGTCTGAAAAAAAGCTGATCTCCTGCTCCACGCCGTCCTCGAAAACCGAGAAGTGTTTCTTTGTCAGATTCGAAACATACCTTCCCCATTTGTCGTGGACGGTCAAGGTCAGGGTCACGAGATCCGTTTGGACCTTCAGCGGCGCATCGTCGGGATCGGTGATCGTAACTGGCGGAGTCGGTGCGGGAATGCCCTGTACAGACGAACTATCCTGAGCTGTAGATAACCCAATGAGAAGTACACCAATCAGGATGGACGCAGGAAAAACTATGAGACGAGTACGTAAAGACAATGGGAAAGTATCTCGGAAGTCCATTGGATCAATTACCTCTCATGATCAGTTTCGGTGCTGCTAGGATAGCACAAGGCGATACTACTTACCCTTGAATTGAGCGGAGTCGGGTACTTCGATACAGCTTCTTACTTTGACTCAGCACGCTCGGCAAGCTCAGCCCAGTGGGTCATATCGGCATCAAGTTGTGCGGTAATGGTCTGCTGTTCGTTGAACAGTTCGTGTACCCGCCCGGCATCGCTGGCGGCTGCGGACAGTTCACGTTCTATCTGGGGAAGGCGGGTCTCGGCTGATTGGATCCGCTTTTCAACCGCTTCGAATTCGCGCATTTCCTTAAAGCTCAGCTTTCGGGCTTTCGGCTTTTCGGCCGCGGGAGTGGTCTGTGATTTTGCCTGTGCTTTGGCGGCTGGCTGATCTTTGGCCTCGGCGTCTTCTCGCTCGCGGCGTTCGAGATAGGCGGTGTAATCGCCCGGGTATTCGCTGACGCGGCCGCCGGGCTCGAAGCGGAATATGTTCTCGATCGTTCGGTCGAGAAAATAGCGGTCATGGCTAACCACGATAAGTGCACCGGCGAAATCGTCGAGGTATTCTTCGAGAGCAATGAGCGTCGGGATGTCGAGGTCGTTTGTCGGCTCGTCGAGCAGCAGTACGTTGGGCGAGCCCATTAATATTCTGAGCAGGTAGAGCCGCCGGCGTTCGCCGCCCGAGAGATTTCCGATCACGGCGTATTGAGCAGCAGGCGAGAAGAGAAATCGTTCGAGCATCTTCCCGGCCGTGATCTGCACTCCCTCATTGGTCGTGACGTATTCGGCCACGTCGCGAATGTAATCGATGACTCGTTGATCGTCGTTCAGGGCACGGCTTTCCTGGTCGTAATAACCGATGTGAACGGTCGTCCCCTTTTCGATCTCGCCGGCGTCGGGCTCGACGCGGCCGGTGATCATTTCGAGCAAGGTCGTTTTGCCCGAGCCGTTGGCACCGATAATGCCGATGCGGTCGTCGCGTTTCAGCAGATAGGTGAAATTGTCGATCAGCGTATTGTCGCCGTAGGATTTGGATACACTATTGATCTCGACGACCTTTGACCCGAGGCGTTTTGAGCCGATCGCGATATCGACGCTGCCTTTAGCCTGCTCCTTCGGCTGGGCCATCAGCGAATGTGCGGCCTCAATACGGTGTTTCGATTTGCGAGTACGGGCCTTGGCACCGCGGCGGAGCCAGGCAAGCTCCTTTTTGATAAGCTGATCGCGTTTGTGCCCCTCGACGGCACGCAGCTCTTCCTGCTCGGCCTTTTTCTCGAGAGAATATGCGTAGTTGCCGCTGAAATTCTGCACCGTGCCGCGGTCGACCTCGAAAATGCGATCCGTAACACGGTCGAGAAAATAGCGGTCATGCGTGACGAGCAGCAGCACGCCGGTGTAGCGGGCGAGATAGGATTCGAGCCACTCGATCGTGTCGGCATCGAGGTGATTTGTCGGTTCGTCGAGGATCAAGATGTCCGGCTTAAAGATAAGCTCGTGGGCGAGGGCGACACGCTTGCGCTGGCCGCCTGAGAGCGATCCCATTTTCGCGGTGGTGTCGGTGATGTCGAGCCGCGTCAGCACGGCACGGGCATTTGTCTCGATCTCCCAACCGCCGTAGATCTCTAGCTCGTGCTGCAGATCGGACAATTTATCTAACAGCCCAGGGTCATTGACGCCCGCCGCGAGTTCGTGACAGGCCTCTTCGTACTCGAGGATCGTCTGCATCACGCCGCTGCTCGAGGCAAAAATGGTTTCGAGAACGGTCAGGTTCTCGTCATACGGCGGGTTCTGCGAGAGATACGCGAGCGACTTGCCCTTCGCACGCGTAACGCGTCCGGTATCCGGAACCTCGATGCCCGCGATGATCCGCAAAAGCGTCGTCTTGCCCGAGCCGTTGGCACCGATTATCCCGATCTTGTCGGTGTCCTCAAGCCCGAGCGTGACATTCTCGAACAACGGCTTGAAGCCGAAATTCTTGGAAACGTTTTCGAGGGAGATGATGTTCATAGGTTAGCTCGTTAATCGCCGGTAGATATTCGGCATACGCTCAGGCAGACTAAGGACATCGTCGATGATCGTGTAGCCGACGTCACCGTAAAGGTCGCGGAGCTCGCTTTCGGATTCGCGGTCGATTGTGACGCAAAAAGGGGTGATACCGTGAGTTTTTGCTTCAAGCAGGGCCTCGCGAACGTCTTCGCGAGCGTACCGCGCGTCGCCATAGTCGTGATCATACGGGCGGCCGTCGGTCAGGATGATCAGCAGCTTTGTCCGTGATTCCTGCTTTAGCAGCTTAGCCGCGGCGTGACGGATCGCGGCTCCGAGACGTGTGTTGTTCTGAAACGTGATCCCGCCGATCCGGCGTTCGATCTCTTCCGAATATTTCTCGTCGAAATCCTTGACGATGTAGAATTTCACGTTTCGGCGGCCCTCGCTGGTAAAGCCGTTGATGGAATAGACATCGCCGACGGCCTCGAGGGCCTCGCTCATCAACACCAAGCCTTCCTTTTCGATCTCGATGATCCGGCGGCCGGGATGGGTGTATGGCTGCAGCGGGTTTCTTGTGATCGTTCTCGCGGTCGATGATGATTGGTCGAGGAGAAGCGAAACGGCAACATCACGCTGTTTTCGCAGACGTTTCGTATAGATATTCTCCGACTGCCGCCCGTCGGCGCGGCGGTCGATCACGAAATCAACAAGTGCGTTAAGATCGTAATCTTCGCCGTCGAGTTCGCGATTGATCCGGGTAAGGTTCTCCGGCTTCATCAATTGAAACTGATGCCGTATCGATGAGATCGCCCCGCGATATCTCGAACGTGCAAGCTCGACGAAGTTTCTATCGCCCTGCTTAACCTTTTTCTCGATCACACGACTCCACCCGACGCGGTAATCGTTTAGCTCGCGATCCCATTCATCATAAGCAAAGGCTATATCGTCGGCCTCAAGGACCTGCTCGGGCACCTCATTCTGCGACCATGCCTCGGACCCCTGCAGGTCGTCGGGCTCGCCCTCGTCGTCAAGGCTATTCCATGCGCTAAAAAGGTCGCTGATGTCCTGAGCGTTTTTCTGCTGCTCGCGCTTTTGGTCTTCTGTAACGGCCTCGGCGGCGTTCTTGTCATCGTAGGCGAATTCGCTCTTAGATTCCGTCGTGTCCGATTCGACCTCGGCCGTCTGCTCGGGCATTATGTTCTGAAACAGGGCATAGACGCGGCTTGTCGCCATCAGCGAATCCGCCACGGTAGCCTTGTCGCTAACCAAATAGGCCTCGATCACCGTCTCGATCTCAGAAACGATCTGTCCATAAAATTGCCGCGCATCATCAGTCGCACCGCCGCAGAGCGTTATCTGAAACAGCAGTTCCGACGGAACCTGATGCAGAGGCAGATCAAAGATAAAGGGGCGCGACCGTCGAAGATATTCCTGCATCAGGTCGAGGTCTTTTCTCAGGCCTCGATATGTTCGCCGCAAACGGTCATCGATGCGGGCGTTCTCCATCGTGCCAAAGATTTTACGGGCGAGCCGCGGCTCCGGAAAAACCGAAAGAACCGCACGGTAATCTGAGCCTTTCGGCAGGGATTTCTTTTTACTCGTTTCTTGTCCATCAGGAAGGGCCTTTTCGCCTTTCTGCACATCTTCGATATACCCGGCGAGCGAAAATGCATCCGATGCATCCGCCGATGCTGAGTACAGCTCCGCGAGGTCGCGATAAGAGGCTCGCAATCCACGGGTATCGCGTACGAACGTTCCGAATTCGATCTGCCCCGCGCCATGGGCGGCCAGCACCTTGAAAAGGCGAAAATCCATCTCATCGTTGTCAAACTCGGAGACCGTTGCGGGTAGGTGGAGGGTCTTTCCGTCGCCGATTCGAGATTCCTGTGGCATTGCCGATAGCGGAACGATCTCGACCTCCTTGCCGGTCAGGGCTTCGACGTACATCCGCAAGACCGACTGGACCTTTTCGAGCGGTAGCCCAAGACGGCTTTCCTGCAGATGCTCGTTAGAGCCTCGCGTTTCGAGCGCAAAGTAGCTCCGGCGGGCCTTGGCCGAGCCCGTTTCGCTCTGGCGAATTCCTTGTTCGACCCATTCTTCGAATTGTCCGATCGAGACTTTTCGCAGAGCCCCGGGGCTCGATTTAAATGCCGCGAGCGCACTCTCGCCGTCGCTCTCGGCAACCTTACGGACGATCTGCAAAATACGGCGGATCTCGTCGATCGATATACGGCCGCGTGTTGTTTTGAATGAAGCGAGAAACTTTGGTGTTGCCCGCAAGAACGAAATAAGCACGGCATTGCCATGCTCTGCGATAGATAGAACGAGACCGTTCCAATCGGCGAAGGCTTTACGGGCGGAGCTAAGAACCTCGCTGCCGGTCGACACATAGTGAAGCGTCACACTTCCGCCATATTGAAGCAAGCCTTCCGCCGCCCCTATCAGTTCAACCGCATCCGCGGCTTTCAGGCGGCTGAGAGCTTTGGGCAATCCCGCCCATAGATCAGCCGTCATCCCACCTGTCCGATTGGCAAAATGGACAGCCAGTTTATAAACCGAATCAGAAACCTCGCTCTTTTTTTCGCCGAAACTATCGAGAGTCGCCGACAGTGCAGGAGTGTGCTGCAGCAGTTCAGAACTATGCCGGGCGGAACGCTGGGCAACCAGCACCGCGATCTCCAGCACGCGTGTTAGAAACGCCTGGTCATAGACCTGACGGGCAACGATCGGAACCGACTTATAGGTCTCGAGGGCGGTTGAGCTGGAAAGTACCAACTGGCGGGTACATATCTCAAAGAGGGCGCCGCGGGCCGCTTCCGGTACGTGGGCCAAGTCCTCCGTTCCCGCAGCAAAAAATTTAACGCCGGTATCAGCATTGCCCATCGCGATCCGTCGGCCAAATTCGCCCCAATGCCGAAGGTCATCCGCCGAGAGGATGTTCGCCGCCTGGGGGACCGCCTCGACAAACTCGCGGCTCACCTTTAGCGATACGCCGGCAAGAGCAGCGCTCATCTCGAGGGCCACACGCTTCTTATCCGCCGGCAATTGCCCGAGACGCCGGGCCAAACCCGTAAAGGTCGGCTTCGTTTCGTTGTTTGGTTCGTCCACTAAGGATATTGTACGAAAGATGGAGGCTCGACCGTCAGTGATGATGCTCGCCCGTAACCTCATTTAGCTTGCTGAGATCAAGCAATTTTGAAAAGTCGTCGAAGTGGAACATCGTGTCGTCCTTACAATGCTCGCAAAAGAACGTCACATCCTCGCCCAGATACATGTCCTTGAGATGATAGGCGATAAAGCACCCGTAGCAACGTTGAATACGCTTGCCAAATTCCTGCAGGACCTCGTTACTATTGATTGACTCCATAACAAAAGTTTAGATTCTAGCACAACGGCCGAAACCGATTTGCATGTTGAGTACGAATATGTTTTCAATAGAAGAACGATGTCATTGAACGTCACACACACATCCCTTCATCACCACCATGCGCATACACATACGCGCGTGGGCTAAACTCGTCTTTTAACGATCACGAATAACTAGTTCTCAGGTCACGCCGCGAAACCTCAACCAAAGGGTTCCGTAGGGGCGTCGTTTTGTCGTTTTTTGTATATGAAATTAAAAATAGCGGTTCAAAAAGGAGGCAGGCTGTCAGACGGGTCCATCGACCTGCTTAGAAAATGCGGCATAGGATTTTCTAACGGTTTGGGAAAGCTCCGTACAGAGGCGGCCGACTTTCCGATGGAGATCTTTTTCCTGCGTGACGATGACATACCGGATTATGTTGCCGATGGTGTGGCCGATGCCGGCATTGTCGGTGAAAACGTCCTGGCGGAAAAGGGTATCGACCTGGAGGTTGTCGAGAAACTCGGGTATGGCCGGTGCCGGCTGTCGCTCGCAGTGCCCAAGGCAGATGATTATGGCGGTCTGGCGGATCTCGCGGGCCGACGCATCGCCACCAGTTATCCAAATATCCTCAGCGAATATTTTAGCTCGCGCGATATCGAGGCAGATATTCATGAGATCAGCGGTTCCGTCGAAATAGCTCCTTCGATAGGCCTCGCCGACGCGGTCTGCGACCTTGTCAGCTCGGGCAGCACGCTTTTCTCGAACGGCCTGCGCGAGGTTGAGACAGTCATGCGGTCCGAGGCTGTTCTGATCCGCCGGAAAGATCTGCCACCGGACGTGAACGAGATATTTGACCGCCTGCTGTTTCGCATCCGCAGTGTGATTGCAGCCTCGCGGAATAAATACATCCTTTTGAACGCCCCCATGGACAGAGCCGACGCAATCGCACGGCTGCTTCCCGGAATGCGCAGCCCGTCGATGATCCCTCTCGCCGACCCAGGCTGGGTGTCGATGCACTCCGTGATCGGCGAGCAGGATTTTTGGGAAGTTGTGGATTCCCTCAAAAAGGCAGGTGCCGAGGGGATCCTGATCCTGCCTATCGACCAGATGATCAGGTGAGAATATGAAGAAGAGCAAATATCCGAAAAAGGCCGAAATAGAAGCGATCTTAGGACGGCCGACGATAGACACCGCATTCATTGAGCGAACGGTGGCAAACATCCTCGCCGACGTGCGACACAACGGCGACGCGGCGCTTCGTCATTGCTCGCGTCATTTTGACAAGGTCGAGATCGACGATTTTCTCGTCTCCGAGGAAGAGTTTGACGCGGCGGATCGCATTGTTCCCGAGGATCTCAAGAGGGCGATCGCCGTCGCGAGGGACAATATCGAGAAATTTCATGCTATTCCTGAGCAGATCAGCAAGGTGGTCGAAACCTCGAAGGGGGTATTTTGCTGGAAGCGAGATCTGCCGATGGAGAAAGTTGGGCTTTACGTTCCGGCCGGTTCCGCACCGTTGTTCTCTACCGTGCTGATGCTGGCTATACCTGCAAAACTTGCCGGCTGCAGCGAGATCGTGATCACTTCGCCGCCAAACAAAGACGGATCGATAGACGCAACGACCCTATATGCCGCAAGGCTATGCCGAGCGACTCGAGTCTACAAGATCGGCGGTGCGCAGGCGATCGCCGCACTCGCATATGGCACGGAAACCGTGCCGAAGGTCTACAAGATCTTTGGACCCGGGAATCAATTTGTGACCGAGGCAAAGCTGCAAATACTGCGATCCGGCGTAGCGATAGACATGCCTGCCGGGCCATCGGAGGTAGCGATCCTTGCTGACGAAACATGCGTGCCGGAATTTGTAGCCGCTGATTTACTGGCACAGGCCGAGCACGGTGCGGACTCGCAAGTTCTGCTTTTTTCAGATTCGGAAAGAGTGATCGACAACACTCTCGCCGAGGTCAGCAGACAGATCGAAACTCTTTCGCGAAAGAACACGGCGGCCGCGGCATTGGAAAACTCGACCGCAGTTCTGGTCGAAAGCCTTGATCAAGCTATGGACATCCTAAACAATTACGCACCCGAGCACCTGATAATCGCGACTGCGGACGCGGATGAATGGGCCGACAAAGTCCGGAATGCAGGTTCGGTTTTTATCGGCAATTATTCCTGCGAGAGTGCCGGCGACTATGCCTCGGGCACGAACCACACGCTGCCGACTGGGGGTGCGGCCCGGGCTTACAGCGGCGTGTCGGTCGCGAGCTTTATGAAAACCATAACGTATCAAAAGCTGACCAAGGACGGTATTCGGGAGCTCGGGCCGACCCTCGAGATCATGGCGAATGCCGAGGGGCTCGATGCCCACCGGAATGCCGTGACCCTAAGGCTCGACACCGTCGGGAGGCAAGGCGATGTTTGACCTGAACGCCCTGATGCGGACGAACATTCGCGCTCTGAAGCCTTATTCATCGGCCCGGTCTGAGTTCGTCGGCGTCGCTGAGGTCTATCTGGACGCGAACGAGAACGCTTTCGGGTCGCCCGCCGGAGCGGGAATGAACCGGTATCCCGATCCGTTCCAATCGGCGCTGAAATTGCGATTGGGTGAAATGCTCCGCATCTGTTCCGATCAAATCTTCGTCGGGAACGGCAGCGATGAAGCCATTGATCTTTTATTCAGAATCTTTTGTGAGCCGGGCCGCGACGAGGTGATCATCTGCCCGCCGACCTACGGCATGTACAGGGTCTCGGCCGACATCAATGATGTTGCGGTGCGCGAGGTCGGTTTGACCGGCGGCTTTCAGCTTGATGTCCCGACCATTATGATGAGCATTTCGGACCGCACAAAACTTATCTTCGTCTGCTCTCCAAACAATCCAACTGGTAACGTAATGGACTTCGATTCGATGGTCGAGTTAGCACGAGATTTCGACGGGATAGTAGTGGTGGATGAGGCTTATATACATTTTTCGGGATCTCACACGATGGCTGCGGAACTGAGGAATCTTCCCAATCTCGTCGTGCTTCAGACATTTTCAAAGGCATGGGGTATGGCCGGTGTCCGTGTGGGAATTGCGGTTGCAAGCGTCTCGATAATCGAGTTGATGAACAGGATCAAACCGCCCTATAACCTCAGTAGCCTTGCGCAGGACGCTGTGCTCACGGCTCTCAAAGATCCGGACCGTATCGAGAAATGGACGGCGGAGGCCGTGAAAGAACGCGAACGTATGGCGCTCGCGCTGACTCGCACTGAATGTATCGAGGGCGTCTATCCATCCGACGCGAATTTTCTGCTCGTCAGGGCAAACGACGCCGACGCCGTTTATCGATTCCTCATAAATAAAAAGATCGTGGTCAGAGATCGATCGAAGGTTCAATTGTGCGAAGGGTGCCTCCGGATAACGATAGGTACCCATTCTGAAAATGACCGCTTGATCGCGGCGTTAGAGGAATTTGATTCGATCAAACGGGCTTCGGAATAAGTGAAAAGTGATAAGGGAGAAGTGATAACGATGAAGAAAGTACTTTTTATAGATCGTGACGGGACGATCATCCGAGAACCACACGACTTTCAGGTCGATGTGCTCGAAAAGCTACGGTTCCTGACCGGGGCGATCACGAATCTCGCTAAGCTCGCTCGCGAGACCGATTACGTGCTGGTCATGGTCACGAACCAGGATGGCATGGGCACGGATGCATTTCCAGAATCCGCGTTCTATCCTGCACAAAATTTCATCCTGCAAACGCTGGCTGACGAGGGGGTCGAGTTTGCCGATGTCTTTGTAGACCGCACGATGCCGCACGAAAACGCCTCGACGCGAAAGCCGGGTACCGGTATGCTCACGAAATACATCACCGGTGAATATGACCTGGCAAATTCATACGTCATAGGCGATCGCCCGACGGATGTTCAACTTGCAAAGAATCTCGGGGCCAAGGCGATCTACATCCGTAATCCAAATTTTCCGCTCGATGACAAAGGATCCGATGTTATCTTGGTCGACGATTGGAGCCAGATCTACGAGTTGCTTCGCCGCACCCCACGGCGAGCCACTAATCGCCGCACCACAAACGAAACCGATATCACGGTCGATTTGAACCTCGACGGTGCGGGCATTGCCGATGTCCGGACCGGCCTTTCTTTCCTTGACCACATGCTCGATCAGCTCGCTCGTCATGGCGGCCTGGATCTCAAGATCAAGGCGAAAGGGGACCTTCACATCGATGAGCACCACACCGTCGAGGATGTTGCCATCACGCTTGGCGAGGCCTTTTCGCTCGTACTCGCGGACAAACGCGGCATCGAGCGATACGGGTTTTGCCTGCCGATGGATGATTGTCTGGCACAGGTTGCACTCGATTTTGGCGGGCGTAACTGGATCGTCTGGGATGCCGAATTCAAACGCGAAAAGATAGGCGATGTGCCGACCGAGCTGTTCTTTCACTTTTTCAAATCGTTCTCGGACAAGGCTCTTTGCAACCTTAACATCAAAGCCGAGGGCACGATCGAACACCATAAGATCGAAGCCATCTTCAAGGCATTTGCCCGCGCGATAAAGATGGCAGTGCGGCGTGACGGATCTCAGTTGCCTACAACAAAAGGGGTGCTATGAAGGTCGCGATCATAAATTACAACGCCGGGAACACGGCCTCGGTAATGAACGCCCTCTCGCGTCTCGGGGTCGAGGCTACGATCACTGACGACGCCGGCGAGATAAGCTCCGCCGATAAAGTCATCTTTCCGGGCGTGGGTGAGGCATCAACAGCTATGCGGTATCTTCGCGAGCGCGGTCTCGACCAGGTCATCTCGTCGCTGACCCAGCCGGTCCTCGGCATCTGCCTGGGCATGCAGCTGATGTGCGAGTCGACCGAAGAGAATGACGCACAATGTCTTGGCATACTGCCCTGCCGCGTCCGCCGGTTCCTGCCGGGGTCATTAAAGGTCCCGCATACCGGCTGGAACAGGATCAGCCGGCTGAATTCTCGCCTGTTCGACGGCATAGACGAAGACACGCGAGTTTATTTCGTGCACGGCTACTATGTCGAGACAGGGGCCATGACGACGGCCCTGACCGAATATGGCAGCGCGTTCAGCGCCGCGGCTGAAACCGGCAATTTCTACGCCGTCCAATTTCACCCTGAGAAATCCGCCAAAGCCGGCGAGCGAATTCTGCTGAATTTCTTGAATATATGATCGAAATAATACCCGCGATCGACCTGATCGACGGCAAATGTGTACGGCTTACTCACGGCGATTTTTCTCGAAAGACGGTGTATTCCGCCGATCCGGTCGATACCGCAAAACAGTTCGAGGCCGCAGGACTCAAACGCCTCCACGTCGTCGACCTTGACGGGGCTCGGACCGGCCGGCCCGGCAATATCGACGTCCTCAAACGCATCGCCGACGCCACCTCGCTGACCATCGATTACGGCGGCGGCCTCAGGACGTCAAACGACATCGCCGAGGCCTTTGCCGCCGGGGCGTCGATCGTAAATATCGGCAGCCTCGCCGCACGCGATCCCGACATATTTATTGGCTGGCTCAACCTATTCGGTGCCGAACGCATGCTTCTCGGTGCCGATTCCAGAGATGGGTTTGTGGCCGTCGACGGCTGGCAGACCGACACAAAGATCTCGATATTCAACTACCTCGCAGATATGGCTTCGCAAGGCGTCACCTCGGCATTTGTTACCGACATAGCGTCCGACGGTGCCATGGCTGGGGCCGCGACGCAGCTTTATCGACGGATCAGGTCCGAGCTTCCTGCTCTCGACCTGATCGCGAGCGGCGGCGTCCGGTCGGTGGCGGACATCGACGAGTTGGACAGCTTCGGCTGCACCGGCATCATCATCGGCAAAGCGCTTTACGAGGGAAATATCAGACCGGAGGACCTCGCGAAATATGTTAGCTAAACGAATCGTTCCATGCCTCGATGTAAAGGACGCCCGGACCGTAAAGGGCACCAATTTCGTCGGGCTCCGCGACGCGGGCGATCCGGTCGAGCTTGCGGCGAGATATTGCGAACAAGGTGCCGACGAACTCGTGCTGCTCGACATCTCGGCGACGAACGAACGCCGCAAGCCCTTCGTCGATATCGTTCGCCGCGTGGCTGCCGAGATCAACATACCGTTCACCGTCGGCGGCGGCATCACCTCGGTCGATGACATCGGTGCGCTGCTCGACGCGGGTGCCGATAAGGTGTCGATCAACACCGCGGCTGTCAAAGATCCAAATATCATCGCCGGCTCCGCCGCAAATTACGGGTCGCAATGCATCGTCCTCGCCATCGATGCCCGGTCGACCGACGACGGCTGGCGGGTCTCGCTCAACGGAGGCCGGATCGCCACCGACATCGACGCCGTCGAATGGGCAGTGCGAGGCGTCGAACTCGGTGCCGGCGAGATCCTGCTGACCTCGATGGACGCTGACGGCACAAAGAGCGGTTTCGATATCAAACTCACACGTGCCGTTTCGTCCGCCGTGGCCGTTCCGGTCATTGCCTCGGGCGGGGCCGGCACCATGGACGATTTCGCCGAGGTCTTCACGATCGGCCGGGCCGAGGCCGCTCTCGCAGCAAGCGTGTTTCATTACGGCCAGATCGACATTCCGCGACTAAAATCGTTCCTCGATATGAGGGGCATTGAGGTGAGAACATGAAATTGAATTACGACAAATACGCTGACGGCCTGGTGCCCGCGATCGTCCAGGACGCGAGAACGGGTACCGTTCTGATGCTCGGCTTTATGAATGAAGACGCCGTTACCGAAACAGTTCGCACCGCTAAGGTCACATTCTATTCGCGCTCCCGTGAGCGCCTGTGGACCAAAGGCGAAACGAGCGGCAATTATCTCAACCTTCGTTCGATCACCGTCGATTGCGACAATGACACACTGCTCGTTATGGCAGTTCCGTCAGGCCCTGTATGCCATGCAGGCACTCAAACGTGCTTCAGCCGTGATGGCGGAATAGCCGTGCCGTTACCCGAACAGCTTCAAAACACCATCGACGACCGCCTCGCGCGTCTTCCGGAAGGCTCCTACGTCGCCAGCCTCGCCGCCGGCGGCATCAACAAGATCGCCCAAAAAGTCGGTGAAGAAGCCGTCGAACTCATCATCGCCGCCAAGGACGACGACCCGGAAGCCTTCCGATCCGAAGCCGCCGACCTCCTCTTTCACTACATCATTCTCCTCCGCTCAAAAGGCATCTCCCTCAGCGAAATCTACGACGTCCTCCACCACCGCGTGCGGTGATTATCAAGGTGAGTTCGTAGGCTAGGATTTGCGTTTGAGCCGCTGATACACTTGCTTTCGGTCATCGACCATGACGATCCGGCCTTCCTTCTCGGTATCGTCGATCTCTTAAACAATGCGAAAGTTTCCTATTCGCAGATTGTACGTGTCGATTCCTGTGAGCTTCTCTGAGCCGTGAAGACGCGGTTCGTCCTCGAGTTCGCGGAGTCGGGCAATAATCTTGTCGTGTGTGTTCGCAGAAAGGGGGCCGAGTTCCTTTGTTGCGGATCGGGTAAGTGCGATCTTATATCGCTTCATTTTTTCTTAAAACGGATCGTGGGGCTCCGAATTGTTTTGTATTCGTGGCTGAAGTGTGACGCATCTTCTTAGCCGACCCGGTATCTGGCGCTGGCTGCGTCGAGGTCTTCGCGGAGCATTAGGCGGCGGGCTTCCGGAAGACGTAGGTTCGTTGAAACTGTAAGGCCTCATCCGATTTTTTGTTGACGAAGAATTCTGTAGTGTTAAGATTTAAACATGGACGGAATCGAAGGCCGAATTACAATTGAATCGGACAAGCTCAATGGGAAACCGGCTATTCGGAATCAGCGGATCGCTGTTGAAACGATCCTTGGGTTCCTGAGCAAGGGTGACAGTATCGATGAGATACTCGAGAATTACCCCACCCTCGAAAAAGAGGATATCTACGCCTGTCTTAAATTCGCATCGGAGCTGATGCACAACAATTACACCATCGAGCCGGTTGTGGCATGAGACAGTTTTTGATCGATGCCAATCTGCCGACCGGAGTTCCAACCTGGCAACAAGAATCGTTTTTGTTCGTTGCTGAGATCGATGAGGAATGGTCCGACAGCGAGATTTGGAATTACGCCCGCAAGAACCTACACCATCGTCACTAAAGACGCCGATTTCTCAAATCGCATCATCATTACCAAACCGCCTCCCCAAGGTCATCCACTTTCGGATCGGCAACATGAGGCTTCGCGACCTCACTGCCTTTATAGATGAAAAATGGCCCTCTATCGAACGGGCCTCGAAGACTCACAAACTTGTAAATTTGTCTATCTTGACCGCATTGAATCCATCGCGTAGCCGATAGTCGACGGAATTGGACGCGGGGCGTTCTAAAGAACAAAATGAATATTGCTGATGCACGAGAGCATACGGACAATTCGTTTGTGGGAGATGATCTACCTGGGCAAGGGTGCGTCGTTTGTTCGGCAGGTCATTCACGCGATTATCGCTTTAGCGCTTCGGTTGTTTTTTCGGCGGATCGAGGTCGTGGGGGTGGAACGAGTTCCACGGGAAGGCCCGCTGCTATTCGTTCTTAATCATCCTAACGGCCTGGTTGATCCCGCGCTCGTGTTTGTCTCGATGCCTCGGCGCGTTTCCTTTCTCGCCAAATCGACGCTTTTCGACAACCCGATCGGCGCGTTTTTGCTGAGAACTTTCGAGATCTTACCCATTTACCGACGCATCGACCCGGACGCAAGATCGGAGAGCAATGCCCTCACGTTCGACAATTGTTTTGAACTGCTCAGGCGCGGGCGTTGTATAGCTATTTTCCCCGAAGGCATCTCGCACGACGAGCCGCAATTGCAAAAGATGAAAACCGGCGCGGCACGTATCGCTCTCGGTGCTGTTTCAGATCCCGCCGCACCGGCGAGCGGCTTGAAAATAATTCCGGTCGGCCTTTATTACACTTCGAAGACGTCGTTCAGAAGCGAGGCTTTAATTCGTTACGGCGAGGTTTTTGAAGTCGAGCCGGTAGAGCTCGACGCGGTCGGCGAACCGCCGCGTGACTCGGTTGCGGAGTTGACGGTGAAAATTGAAAGTCGCTTACGCGATGTGACCTTGAATCTGGCAACCGAGTCGGATCTCGAAGCGGTTTTGAAAGCCGAAGCGTTGTTTTCGTCCGTCTTTGAAAATTTGATCTTTAAACAGACTTTGACTCAAACGGTCAGAAGATTGCAGGATCTGGCAGCGAAATACGCTCTGCTGGAAAAGGACGATCCGCAGAAAATGCTCGAGCTGAATGCAAAAGTAACGGCTTACGAAAACGATCTGAAAGCGAGCGGGATCACCGCGGAAGGTTTGTCGGTTCTGCAGCATCCGACGTGGTATGTTTTTCGCTATTTGGTTTTGCGCATCATATTTTTGATCGTGTTCTCGCCGTTGGCAATTGTCGGCGCGATCATTCATTCGCCCGGATATTTCTTCTCGAACCTTCTCGGGCGAATCTTCAGAACTCATGACACCGACGTTGCCGGCTCGAGCTCGGCCATCATCGCCTCGCTCGGCCTGATGCCGCTGACCTGGGCGATCGTCGCTTCGATCCTCTGGTATTACTTCGGTTGGCAGATCGCGCTCATCTCAATTCCGGTGACCATTCTTTGCGGCTACATAGCCCTGCGTTCGTCGGAAACACTGATCGATATGCGCGTCTGGCTGCGGTCGGCGTGGCTCCTGTTCCGACAGCGGGCGTTATTTTTCCGCCTTCTCGTTCAACGCAAAAGTCTACAGAAAGAGATCTGGGAGCTTGTCGAAAAGTAGATGGATGTGAACCTTGGCCTTGGACTTTGGGGCTTGGACTTTGGTCCTTGGACTTTGGACTCCGCTGCTATTTCACGACCCCGCGTTTTGAGGTTTCGATGAATTCGACCAGCAGGTCTACTTCGGCGCAGCCGTTTATCTCATTTTTGATCCTTTCGACTGCCTGGGTGGTGTTGAGCTTCGCCGCGAGCAAGAGGTGAAAGGCACGGCTGAGTTTTTCGATGACTTCTCGGCTGTATCCACGGCGTTTCATTCCGAGGCTGTTGAGGCCGTAGCATTTGGCGTGATTGCCCTGGATGGTCGCGTACGGCATGGCGTCCTTGACCACGACGGAATACCCGCCGACAAATGCCTCGAGTCCGATACGGCAGAATTGGTGGACACCGGAGTAAGCCCCGACGCTGGCCCGGTCGGCGATCTCGACGTGACCGGCAAGCGTTGCGGCATTCGCCATAATGATCTCGTTGCCCAATTGGCAATCGTGGGCCACGTGGGCCTGGGCCATAAGCAGGTTGTCGTTGCCGATGCGGGTTGTGCCGCCGCCACCTGCGGTACCGCGGTGAATGGTCACGAATTCGCGTATCTGGTTTCGTTTGCCGATCTCCGTCCCGGTTGGTTCACCGGCGTATTTAAGGTCCTGAGGTGCGAGTCCTATCGAGACAAAGGGATAAATCCGCGTCTCGTCGCCAACCATGGTACGCCCGTCGATGACTATGTGGGAATCGAGGCGCACGCCGCTACCAAGGACCACTTCGTCCCCGATCGTGCAGTACGGCCCTATATGGCAATCCTGGCCTATCGTTGCTTTTTCACTAACGATTGCGGTCGAGTGTACTGAAATCGTCATACGGGGTCTTTCAGATCACAGAATCGGCATCGTCGTCAGGTGACTCGCCGTGCTGTTCCTGTGAGGTTGAATCGAGCGGAGATTTGCGGGCGATAAGGAAGACAAAGATCACCATCACAAAAATCGGTAATACGATCCATATCGCGCCGGCGACTATCGAGACGACTAGTCCGATGACGCCCAGTTTTTTCTTGCTTTTTATCCAGCCGTAAATCAACGGGACAAGGCCCATGACCAGGCCTGCCCCGGTACCGATCAAGGCTAGATAGAGAATTGCTTCACGGGTGGTTAGATGTATTTCCTGCATTCGATTATACCTTTGGGCGGTCAGCAAGTATCGAGAGGATCTCGGCTTCGGCAGTCACTTTGCCGTCCACACTGGCGACACCGTGCATTTTCTGCACCTTGCTGCCGATCCGCATAGCGGTCACCTCGAGTCTCAACGTATCTCCGGGAACGACCGGACGCCTGAATTTGGCGTTGTCCAGGCCGCTGAAGAACGGGATCTTATTGGCCCTGTCCTCAAACTCGCGAAGCACCAGTATCGCCCCGACCTGGGCGAGTGCCTCGATCTGCAGAACTCCCGGCATTACGGGGGCATCCGGAAAATGGCCTTGAAAAAAATGCTCGTTCGATGTGACTTGCTTGATACCGACGATCCGGATGCGGGGCTCTAACTCGATTATTCGGTCTACAAATAGGAAAGGATACCTGTGAGGCAGAATTGACTGAATAGCGACTGAATCCAGGATCACCATATTTTCGCGGCCTACAGAGAAGGTATAAGCCAAAAGCCGGTAAAAGGCAATTTCACCGGCTTTGGCCAATCTCACACGATCTGATTTTCTACAAACTATCTCGGAGTTCCCGTTGTCGCGGTTGT
>JBGSXN010000079.1:0-6751 GCA_041751355.1 Pyrinomonadaceae bacterium
CAACCGCTTCGCGATCATCTACGAAGACCGTATGCCGACCGAATGACGAAAAACCGGGCCCTGGGAATAGTGGAAATTTACACAATTCCCACGGCCAATACGAATAATCAAGAGAAACCAAAAAATCATTTACACAAAATATTTGACACTACCATGCTCTGGGGCGGCGGGGTCGTAGTATGGTCAGTCCTCAAATCAGCTGTATTCAGCGCCGGAGGCTCCTCCGGATTCGGCTCCTTCCCTCTCATCCCACTCGCCTCCGGCCTTCTCCTCTTCCTAGCCGGCCTCTACGCCACCATCACCGGCGGCCGAAAGAAAACCGAAGAGTAACACCCACCCGAACGCGCCTCTCGAAGACTCCCTCGGCTCCTCCGATGGCCTAGACATCTTCCGATCCCTAACCAAAGCCATCCATTTTATTGAAGCAGCTGTATAACCCTTTCATTTGATCGCATCCAGCTAAGCTCTTGTCCCGGCATTGCCTTCCAGCTTTGCAGTCGGGCTAGCCCGACCCGCTCAACCGACTTGAATTAGCGTTGATTAGTTCCATTCCGCACAGTCCTCTTATGATAGGCTAACTGGAAAAAGATGCTCGACCTGTGCCAGCTAGTGTGCCCAGCGATAGTGACCGATGGATTTTCGAGATTTTGTTAGAACATCAGAAACTTTTTGGAATGATTACCTGCATAGAGTGGAGATGCTTGACTATGCCGGTCAACTGCAGAAACCGCCGGGGCAAAAGGTCTACTATCCAACGAGCCTGATCTGCACCAAAACCCCGACCCACTTCATTGTTGAACTGTTGGGGGCATCTCTCCAATTAAAACCTCTTAGGGCCAAGAAGCAGAAAGCCATTTCGGCCGATTTCTATATAAATCAGTTTGACCTAAGTGGCATCGAACATTCGATTCTCTTACTTGGCAATGGGAAGGTAGGGGTGGGGCTCGCACATCAAATTGTCGCTGCGCCCGCCGACCTAGAAGAAATATCTCGTAGATTTCCATTCGTTAACTACACCGGAGCTACAGTTCTTCGGTCGCTCATAAAAGGTCAGGTACGAGCAATTAGGATTGAGCGAAATCATCTCTCTTCGTTTCTCTTAAACTGCGCTGTAGTAAATTCGAGCGGCCCTCTCATCCGGGTGAAACGCATTCTGGTTACTATTATCATGCATAGTGTATTACCGCGAAATCACTATACAAAAATGTTGAATAATATGGTGGATCGGGGCCTTCCTGCAGTTCAGTTGTTTAACTCAGATTTGGGTCGGAGCCGTGCGGTCGCTGGGTATCTGGCAAATCTTTACCTCAACCCCGGTGTGCACGAAACTACAATCGGTGATTATTTGCATGATCATCCCGATATGCTAAAAAAGGTTCTACGAACCAGGCAGTTTCAGTACGAGCCATATTTGAAGTGGATTGATCGACTTACTGGAGGAGAGGACGAGGCTATAAATCCCGATCTGCTTATTGAACGTGATGATGGATTTTGGGATATATACGACCTCAAGACTGCCGCTCTGACTAAGGTTAGTCTTACGAAAGGCCCCCAACGGCGACGACGCTTTATCGATTACGTCAATGAAGGAATTGCCCAACTTTGCCACTATGAAAGCTATTTCGCTTCGGCGGCGAATCAGGCATACGCAAGAGAGAAATATGGTATTAAGGTTAAGGATCCAAATCTCGTTTTAGTTGTGGGCCACTATGAGAACGTGAATCCTCAGGAAGTTGCCGAGGCATGTCGGGCAATCAAGAATATTACCATCATTGATTACAGCACACTCATGACGATTCTTTCTGAAGAACCTGCTGGAGAGGCATCATGATTTGCTATATCACTCTGCGGATTACGAATTGTCAAGGCTTGCGATTCGTACGATTCTCATCGGTTTAGTTACGATATTCCGGAAATCTCCCATCTGCTATGCCGTGACAGCATGGCCTGACCTGGCTTTTCAGATCGCTTTAGCAAACCTAACCACGAGCAAAGGTGCGTGCATTGAAAACAAAAAAAGGCGGCCCTTTCGGACGGCCTTTAATGTTTGTGTTCCACGGGCGGAGAATTAATACATCGACTTTTCGGCCGAGTTGATCTTGACGCCGCCGTTGGTGGTGATGACTTTGACCGGGGCTCCGCCGCCGTTGAAGGCGGTGACTATTCTTTTGGCTCGTGAGCGGTGGTTCCAATCGTCGCCTTTAACGTTTTCCGTGGTTACGTTGAGGCTGGGGATATCGCTCTTGAATCCGCCGTTTACGGTGCCGGTTTCGACATTGGCGGAGTAGTTCTCGGGCATGGTGATGTTGACTCCGCCGTTGGTGGTTATTAGCTCGAGGCCGCTGCCGCGCCATGTGGTTCCGCTCAGGGCGACATTCACACCGCCATTGGTTGTGCGGCCTTTGACGCTGCCGGAAACATCGCTGATGTTGATCCCGCCATTCAACGTTTCGAATTCCGCCGAACCGTCAACGCCGCTGATCGAGATGCCGCCGTTGTGGGCCTTGAGATTAAGATTGGTCGCACGCGGCACGAGGATCTGATACGAGACCGACCAGCCCTTTTCGGTTGAAGGGCCTTCGGCACGGATCGTGCCGCCGGTGCCGATCTGGATAGCCGACATGGCCGATCTTGCGGCTTCTTCGGTGGTTCCCTGGGCCTGGACGCACGCCCGGACGAGGATGTCTGAACGGTTCTCGCCCTTTACCGAGATACCGCCGTTCTTATCGCCGTCGACCGTGATCGAGCCGGATGCGGGGATAGTAAATTCCCTCAGATCGCTGACGGAAACGCGGTCGTCCGACGACCAGTTATTGTTTGTACAAAAACCGCGGGATCTGTCTTTAAAGGCTTTGGCTGCTTTTTCGTGCTTTTCAGCCTTTTCTGTTCTTTCCTGGGCAAAGGTCTGAGATGCTGAGATGCCTACTACGGCCGCGACCAGTAATACGGCGATGTACTTTAAGTTACGAGATACAAATGTCATTTCGAATATATTCCTCCAAGTGATTTATAGAAAAAATTGTGATTTCTAATAATCAGTACACCGGAGCAACATTGTTTGTGACAGATTTTATCCCGGATTACGCATTTGTCTCGGCGAACTCTGCGGGGAATGTAGGTGGAATAATCGTCAAGGCCAGTTTCAACGCGGAGGCCGCTGAGGAGGACGCAGAGTGCTCTGAGGAAACGCATTTCTTAAACAAAAATGTACATCGGGTAATTAGGAGAAAGGCGTGTCTAGGAAACCCGGACGACAAGACCTTCGGGGCTCACCCGCCAGTCGAGGACCTCGGCCCCCGGTTCGGCAGAAAGGGCCGCCTCGACATCGGAACGCCTGTCGTCTTCGCAATAAAAGGCGATACAGCCGCCGCCGCCGGCACCGCAGACCTTTGGTGCGATCGCACCGTTGGCGAGCGCGGTATCGATGAGGTGGTCCATTTGGGGAGTAGTGATATTTGGGGACAGACGCTTTCGATGCGGATGGCTTTCCAGCAGGATCTCACCGATCGCGGGCCAGTCATGCGACAGAACGGCAGCACGCATTTGGATCGATGTGTCTCGTATCAATTCGAAGATCTCAAAGATCTCTTTGTCGCCGTCGATGTGCCGCTTGGTGATCTCCCAGTTATTTGTTCCGGAATTGCGCCGCTCGCCGGTGTAGCAGACCGCTATGCGGCGTTCGAGCTCTGAGGTTTCGATCGGGAGTTCTTCACGTGAAATGCCCTCGGGGCCGAAGTGAACGCACGAAACGCCCCCGAAAGCGGCGGAATAATAATCCTGATAGCCGGTGGGCACTTTAATGACCTGGCATTCGACATTGGCCGCGATAGGAATGAACCGGTCGGGTGAATACCTATCGCCGACCAGCTTATTAAGGGCGCCGATACATGCGATGTTCAGGGTTGACGACCCCGCAAGTCCGGCGCCGGCCGGGGCCTCGGATTCGGTGGTCATCTGAAAACCAGTCTCGGGGCGGAAGAAATAGACCAGCTTCGAGAGAAGCTGCAGACGGTCTTCGTGCTTCAGGCTTGTAATATCGTCGACAGTTGATTCGACACGGGCCTTTTGGTCGATCGATTCGAGGATGATCTTTCGATCGCTGCGGGTCTCGATACGACACCGTGCCATCAGGCTTACGGCAAAATTAACCGTTGCGGCTCCCTCATGAAATAGAAAAAGCGGCGGAATATCGATTGTGCCGCCCGCAAGGTCAACGCGGGTAGGAGCTGACGATTCAATTATCACTGGTGTATTTCCTCAGATCGTAGAAATTGAATGGAAATTCTAACCTAGAAGCAGAGAAAGCGCTCGTTGAGCGAAGCTAATTATTGGATTTGGCAGACGATCGTTTCTCGGGCGCCGGTTTTTCTCGTTTGCCGTCATCGCGGTTTGGCTCACGGGTAAGATGTAATCTTTCGCCCAGGTCATGTAGCGTGGTCAGCCCGGCCTCTTCGACAGCGAGCAGTTTTTCCTCGATCTTTAATATCGTTTCGGGATTAGCATCCTCGACTTTTTCAGAGAGCCAGTAGCGCTCAAGAACGTAAAAAACGATGATACCGAAAAGGACAATAAAGAATAGTGCAACGCCGATCTTACTGAAGTCTCCGATGATCGAGGTAATGGCACCGCTGAAAAAATAGCCGACCCCGGAAAGCAGCAATACCCAGAGGAAACAGCTTATGCCGCTCAAAAACAAAAAGCGCAGATACGGCATTTTCCCGACGCCGTAAAATATGCACATGGCAACGCGGATGCCGTAGATATATTTCGAGATGATGATAGCCGAGGCGCCGAATTTCGCGATCAGCTTTTCGACTCGGGGCTGAGCGACCTGATAAAAACGATAATCCTTGGCGTTCCTATGAAAGATCCGCCCGATCATATAACCAAAACTATCGCCGACCATTCCGCCGAGAGTTCCGAATATGATGACCTTTAAAAAGCTGTATTGTCCGAAAAAGGAACTATGGGCCAGAACACCCGCGATCAACAGCGTTATGTCGCCCTCCACGGTGCAAAGGGCAAATACGGCGTATATGCCGTATTGCTCGATGAACTGATAAAAAGGGTATTGTTCCATACGGCTGGTAAAGATTTGGATGGGGCCTCACAAAGAGTAACTTTCTGCAAGTGCTCAGTCAACAAATGCCCGCGATCCGCATGCCCGTAAATGACGGGATATGATACCTTGAGTTCGATCCTTTTGGTTTTTATATCTTCACCCCATGAGCTTTAGCCTCAAGCGATTTTTCAGGAAATCCTACATCTTTCGATCGTTGTACTGGCTTTTCGTACTTAACTGGTTCGATCTGGGGGTGATCAATTCGCGTTTGCCCAGGACCGTCTCCAACAAGAAGCGAGTGGTTTTTGTCAGGATGGACGGCATCGGAGATTACGTGTTGTGGACGACGGCGTTTCCGAGTGTTGCCGCCATGTACCCGTCACACGAATATGAGCGGATCTTGATCGGTAACCAGAGATTCGCTGAATTGGCGAACCAGGAGCCTACTTTCGACAAGAAGATATTTGTTGAGCTGGAAAAGTTTGTTCTTTCCCCCATGTATCGATTTAGGTTATTAAAGCGGGTACGGCAACTCGGGCCTGATGTTATATTCAACGCCAGATCGACAAGGGATTTCCTCTGGGGAGATTCGATCGTCAAATGTTCGGGAGCGAAAACAAGGATAGGCAGCGAAGGTATCGGAAATATGATGGGCCGCCTCCAGGACCGGATGACTCGGAGATGGTACACCGAGCTTCGCGGCGCGCCTCCGGCCGGGCAGCATGAATTGATCTCAAACTTGAAAATGCTGGGTGTGTCTGATGATGACCTTGCTCTTGGACAAGCTCTCGAATCAGTACGGCAATCCAAACAACTGGTATCAGACAACTATGCCGTTTTCTTTGTCGGATCCCAGAGCAGCGAAAAATGCTGGCCATCGGACAGGTTCGGCGAGTTAGCCAATCGTATATCAAACGAATTCGAGGTGCTTTTGTGCGGAGGCCCGGATGAGCAATATCTGGCTGCCGGATTCAAGAAAGAATTTAAAGGCGATTCGGTAGATCTGATCGGCCCAACAGCTTTGTCGCTAACGGATCTTACAGCACATATTCAGGCGGCCAGCCTCGTGGTAACTAATGATACCGTCGCTGCTCATATCGCGGCACTTTCTGAACGGCCAACGATAGTTATCGCTCCGGGGAACCAGCCCGGCAGGTATTTTCCCTATCCTGAGAGAGTCCTCGATCTGAAAACCGGGATTGTTCGTGTTCTCTCGAGGCCCGAAATGTGTCGAAAATGTGACGAGGCCTGCTCATTAACCAAAAGCTCCGATATCACCACCAGGCCGTGTATAGAAAGTATTACAGTCGACGAAGCTGTCGCTGCGGCAACATCTCTTCTTTCGAAAAAGTAGAAAGATATACGGGTCGTTGAATGGCACACGATCTGCCAAATTTGTAACTGCCCATTGAGACGCGGGTTTGACTGTGATGTGGACAGATTCTAAAATCGCCTAGAGTTTATCTAAAGGTCAGTCGCGCTAATATGGTTGAATCCCCGAACCTGTTGAAAAAACGCGTCGGCGTCGAGATCTCGCCCGCGGGATTGACGGCGATCGTGATCGACGAAAATAACGTCGTCGCGGCGACACGTTCTATTGCGAGATCGAGCCTCGAAAGCAGTGTAGCGGGCGTCGCAAACTTGATCGAAGCGTTGAGGTCCGACCTGCACGAATTCGACAGGATCGGT
>JBGSXN010000080.1:0-4175 GCA_041751355.1 Pyrinomonadaceae bacterium
ACAAAATGGACTTGCCGATCCGGCCTTGTCAAATAATGAGAGGACCGTGATCTTTGCGGGCGACTATATTAACAAGTTGAGCGGCGAACAACTGGAACATGAATGCAGGCGCCGCCTGCAATCTGGATGTACAGAGATCGAGCTCAATTTTTCTAAGACCGAGTTGATAAACAGCATCGGGATCTCAATCCTACTCGGAGTTATCGATACCGCTTCGGCCAGCGGGGCTAATGTTGTATTATCCGAAGTCAACCCGGAAACAGTCGAACTCTTCGAAATGCTCGGTGTTAATAAGCACGTTACCATCGCCTAACTCTAAGAAAAACCACCCTTATGGCGGAACATGATCACAAATTGATCCACGCGTTCGGAGCCCTCGCAGAACTGGGTCAGGAAGTTACGGACCGGAAGAATTTTCAGGAAACCATCCGCACATCTCTGCACCTTATTTCGGGCGCTCTCGGCATAATGCGTGGATCAGTGGCAAGGTATTCGCGATTTGCCCACGAGCTTAATATGCTTGCGGTTCGGGGCCTGGGTGACGATTTTCCTCTAAGCATGACCCTCTGCAGTGAAGACGAACGCCAATTCCTGGCAAACGGCCTCAACCCGATCGAGATCTCACAAGCCAAGGTGCTGCCGTTCTTTCAGGTTTATGATGCGAGTTTCGAAAAACGGCGGCTCGAATTGTTCGTGCCTCTCGTGGTGCGTGACGAGATCGTCGGGGCCATATTTCTGGGTGAAAAAGCAACGGGCGAGTCGTATACAAACTATGAAAAAGAGATCATCTGTGCGATGGGACGGCATATCGGTGTCGCAATAACGCAGCGTAATCTGATGGCCGAGATTGAACGGCGAGCTGAAGAAAATCGCCAAATGTTCGACGAGATGCGATCTACCTACCACGATACGGTCAAAGCATTCGCCGCTGCGATCGACTGTAAGGATAAATACACTGAGGGGCATTCGGTACGCGTCGGTAAATTTTCGGAAATAATCGCCTCTGAACTCGGGTGGGGGACCGATGAAACCGAAGGGGCGGCGGTCGCAGGATATCTGCACGATGTGGGTAAGCTAACGGTGGAACGAAAGATAATAAACGCTCCGTATCGCATTAATGCCAAGGAGTCGGCCGAATTGAATAAACATCCGGCGGTCGGGTACGAGATACTTCAACCGATACACCATCCGTTTACCGACGTGCCATTGGCTGCAAAGTTTCACCACGAAAGGCTTGACGGACGCGGTTATCCCGATGGTCTGATTGACCGTGAAATCCCTTTGATAGCCAAAGTTGTGAATTTAGCCGATTCGTTCGATGCGATGACGACGGACCGGCCATACAAGGCTAGACGCCCTGCTAAAGATGTTGTTGAGGATCTGAGCCGTAATGCGGGCACACAGTTCGCCCCCGAATTAGTTTCAGCATTTCTCAATGGGATGCACAAAGAGTTGATCGGCGAGGCGAGCGATAAGAGATTTCGCCGTTTGCTCGGGCGTGATTATATGGAAGCCGAAGGTATCGTCGAGAAACTCAAGATGACGCTCAACGAGATGGCGCCGACGAGCCCGATGACGTATGTCGCGGCTAACGCTATGTGCGACCAGCCGATTCATTGAATTCTACGGATGAAAGCCTCAGAGCGACTCGAGACTGATCCGGCAATTCTAAGTTACTTCTCAGCCCCAGGAGAGCCTAGCAATTCGAGAAACTTTTTGGCAGCAAGCGAGAGGTCCCTATCACTTCGGTGAACGATGCCAGCGGTTCGGATCCAAAATTTTTCAGCCAGCTCGATCACAGCCAGAGTGCCCGCTTTTTTCGCCTCATAAACCGCCGTTTCCGGGACGATGGCAAGGCCGAATCCAACTTCAACGGCCCGTTTTATCGTTTCAATGTTGTCGAATTCAGCGACTTTATGGACTTCGACGGCGTTGGCCTTGAAGATCCGATCCATTGCCTTTCGGGTCGGTACATCACGTTCAAACAAAACAAAGTCCTGGTTCTTTAACTCGGCAATTTTTACTTTTGCCCGGGTTGCGAATTTGTGATCAGGCGGAGCGATTAGAACAAGACGGTTATCCGGCATCGGGGTAATGGTCAAACCCCGTCGCGGCTCGGGAAAGGCGAGAACACCAAGTTCGACCGTGCCATTGAGAACATCACGAACTACGCGCGTGGTCCGGGAATATTCCAGATCGATCTTTGCCGCCGGAAATTTAGTCATGAATTCGCGAACTTTCGACGGGAGTTCGTGAAGCCCGACACTGTATACCGTAGCTACCTTAACGGTCCCGCCAATCTTTCCTACAACTCCCCGAAGGTTTTCATTGAGCTTCTCGAACGCGGCCAGTACATGTTTGGACTCCCGGTAGAATACTTCGCCGGCCGAGGTTAGTTTTACATCCCGCCGTCCCCGAATACGTTCCAGAAGGCGCCTCTTGAATTTCTCTTCGAGCGTGCGGATCTGCTGGCTGACCGCCGATTGGGTGATGAAATTACGCTCAGCCGCAAGTGAAAAACTCTCGAGGTCCACGAGATCACAAAATACCTTCAGGGTTTCGATATGCATTGGTTGTTAATAAGCTCAGCTATTTAATTCCGGAAACATTTTTCATTTTATCTTATCTGAGTGAGAGCTTAATATAAAAAGCTCACGAGTGAGATTGCTGAAATTGGCTTTTACAATTAGAATTTCAGGAAATCAGTGGTAACAGTTCGGCACTTCAAAATAGCGATCAGATTCTCTAACACTTTTCTATTAAAGAAGCTGCATCAAATCACGGGTATTGTGCCCCTCGGTGCATTTTTCTTTGTGCACATGTACACGAACTCCACGGCCCTTAACGGAGAGAAGGTTTTTAACGAGCACGTGGCCGCTCTCCACGAAACGCCATACCTGCTGTTTGTCGAGATTTTCGGTATATTCCTGCCGCTATTATTTCATTCGGTTTACGGGGTCATCATTTCGGCTGAGGCGAAGCCGAACGCGATAAACTATAGCTACGGACGAAACTGGTTTTACATTTTTCAGCGGGTCACCGGTATCTACCTTTTTGTTTTTCTCTTGTTTCATATCCTGAACTTTCGTTTTGGCCTGATACCCGGCTTGAATTTGGTCCCGATCGCCGGGAACGCGGACAGGGCTTTTGCGATAGTGTCCAGTGAATTCCAAATCCCCTGGGTTCTGGCTATATATGTAATCGGGATCCTGGCGACGGCGTGGCATTTGGCTTACGGGATTTTTCTGTTTTCCGTGGACTGGGGAATCGTCATCGGGCAAAAAGCGCAGACGATAACGCTTTATGCATGTATCGGCCTGGCCGTCTTTCTCGGAGCGGTGGGTATCAATGCTGCGGTCGCATTTATTCGGCCCTGCGGACTATTACCGCAGGCCCTCTGTGAAGAACCGCGGAACGCGACAGCACCCCGCACAGCTAAACCCTGATCTGATAAAAAAGAGCCGATCTCAGCTGGTATGCGGATTATATGGCAACAAGCTCAATGAAAATAGCAGTTATCGGTGGCGGGCTGGCCGGCTTGGCTGCGGCTATGAAGATAGCGGAAGCCGGCCACGAAGTTGATTTAATTTCAGTCGTTCCGGTCAAAAGGTCCCATTCGGTGTGCGCGCAAGGCGGCATTAATGGAGCCGTGAACACAAAGGGTGAAGGCGATTCGCCCGCGAAGCATCTGGACGATACAGTGTATGGCGGCGATTTTCTGGCAAACCAGCCTCCCGTGAAACGGATGACGGATATGGCGCCCGAGATCATATATCTTTTTGATCGTATGGGTGTGCCATTTTCGCGAACCAAAGAAGGTCTGATGGACTTTCGCAGATTTGGCGGAACGCTGCATAACAGAACCGCCTTCGCCGGAGCTTCGACGGGCCAACAGTTGCTTTATGCGCTCGATGAGCAGGTTCGCAAATGGGAAGTCGCAGGCAAGATCAACAAATACGAAGGCTGGGAAATGCTTTCACTTGTTCTCGATAACCATAATGTCTGCCGAGGCGTTGTTGCAATGGACCTGCAGACGCTTGAGGTTCGGTCATTTGCAGCGGACGCAGTGATCATGGCAACTGGCGGGCCGGGTTTGATCTTTGGAAAATCGACAAATTCGATGACGTGTACGGGAAGTGCGACATCCGTCTGTTACCAGCAGGGGGCCCGTTATG
>JBGSXN010000081.1:0-19528 GCA_041751355.1 Pyrinomonadaceae bacterium
CAAATAATCCGGCTCTGGCACCGTAACTCGAAGGTTGGATAATTCAAACAGCAGGTCGCGTTCGTGTTCAACAACGAAGATCCGCACCGCGTGATTAAGCCAGTCTAAATTAAGACCATGTCGGTCAGCGATCCTGTGAGCCGCGTTTCTTATCTCCTTCACAGGTTCAAAGACCGCATCAATGTCCTTTGTTGCAATACGAGCATTGAATGCGAGAACCATAACCGCTCCGCCAAAAAGCGAAACTTCGCCCTTTATGTCCATCAGGCGAAGTTCGTCGTTTAGCTCGGTCAGGTATTGTTTGATCTCTTCGGCGGTCATTTCTTTGTCCAAGCCGGAATTATAATCTCGAACTTCTTGTCGCTAGGATTCGAATTGTAACGTCGTTCAAACTTTCCGTCGCCATCCTCATCGTAAAAGGTGTACAAAGTATAGGCGGCCATGTAGTCCTTTACCTGCAAACTCGACTTTCCGTTCGTCGATCTGTAAGTAGAGATGAAGAGGATTATACACCCCCCACTAAGTGAAAATACTCTACCTCGAAAACTGTAAGCGTGAAGGTTGCGAAACTCACAGTATTTTTCTAAATCAGGCTCTTTTGATAAGACTGTGGACAATTTGAGATTGGCCACATCAAATTGTTCTTTTTTTAGAACGCCCCCGTCGACCTCGTGTTCCGAGGTGCTGCGAATTTTTAACTTATTAAAGTTAGGAACCGCCCAACCATCAACGTCCAAATCACTACGGTAAGGCAATAACTGCGCTTCTACGCAAATATTTCCCATTACGATGAGAATTAATGAAAACCATCCTGATCTAATATTAAACACTCTTATTTCCCGGTGGTGATCAATTTTGCGATCGTCTGAAGCTGCATATTGGACGTACCTTCGTAGATGGAGCCGATTTTCGAGTCGCGCCAGTATTTTTCGACCGGGTAGTCTTTGACGTAGCCGTAACCGCCGAAAAGTTCTATAGCCTTGCTGGCGACGGCTTCGGCGCATCGTGACGAGTAGAGTTTTGCCATAGCGGCTTCCTTTAGAAAAGGTTTTCCGGCGTCCTTGAGGCGGGCAGCGTTGTAAACGAGCAGGCGCGTGGCCTCGATCTCTACTGCCATCTCGGCGAGCTGGAATTGCACGGCCTGGAAATTATTGATCGACTGACCAAACTGTTCGCGTTCAGCGGTGTATTTCAGAGCGGCTTCGTATGCACCCTGAGCGATGCCGAGCATCTGGGCACCGATGCCGATACGGCCCTCGTTCAGCGTCTCGATCGAAACTTTGTAGCCTTTGCCGACCTCGCCGAGGACGTTTTCTTTAGGGACCTGGCAGCCATCAAGGATCAGCTCAGTAGTCGACGAGGCACGTATGCCGAGTTTGTCCTCTTTTTTGCCGACCAAAAATCCCTCGAATTGCTTCTCGACGATGAATGCTGTGATCCCGCGGTATCCGGCCGCCGGATCGATATTGGCGAAAACGATAAATATCTCGGCCTCATTACCGTTGGTGATCCAAAGCTTTTGGCCGTTGAGTTCGTAATGATCGCCTTTGTCCACGGCCTTTGTAGCAAGTGCGAAGGCATCTGAACCTGACCCTGCCTCAGACAGTGCGTAGGCGCCGACGCGGCTCTCAGCGAGCTGCGGCATATAGCGTTTTTTCAGATCGTCGCTGCCCCAACGCATAAAGGCATTGGTCACCAGCGTATTGTGAACATCGACAAAGACCGACAGGCTGGCATCGACGCGGGCGATCTCTTCGATAGCAATGATCGCGTTGAATAACGTTGATCCTGCTCCGCCGTATTCCTCGGGCGATTCGATCGCCATCAGGCCTAGCTCAAAACACTGTTTGATCAGATCGCCATCGAGCTTGCCAGCGTGTTCCATCGCTTCGACCTTAGGGCGGACCTCGCCCTCGGCGAATTCTCTGACCGACGCTCGAAACAGGTCTTCTTCTTCGGATAAAATGGTTAGGCCGGTGTTCGATAAGGCGGCTCCTACGGCAGTGTTCATAATGGTTACTGTATTGTGATTTGAGTTCCGATAAAATACCATTTTATGCAAGCTAAGGGGCAAAGGCAAAGCAGTGGAACCGGCATCTGAACCGCAACAACATTCGCAAAAATTTGCCCGGTTGAAAGTCATCGCGATCGTGCTGACGATCGCCGGGTTGGCGTTGTTTGGATATTTTGTCTATTCCGTCGGCTTTTATGAGATCGCTGACGGGGTCGCGAGATTCGGCCTGGTTGGTTTTGCCGGAATACTCTTCATTTACTTCCTACGGATCTGTGCCCGGGCGTACGCCTGGAAACTGTCCGTCTACGAACCCTATCATCTCGATCTAAAAGATACCGTTCCCGCCGTGATGATCGGCGAGGCCCTGAGCAGCACGATCCCATTGGGCATTCTGGTTAGCGGAACGTCAAAAGCAATTGCGGTGAGAAAGCGGATCCCGCTCGTTGCCGGCCTTTCGTCGGTTGCTACTGAAAATCTTTTTTATAGCCTGATCACCGGCATCTTTTTGGTGTTGGGCGCGTTTACACTGCTTCGGGGTTTTGTGGTCGATCCGGGGCTCGCATTGACAATAAATCTGCTCGTCGTTGCAGTCGTGATACTAATTGGCCTGGGCATCACGATGGTCATCCGCCAATGGCATTTTGCGAGCGAAACCTGCGAATGGCTTTATCAGCACGGGGTGCTTCGGCGTCTGCTGGAAAATGGGCGTCTGGATGTGAGGTTGTTCGAAAACCTCATTTACGGCTTTTACAGACGCTATCCGCGTCGGTTCTTACCGATCTGCCTGCTCCAGGCGGCATATCACCTGCTCGGGATCGCTGAGGTTTGGTATATTCTCAGCCGTTTGAGCGAGTCATCCCCGAGTCTGCTAAACGCATTTCTGTTGGAGTCGGTAAGCCGTTTGGTGACGATATTGTTCAAGCTGATCCCTTTTATGATCGGCGTCGATGAGGCCGGGGCGCAGTTTGTCGGCCAGACGGTCGGCCTCGCAGCCGGTGTCGGCGTGACCATCGCGATAATACGAAAAGGCCGAATTTTGTTTTGGACGGCGATGGGAATGATACTCATCGTGAAACGCGGCATCACGTTTAAAGAGGTCTCGCGCGGAGCGGATATTAAAGGGGCCAGAATATCGGGACCAGAGTGATCGCCACCGCAAAGACGATCAATGTCAGCATCGAACCGATCTTCACAAAATCCATAAAACGGTAACGACCTGGTGTGTAAACCAGGACGCAGGCAGGTTCAAGCGGCGTAATAAATGAGAACGAGGCTGCCAGCGCCACCATGATCGCGAATGGCCGTGGGTTGAGACCAAAGGCCAGGGCTGTCTTGACCGCAACCGGCAGAACCACCAGGGCTGCAGCCTGATTAGACATCGGCTGAGTGAGCAGGACAGTTAGAAGAAAAAACCCTCCCAGAACCGCCGTGGGACCGAATTGTCCGAAATGATCTTCGATCATGCCCGCGAGATACTTATCCGTCCCCGTGTTCTCCATCGCAATGCCAAAACTCATCATACAGGCGATCAGAACGAGCAGTCTGAAATCGATGAGTGAGTACATTTCGCTGTACCGGACAGTCTTGGTGGCAAGCATCATGAAAACTCCGGCCAGGACGCAGACCGCTACCGGGATCGCCAAACCCGTAATGGCCCCCGACATAGAAAGGGCGAGAAATAATACGAAGGCTGCGATGGCCCATCGTTTTTTATCCACGCGTATCGCGCTCGCCGACACATCCTCAAGAAGAAGGATCTCGCCATCTGCGACCAAAGGATCTATTTCATTACGAGACCCCTGTACAAGCAGAACGTCGCCGAATCGCAGACGAACATCACTAAGCTTTTCGATGATCGACTCGCGGTGCCGATTGATCGCTAGAACCGTCAGATCGTAACGCTGTCGAAATTTCAGTTCCCTAAGGGTGCGAGCAACCAGACGAGAATCACCCATGACGAGGACTTCGTAAAGCTGTACATTGTCGCTCTCGAGAAGAACATCGTTCAATTTAAAATCGGGCTTGATCTCGAGGCCTGCCTGTTCTTTTACACCTAGGATGTCGTTTATCTTTCCCTCGACAATGAGAAGGTCCATCAACTGGATCCGCTCGCGAGAATCCGGGGCGATGATCTTTTCGTCGCCGCGAATGATACCCAGGACGTTTAGCCCAAGCTCAGCATTTAGGTTCGCCTCTTGCAGGGTTTGCTTTATCAGGCGCGAATCGGGTATCACCAGAAGTTCCGAAATATATTCGCGGATGCTGTATTCGTCGGTTAATGAATCACCCCCGCCGGCCGAGGGCAGCATTCTCATTCCGATCACGAGCATGTAAAGGATGCCGGCGCCAACGACGATCACGCCGACCGGGGCCAGCTCGAACATCGAAATGGAACCGTAGCCATATCGCTGCAGAGCCCCGCTCACGGCCAAATTGGTCGATGTTCCGATCAGCGTACAGCTTCCGCCCAGAATGGTGCCGAATGCCATTGGCATCAACAGTTTTGAAGGCGGAAGGCCCGCTTTTGCGGCGAGACCGATGACGACGGGCAGCAACATTGCGGCCGTGGTCGTATTGTTGATAAATGCACTCACGAGCGCGGCGGAGCCCATTATCAGCGCTGTCAGGACGAATTGATTGCTGCCGGCAATCAGAAAGATCCGGCGACCGATCTGATCCACCAATCCTGTCTTGATCACACCCCCAACGAGGATAAAAAGACCGCCGATCGTGATAATGATCTCATTGCCAAAACCCGCCACAGCGTCGTTGACGCCGAGCACGCCTGTCATGACGAGGGCCACGACGAGTATTAGCCCGACAACGTCGACAGGGATCTTCTCGGTCGCAAACAAAATGATCGCGACGAAGAGGAGGATCAAGGTGATCGCAATGGGTGACATTGTGCCAAAGAATATCTAAAATCGAGGTGAATGAAAAGAAGATTTGTAAGGATAGTTGGCCGACCCGACCGCCACCGCGGCCAGTTAAGACTCGACAAGATCAGGCTTTATATGTAAGAATTCTTCTTCTATTCGCAAATTGGTTTAGAAGCTATTCCAAGTCAGGAGCTATTAGCCGTAAATGTCAGAAGAAGCAGTACAGGCCGCTGAGGCCCCGGAACCCACAGAGGAACCGGTAAACCAGGACGACGTTTCATATCAGGCCGTCGAAAAAGAAGGAACGGTAACGGCGATCTGGGAAATGCAGGGGCAAAAACACCTTCGCACGATCGACCCGCGTTCAAACGAGGGCAAGCAGATCCTCGCACTTTTCGAAACCGCAGGCTAGGGGATCTTGCCACGAATTGACACGAATGTTCACGAATTAGCGTTCGTGAGCATTCGTGTTTTTGGTGCGATCAATGCAGATCGTTCAGTAGCCTCAAGATCGGATGATCCGATCTGATAAATTGCCTCGATCCATACTCCGCGACCTCGACGATCCCAAGCCCGGCCGATGTTAAGAATATCGCATCCGCCTCCCCCAGATCTCCGATCCCGGCCTCGACCTCACGACAATAGACGTTTTCCAGCACATATTCGCGTGTCGTGCCGGGCAAGCAGCCGGTTTTGAGGCTTGGCGTAAATAGCTCGTCGCCCTTCAGCCAAAAGACATTAGCCATACACCCGCCTGTTATCTCGTTGCGCTCATTGACCCGGATGGCTTCGTCAGAACCGCTCTTTTTTGCCTCGTCGATCGCCATCATATTTTCGAGGTAATTGCACGATTTAATGCCGGCAAGGGGCGAGAGCGAATTGACCGTAAAAGGCGAGCATGAAAGCCGGAGACGTTGTGGCACCGGTCTGGATTCACCGGTCAATACAGCCAATGATGTCTTTCGATTGGTTTTGATGGGCCACATAGCAGTTGATCGCTGGTCGAAAAAGGTGAGTCGGGCCCGGCCATTTATCACCTGGTTCGCCGAGATGAGGTCGCGAAGTTTCTTCCGCGTCGACTCCTCAGAATGTTCTGAAAGATCGATGCCCAGGCAATCTGCAGACTTCTCCAGACGAGCCCAGTGTTTGTCCCACAGCAGCGGCTGGCCGTCACGGATCGCTACCGTTGTGAAAATCCCCTTTGCGTAAAGCAAGGCCGATGAGAGCGGTAAAGTCACCGGATCCGATTCGGACAGAACCTGTCCGTCAAAATAGAAATGGCTTTCCATTGCTTGATTATTGCTTATTTACGAGATGTCGAGGAATTTATCGGGTAGAATTTTACTGTGCCAGCCTGTTTAAAATTACTGGGCCTTTTCTTGACTTTGGTCCTAACGGGCTGTCTGCAAGACCAATCGTCCGGCGCTTTCTCGACTGATCTCGTTGAGAAACCTGCTATTGAGGCAATCGCTTCCGAGCCAATCCGACAAGTTTTGGCGCACGCGCAGGAGCAGTTGAGTGTAACCACAAACTACACGCAGGATTATTTTTCGATTCCGTACCCAAACGGAGATCCTCCGATAGAGACTGGTGCCTGCACGGATGAGATAATCCGCTCGTTTCGCTCCGCCGGTGTCGATCTGCAGAAAGAGGTGCATGAGAACATCAAAGCGAACTTCGCCTCATACCCGAACAAATGGGGACTGCAGCGGCCGGATACCAATATCGACCACAGGAGGGTGCCGAACCTCCAAACTTTCTTTACCCGAAAAGGAAAATCCATTCCTATATCGTCGAGGGGAGAAGATTATAAACCGGGCGACGTCGTGAGTTGGGACCTGAATGGCAAAGGCATGTCGCATATCGGGATCGTCTCGCACCTTTGGAGCGAGAGATCAAAACGTTACCTGATAATTCATAATATCGGCGGCGGAGCCAGGGCAGAAGACAGATTATTCGACTGGAAGATAACGGGGCACTATAGATATTTTTAGGCTTGCAGCCTAACTTCGTCTCCTTCGCGGTCTTCAATCCGCCCTTTTCTATCCCGACAAAATTCGGTTACAAGCTCTGTAAATATCTCGCTTTTTTCTTCCTGAGGAACATGTCCGCAATCTTTGAGCACGACAAATCGCGAATTCAGGATCTCTTTATGCAGCTTATAGCCGTTCTTGATCGAGATGACGTTGTCCTCTTCGCCCCAGATTATAAGTGTGGGGTGGTTGATGAGGTAAGCGTCCTGCTCGATGCGGTCGGCGGACCAGTTTCGCGAAGTGGCGAGCAGACTATGATGGCCGTCAGCCGCCATTAGCGGCCGCCGGATCGAATCGATCCTCTCCTTCGTGATCAAATGGTGGTTGGCCTTCGCCAGCGTACCGTGCATCCGGTATCGCAGAAAAAGCTTCGAGTCCGACAGGAACGGTGTGATCACCTCGCCTATGCCCGGGATCGCGGCGAGTTTGAGGACGGGGTGGCTCTTGACCTCATTATTTATTACGGCATCAACCAAAACGAGCTTTTCAACACGCTCGGAATAATCGAGGGCGATGGTTGCGGCAACCGCTCCGCCATATGAGCTTCCAGCGATCGTCGCTTTGCCGATGCCGAGCCGATTCATAAATCTCGATACCATACGGGCCTGTGACTGGATCGAATAATCGAACCACGAAGGTTTTTCCGAGTACCCGAAGCCCAATAGATCGATTGCGATCACATGAAATCCCGCATCTGCCAGCATGGGAGCTGCGGTCTTCCACACATAAACCGACGCGGTATATCCGTGGATCAGGATCATCTTTGGGTTCACTGCATCGCCAAATTCCTGATAATGGACGCGGGCCCCATCGACCATGATGAAATGCGAACGTTCGGAATGCGGCACCACCTCGGCGACGGTTTCCCAGTCGACGCTGGCCGAGCGAGTGAGCAGCTTTACGGCAACCGCGGCCCCGACCGCACCGCCAAATGCCAATGCCAGATTTCGCTTTTTCATAATTAGATCTCCGCCGCCATTCTATACCAAAACGACTTTTGGCCGAACAGTATTTTCTGCCGCGTCATAAATGCCGATGGCTATCAGGCTGCCGAGCGAGTCCTGCATTCGTAGCGATTCGCCATCTGCGAATGGCGTTTGGCTCACACGGCTTGATAGGCCGTTGCGGGTTTTTTCGACGCGGTCATCGGGTAAGACAAATTTCGGCAAATGCGAGACAGCATGAGACAAGGGCAGTAAAACCGATGCCGGATCGTCAAGCGATGCCAAACTCTCAAGGCTGATGGCCTGCGAGATATCAAATTGCCCTGCCCGCGATCGCCTGAGTTCTGACAGGTGCGCCCCGGTACCTACGACCCGGCCGATGTCCTCGGCAAGGGTTCGGACGTAAGTACCGGCCGAGCATGCGACCCGGAGCTTAATCTCGAGCGGACCCACTGGTTCATCTTCGATCAGTGAGAGTTCTGAGATATTGATGAAGACTGATTTACGCTCGATGGTTTCGCCGCGACGGGCGTGTTCATATAGCTTTTTGCCGTCGATCTTTTTTGCCGAATACATCGGCGGGGTTTGTTCGGTCTCGCCGCGGAATTGGGAAAATACGTTCTCCCAATTGATGGCGCGTATCTTTTCGTTGACCTCTTCGGTTGTGGTATCGAAGTCTTGCTTCTTGGCGCCAGTTCGGTCGCCTGTGTCCGTTTCATATCCGAATCGCACCACGGCCTCGTATTCTTTTTCATCCCGATCCAGGAATTGTGCCAGCCGCGTAGCCTGGCCCACGAGGATCACCATTACTCCGGTCGCAAACGGGTCGAGCGTGCCAGTGTGGCCGACCCTCCTTGTCCGCAGGATGCGGCGGACGCGGGCGACGACATCATGTGATGTCAGGCCGTCGGGTTTATCGATAATTAGGATTCCGTTCATTGCTGCTCGCGATAACGGGATAGAGAAAACTCAGCGATGGCTTGAGCCAAAGTCCTCGTGCATTACCATATGCTCTAAAAGTATAAATATGTACCTTAGCCCTTCCGCGTCCGTGCCATCAATAGGACCACCGAAATAGCTGTATAATCTGAGGATATGTGGAACCGGCGGAAAGTAAAGTCCGATGGCGAACAAGAGCGATCGGTAACCGACCGCGAGCGTTCGCGTGAACGGACGATGAACCGCGCCGTCAGGCTGCTTGCTGCCAAGCCGAGGTCCGTGCGCGAACTCCGCGAACGCCTGCTCGAAAAAATGTGGACCGACGAGGCGATCGTCGACGCAGTGATCGAAAAGCTGTCGGATTACAAATATCTCGACGACGAGCAGTTTGCACGTGATGTCGCGCTCTCCAGGCTCCGGCAGAAACCGCAGGGACGCCGGAAACTGCAGATGACGATGTCGCAGAAAAAACTGGATAAGGATGTTGCGGAAAAGGCATTTAGTGAGGCCTTTGATTCCATGCCCGAGGCAGATCTCATTGACCGTGCGATCCAAAAGCGACTGCGAATAAAGGGTCGGCCCGAAACTCGTGAGGATATAAAGAAATTTTTGGACCACCTTCTGCGGCAGGGTTTTGAGTACGATCTGATCCGTGATCGCATGGCGGCGATAGCCGATGGGCGTTTTGAAGACGATGAATAAGATCAACTACGACGGCCGCGTGTTCCGGGTCGTGAAAACGTCAGACGAAGGCGATGTGGATGCCGACACGCGTTTCTATTACCGGCAAAGCGGAAATATCGTGACGGCCGACTATCATGGAGGCGATATCATTGTCGGCCACATGATCGCGATCTGCGACGCAAAAGAGAATCTTCAAATGCGTTATCACCACGTCAATCGCTCGGGCCAGCTGATGACGGGTACCTGCCATACAGTTCCCGAGATACTTCCTGACGGCCGGCTCCGTCTGCACGAGACCTGGCAATGGACATCAGGAAACCTCGCCTCAGGAACTTCTGTTCTTGAAGAGATCGCTCAATAAAATATCTGAATCCGATCCCACCCTCCCGGCGAAAATACTTACCAAAGGGAACAAACCTTTCGCTAGAAATAAAATTACAAGGGAGATATTGATATGAGATCGTATTTTGCATTAGCAGTTTTAACACTCGGATTCGCTCTGGGTGCGTCGTCGGCAACGGCGCAGATGATGGACACCGGCAACCCGATGGTTGGCGGTGCGGCGATGTATAAAACCAAAAACATCGTTGAGAACGCAGTCAACTCAAAAGACCACACTACACTTGTTGCGGCCGTAAAGGCTGCGGGCCTGGTCGATACACTCGCAAGCGCCGGACCATTCACGGTGTTTGCCCCGGTCAACAGTGCTTTTGAGGCGCTGCCGGCAGGAACCGTCGAAACGCTGCTCAAGCCTCAAAACAAAAACACGCTCACAAAAGTGCTGACCTATCACGTTGTGGCGGGAAATCTCGACTCAAAAGCAGTCGTCAAGGCTATCAAGGCCGGCAAAGGAAAGGCAAAGCTTACAACGGTTGCCGGCGGCACGCTTACCGCGACCATGGAAGGCAAGAATGTCATCATTACCGACGAAAAAGGCGGGAAGGCAACTGTAACTACGGCAGACGTTAAGCAATCAAACGGCGTCATTCATGTAGTAAACAGCGTTCTGCTGCCTAACTAGTTTACGGGCATCGTTCGACGATCGAAGGTAAAATTACAGGGTTCCCGTAGCTGTTGAGTATTGACTTACGGGTTATGCTTAATTCGGGAAGGTTCTTATAAAGCCCTTCGATCGTCGAGCGATTTTTTGATCTCGCTTTAAAACTGGAGATACAAGATGTACAAACTTTCAACCCTGGCAATTCTGACGATCGCCGGGGTCTTATTTTCTTTCGAGACGGTTTCAAACGGTAGCGTGATCGACGCCGCCGCCAGGCCGTCCGCCGAAACGATCAAGACATCGACCGTTCTTGCGCCGAGCAGACAGATCGGGATCGTCCTGACCGACGCTGAATACGATGGCCTGGCTGTTGAACGAAGCGAGGCCGAATGGAAAGCTCTGTTATCTTCCGATGAGTATGTTGTCCTGCGGCAGGCGGGTACAGAGAAAGCCTATTCAGGCCCGCTGAATAAAAATAAGAAAAAAGGCACCTATCATTGTGCCGGCTGCGGATTGATTGCTTTCCGGTCGAATGCGAAGTACGATTCCGGGACCGGATGGCCGAGTTTTTTCAGGCCCGCCTATAAGAAAAATCTGAAAGAAAAGATCGACAGGAGCCTTCCGTCAGAAGAACGTATCGAGATCGAATGTGCCCGCTGCCATTCGCATCTCGGCCATGTTTTCGATGACGGCCCGCAGCCAACCGGTCTGCGCTACTGCATAAATTCCCTCGCGCTAAAATTTAAACCGGCGAAATAATCGCCATTTGCCCAACGGTTAAGTCTGCCGAATGCGCACGCGTTCGGCATTATTTCGTGATGCCTGTGCGAAAGCCATTATGTTAAAGTTTTTCTATGACGGGAAACGAGGTTAGAGCTAAATTTCTGGATTATTTCGAACGCAACGGGCACAAGGTCGTGCCTTCCTCTCCGCTGCTTCCTGCGAACGACCCGACGCTGCTCTTTATCAATGCCGGGATGAACCAGTTCAAGGATGTTTTCCTCGGCAACGAAAAGCGCGATTACAAACGGGCAGTGACCTCGCAAAAGTGTATTCGGGCCGGGGGCAAGCACAATGACCTCGATGAGGTCGGAAAAACCGCACGGCACCATACGTTTTTCGAGATGCTCGGGAACTTCTCATTCGGGGATTATTTTAAGAAAGAGGCGATCGAATATGCGTGGGATCTGCTGGTAAATGAGTTCGGCCTATCGAGAGAAAGGCTCTGGTTCTCGGTATTTGAGGGCGATGATGAGGTCGGCCCGGACGACGAGGCCCGCAAGTACTTCGAGGCCGTCGGTGCCCCGCCCGAACGGATCCTGGCATTCGGACGCAAGGACAATTTCTGGCAGATGGGCGACACGGGGCCATGCGGGCCGTGTGCCGAGATCCACTATTACATGGGCGACGACCCAAATGACCCTGAAAAGAATCATCCGAAATGGGTGAACGGCGAGGGCGACACGACAATTGAGATCTGGAATCTGGTATTCATGCAATTTAACCGGACGCGGAATGATGACGGCAAGTTTACGCTCACGCCACTCCCGGCACCGTCGGTTGATACAGGAATGGGCCTCGAGCGCATCACGGCCGTTATGCAAAACGTTAAGACAAATTACGAAACGGACCTGATCAGGCCGCTCGTCGATTATGCGGCCGAGCTGGCCGTAAATAAATAGCCATGCCTCCGATCTCAGTGCTCGTGATCGAGAATCAGCCCCTTACACGTCTGGGGATTAAATCACTTTTAGATTCAATGGACGACATTGACCTCTTGGGTGATGCCGGGATACCGGAAGACGGTCTTCGTATGTTCTCGGAAATGTCACCCGATGTCACGATTCTCGGCCTCAGGTTTCCGGGCACCTGCACCATCGATGATCTGGATAAATACTTTGGCGAGCGACCGAGGGCAAAGATCATCATCATGGCCGAACATGCGGGTGATAGCGAGATAAAACGGGCGCTCGGGAACGGGGCGGCGGGCTACGTACTTAAGGAAGTTGCGCCGTCCGATCTCGTCGATGCTATTCGGAGCGTGCATGCAGGACGCAAGTACATTCCGGCTGAGATCGCGGGGATCCTAAGCGAACATATCGGCTCGGAAGAACTGACCCGGGCCGAAGCAAGTGTGCTGCAGATGATCGTCGGAGGGATGTCGAACAAGGAGATCGCATTTGCCCTCGACGTTTCCGAGAATACGGTGAAATCGCACGTTCAGAATGTATTTGGCAAGTTGGGCGTGTCTGACCGCACGTCAGCCGCTACGCTGGCAATAAAAAGGGGGCTTGTAAGAATAGATATATGATCATAAATGACGACTTGCTGGCGTATGCCGAGAGTTTTACATCCGGGGAAAGCAAGGTGCTAGGGGAACTGCGGGCTCACTGTTACGCTTACTATACGGATTCATCGATGTTGTCCGGCTTTTTCCAGGGCCGTGTACTGAGCATGCTGTCTCACATGATCAGGCCGAGAGTCATATTAGAGATCGGTACTTATCTCGGATATTCAGCCCTCTGCCTGGCCGAAGGCCTGGGTGAGGATGGAAAGGTAATTACAATAGACGTACAGGAAGAGACCAATCGTGTCGCACAGTCGTACGTGGCCCAAACAGAGTACGCTTCGAAGATCGAATTCCTACTCGGAACCGCGGCCGATCTGATCCCCACGCTCTCAGAATCGTTTGATCTCGTCTTTATCGACGCGGATAAGCCGAATTATTCCACCTATTACGATCTGGTTTTCGACCGTCTCACCGATCGCGGCTACATAATCGCCGATAACGTCCTTTGGAGCGGCAAGGTCCTTGCCGAGGTGAAAGACGAAGACACCCGTGCCCTGCATGAATTTAATCAAAAGGTAATGGCAGACGACCGCGTCGAGAATGTGCTGCTGCCGATACGCGATGGATTGATGGTGATCCAGAAGAGATCGGAATTATTTCGAATGAGTTCTGACGATGGACCGCCGATCTACGAACTCGCAATTTAGGGTAGTGGCCGACATCTCTTCGTCTCAGATCCCTCTTGAATTTTCTGCGATAAACGGCTAGTACTAATTGACTACAAAACCCTCGCCGGAATTGATGATTATTAAGCGCGACGGCCTTGATATCATTGATTGTAAGAAGGGAGATACTACAAATGATCAAGATAAGACGGTCAGACGAACGCGGGCATGCCAATCATGGGTGGCTCGACACACGGTACACATTTTCATTCAGTGACTATCACGATCCGGCATTTATGGGTTTTCGGGATCTGCGGGTCATAAACGAAGATCACATCGAGCCGGACCAGGGCTTTCCCAAGCATGGCCATCGCGATATGGAGATCATCACATACGTGATCTCGGGCGAGCTGTCGCACCGGGATTCGATGGGAAACGGTGAGACGATACGGCCCAATGACGTCCAGCGGATGACGGCGGGAACCGGTGTACTGCATAGCGAATTCAGTTCGCCGACGGATAAGACGCATCTTTTGCAGATATGGATCCTGCCCGAAACGCATCGGCTCGAACCCGGTTACGAGCAGAGGCGGTTCGCACCGGAGGAAAAGCAGGGCGGGCTGCGCCTCGTCGCCTCACGCGGTGGCTCCGACGGTTCGGTCCACATCAATCAGGATGTAAAGCTCTACGCCTCGATCCTCTCGGCCGGCGACACCGTCAGCCATACGCTCGCCGAAGGCCGCCATGCATGGATACAGCTCATCAGCGGCTCGATCGAAGTAAACGGCGAAACCCTAAACCCCGGCGACGGCGCCGCCATCAGCGAGGAAACATCGCTCGCGATCACCGCAACGAGCAACAATTCCGAGTTCCTGCTCTTCGACCTCGCTTAATTGGGGAATTGCCCCGAGCTTTAGCCCGGGGTCACAATCCCAAACTAACTTAGCCGTCGAGAGAGCGCGAAGCGATCTCGAAGGCATAATAAGAATCGCGTGCGGGAACGACATCTTCTCAGGCCTCGAATGGCTTGTTCCGCAGAGCGGGAACATTGAGGAGGTTGGAACATTTTCAAAAGGATGAAGACTCGTGAACGGCTTAACGTTTTTTTGAAGACCTTCCCTTCGGGTGAATGCATAGACGATCTACATCTGTCTTTCAAACAGAGAAGCGAGAAGATAGCAGACTATTTTTTTGACGCGCGAGAAATTGTTTGTGAGTTGAAGACGTTAAATGCGGACCCATTTTACAAAATAGAAGAAAGGCTTCGTGTTTTGGCCAAGCGGGAGGAATGGCCTTGGATATTCGGAGCCAAGGGCCTGGACCGACTGCTCGAAGTATTTCCTGATGCGAAAAAGATAAGAAGAACAATCTACTCAAACATCACGAACTTAGTAGAAGAATCCATCAAGGATGCTAATCGGCAAATCCGATCAACGAAGAAATCCTTTAATCTGCCGGATAGTGATGGTCTTTTGATCTTCCTTAACGACAGAGTTCATATTCTCTCACCTCCGCTTATAACGTCCAGAATTCTAAACGCTCTGAAAAAGTTAGATAGTGTCGGACAGCCACGCTTCCCCTATGTGGACGCAGTATTATTTATTAATACTGCGCATCTAATACAAGAGGAACTGAATACCTTTTCGTTCCCTATGTACAAGATCTGCAACCCGAATTGCCGAAGCCAAAGAATTGTCGATTTTGTCGATTATCTAGCGACTGAATGGTGTAAAGCGGAGGGAATTATGCCGGTACAAACGGATTGGAGAAATATGGAGGTAGTCTATCGCGAGGCTATTGAGATCGGAGAAGAATGATCAAGAAAATGAATTGCAATATTGCACGACTGACCCCATGACTTTTTATTTACGTTGTCAAGAGCACGTAAAGATCAAATAGTGAGGTTGAATTACATATTGATCGAAATAGCCGGGAATCTATCTGTCCAAGGTAAACTCTTTCCAGAATCTCCTGCATTGCCCTGGGCTTCACCAAGGGGTACACAGCCCCCGAATACCTCGCCCGTCGAGAGAGCGCGAAGCGATCTCGAGGGTGAGCGGTTTGACGTGAGATCTCCGATCAGTTTGTTAGGATCGGATAGGTTCTGCGGGTTTCGTTCTGGATCCGGGCCGCGAGATTCCATTCTTTTATCTTGACACCGTCGGCCAGTTCGAACGGCACGAGCGGGACATGGGCTCCGGGAATCGGCTGGACCAGCCACGCGATACACCCGAGGCCGGGTGCAAGGACCTTGTTGACATACTTGATCCGTTCGGGCGAACCCGGTTTGGCTGCCGGATCAGGCAGAGGGACGCGGTTAGCGATTGCGATCGCCCGGGACCGTATTTCGGTGGCTCTCATAGCTCCTCCGGGCTGAAAGAATATCCAGCGGTTTACACTGTTGCCCAGCGAACAGATCGTCTGCGGTTCCAGCGTCGCCTTCTCCAGCACGTCAAACCCGCGAAGTATCATCGCAGCGTAATCGGCACGTTTAGCCTGCTCCCAGCGGCCGATCTCTCCTGCCGCGTACATTGTCGCATCTCCGCGAATGTTTGCGTCCTCAATGTGCTTGATCGCGTACTCGACCGACTCGATGTCGCGCTTTCGCGCAATGTCCATGATCATGTAAAAGATCCACCGGTCGCGATTGTTCGGTATCTCAGGGTGGCCGATATCAGGGCTGGCCTTCATCAGCAGATCGACCGCCGTTTTGTAAAGCTGTTTTCGCCGCGCCAAGGCCGCGGCTCGAAAATAGGCGTGGTCTTTTATCCGCGGATCATCCGCCCTGTCGCCCTCGGCGATCCATGCCGCCATCGGATCGTCGCTGGAGGCTGCCCGGTCGGCGATCATTCCTTTCTGCCGTTCGAGATCAGGCAGCTTTTTGAGGCGCCTCTCGACCGCAGCTCGGGCCTGACGATAGAGATCCGCATCGAGCTCCTTGATCTTTGGCAGGGCTGCGTTTAGCGGATACTCGGTTGGAAAATACCTTCGGCCGTCATTTGCGATCTTGCCGTCGTCTTTCATCGCGGCCTTTACCAGGAGCCGATAATACCTTAGGCTCAGATCGAGCGGTGTGTCGCCCGGCTTCCGGTTAGGACCGTCGACGGCCCAGTAAAGCGTGCCGAGCTGCGACGGATCGGGATACTTTTCGCGCCGCTCAATCAGAGCCGTGAGCAAACGCTCGGCCGCCGCGGAGTCCTTTCTTTTTATATCCTGGTGAATGTTTGCCATGCCACCGGTGCGGTCCCCTCGATGTATCCGCTCGATGAGGCGGTCGGCAACCGTTCCCGGATTCTCCCCCGCCTTAAGATCCTCTTCGTCCAGCGGTGTCGTATCCACCTCTTTCACGAACTTGGCTTCGAACCGTCTTCCTATATCCGGTGCGTGTTTGCGGAGCAGCAGAGCCAGTTGATTCGACCAGAGTCCTCTGCACAATACAACTTCCTTTTCATTCCGAGCCATGTCCTCAAACATGATCGTCAGAAGGGCTTCCCCCGCCGCATACTCCGCCTGGACTTGCTTAGAAAAAACGAATTCCAACACCTTTAGTCTCAGATGTCCGCGGATCCTAGCGTCCGGCATAGTAACGATCTCGGATTCCATCTCCACCATGCGGCGCGCCCGCAGCAGGTTCTGGTAATCCTCGGAAACCGCCGTGCCCGATGTCGGTTGTCCGATCATCATTCCCGGTAGGGAGCAACTCATCAGCAAGCCCCCAAATATAAGCAACTGAAAATGACCTCGAACCGAGAGCCGGAGCTTAACTAGGGAATTGATCTCGATCATCATCATGTCGTTTCGCGAATCGTATTTCAGAAGATGGGTGTTGTCAACAACGAGAATTGGAGAATTCTAGAGCCGGGCCTACTTTTATTACGATTCTCGCCTTCGATGCATAGTTCCATCCCTCTTTTAACGGGTGAAGCGCGGTTTGCCTTGCCTGCTGTGTCGGGTCAGAGGATCGTGCAGGCGGCGATCCCTGGGCTTTGCGGCCGGCAATCGGGCTCGAATCACTCTTCCCGTCACCCGACGCTCGTCACCGGCTTCCCGCAACGACGCTCGCTACTACTTTCCCGATAAACTCATTTATCTTTCCGTTCTCGATCCAGCGAGCGACGATCACGATGTCATTGTCGGGATCGACGTAGATGATGTTCGTTCCATTTCCGAGGTGAACAAAGGCGGATGCAGGCGCTGCGGGATAGTATTTTTGGTCGGTGTTGAGAAACCAGTTCATGAACCCGTAAGTCGGCAGCGGCCCGGTCGGCGTACGGGCCTGACGGATAAATTCCTGAGAGAGGATCTGTTTGCTCCCCCATTTGCCGTTTCTCGACGTGAGCAGGCCAAACCTCGCCATGTCCGCTGCGTTGATAAACATGCCGCCGCCCCAGTGTCCGCCACCGCTGGCTGACTGGATGATCTGGCCATCGATCACGACGTACGAATTCTCATAACCAAACCAGCGCCAGGTGTTCGACGCCCCGATCTCGTCCATTACATGTTCTTTCAGCACTTGGGGCAACGGACGGCGCCAAACGTTAAGGGCGGCCAGAGCAAGCACGTTGACGCGGACATCGTTGTATTCGTAGGCCGTGCCGGGTTCCTTCCGCGGTCTGGTTAGCCAGGTTGACGCATCGCGGTCCGGCCGGTCGGCCCACTCAGGTTTACCCCAGAGAGTGCCCTCCCAATCGCTGGTTTGCCTGAGCAGATGCTCCCATGTGATCTTGCGGTTATGCTCGGTCGTAAAGAGGTCGATAAATGGTGACTGCCCGAACCTTTCGGGATTGTCGAATTTCTCGCCGGGCCTGTACACCGCCACCGGTGCTGAATAATCGCCCGCTCGGTCCTGCAGGCTGCGGATAAGTTTGCGGTCGAATGCGAGGCCCACGGTCGTCGAGAGAAAACTCTTGGTAACGCTGAATGTCATATCAACCCGATTTAGATCACCCCATTCGGCAACGATATATCCATTGCGGATGATCAGTCCGGTTGCCGGCCCCCGCTCCTTAAACTGGCCGATGGCCTCGCCGAAAGGTTCCCGTCCGAAAGTTTGGTAATGGGCGTGCTCGAGATTACGCGGAGTCTTGGATTCGCTTGCGATCGCGAAATCCACGGCCTCTTTGAGCTTTACGGGGTCCAGCCGCACACGGTCCGGAGAGCGTCGTTCCCACGATCCGGCGGGAGGTATGTAATTACTTTGTGCTGACGCAAATTGGGTAAATATTAAAAACGCTATCAGCGATCGTAAAACTCGGTTATTGAGCATCGGTTTCTCCTATGTTCTGGCCGCCCGGATAATGTCCGCAAATACGCCGGCGGCCGTTACGTCTGCGCCGGCACCGGCACCTTTTATCACAAGCGGCTGTTCGGAATATCGGTCTGTATAAAACAGAACGGCGTTGTCCTTGCCCGACAGACTGGCAAAATTATGATCCGGGCCGATCGATTGCAGACCGACGGCAGCCAGGCCGCGGTCAAATGACGCGATATATTTTAGCTTCAGGCCGATGGCGGCGGCATCGTCAAGCAATTTTCTGAAATGGCTCTCGTTCCGGTCAAGCTCTTTGTAAAAATCGTCCACGCTGCCCTCAAGGCATGACGCGGGAAGGAATCCGGTATTTTCGATCTCGTCGATTTCGAGCTTGTACCCGGCTTCGCGAGCGAGGATCAGTATTTTACGCGCGACATCGGTTCCGCTGAGATCGAGCCGCGGGTCCGGTTCGGTGTATCCCTCGTCCTGGGCCTGGCGAACAACCTCGGCAAATTTCCGCGAACCGTCGTAATTATTGAAAACGAAATTGAGCGTGCCCGACAGAACGGCCTCGATGCGGCTCACGCGGTCGCCGCTGCGACGCAGGTCGTTCAACGTGCCGATGACCGGCAGGCCGGCACCTACATTTGTCTCAAAGAAAAAGTTGGTACCAAATTCTCTAGCCAAGCCTTTCAAAAACATATACTTTTCGTATTCAGACGAGGCGGCGACCTTGTTGCAGGCGATCACCGAGACGCTCTTTCTGAGCAGCCCGGGGTAAATATCGACCACCTCTTCGCTTGCGGTAACGTCGACAAAGATTGAGTTT
>JBGSXN010000082.1:0-5748 GCA_041751355.1 Pyrinomonadaceae bacterium
AAGGGGATGGGAATAGATCTCAATCCAGCCTTGGTGGCCGAGGCCCAGGCGAACGCGGAAAAAGAAAAGGTCTCGGACAAGGTAAAATTCGTCGAGGGCGACCTGTTCGAACAGGACCTAAGTGGCGCGACCGTGATAACTCTCTATTTACTGCCGGATGTGAATATGAAGCTGCGCCCGAAGATCCTGCAATTGAAGCCGGGCACCCGTATAGTCTCGCACGCATTTAATATGGGCGATTGGAAGCCCGAACAGACGATCGATGTTGACGGCCGCACGGTATATTTTTGGCGCGTTCCAAAGCCAGCGGCGGAAAAAAGCAACAAATGATCAACGGTCGATAAAAGAGAATAGAATTTCGAGTGCATATGTGATCAATATGTCTAGAACTGGATCTATAACACTACTCATTTTTGCAATCGCGGTTGCTTTTGGCTGCGGGAACGCGGCCCCAACCGGGGCAACTGAGAATGCTGAGTTTCAGTTGCAGGAAGGCTTGAAATTTCGAGCCGAGGTCGTAGCGGCCGGACTGGAGGTCCCGTGGGGCTTCGCCTGGCTGCCGAATAGAGATCTTTTATTTACGGAAAGGCCCGGGCGCGTTCGGATCGTAGAGGCGGGCAAGCTTAGAGCTGCGCCCGTCTATACGGTTCCCGATGTAGAACCATCGAGCGAAAGCGGCTTAATGGACATTTCCTTGCACCCGGATTTTGCGACTAACGGGTTTGTGTATCTCGCTTACTCGTACAGACAGGACGGCCGGCGGGTAAAGGTCGTTAGGTACAAATTTGCCGATCATGCGTTTGCGGATGCGAAAGTGATCATCGAGGGTATTCCCGGCGCACCTAATCACGCGGGCATGAGAGCCCGATTTGGCCCCGACCGCAAACTCTACGTAACAACCGGTGACGCGACTGACTGGAATCTTGCCCAAAAACTCGATTCGCTTGCCGGCAAGACACTTCGCCTGAACGACGACGGCTCAGTACCGCCCGACAATCCATTCGTCAAAACACCCGGAGCACGGCCTGAGATCTGGAGCTATGGCCATCGAAACGCCCAGGGCCTGGCATGGCAGCCCGCTTCCGGACTTATGTTTCAGACCGAGCACGGCCCCAGTAGCTTTGAGGGCAAAGGTTCAGGTGGCGATGAAGTAAATATTGTCGAAGCGGGGCAAAACCTCGGTTGGCCCGTGATACACCACAATGAAAAGCGAGAGGGAATGATCTCACCTCTGTTGGAATATTCCCCAGCGTGTGCCCCGGCGAGCGCAATGTTCTATAACGGGTCGGAGTTTCCCGCACTGAAGGGCAATCTCTTTTTTGGATGTCTTCGCAGTGCACGGATCATCCGTGTAATTCTCGACGGCCGGAACGTCGTTCGTCAGGAAAATATGCTCGAGGGAGTCTATGGCCGGATTCGAGAAATGGCCGAGGGCCCGGACGGTTTTATTTATTTTTCGACGTCTAATCGCGATGGCCGCGGCCGCCCTGCACAGAACGATGACAGGATAATGAGGCTGGTACCGGTCAAATGATCGATTGGGCCGGGTGCACGGGTGTTTACTGGTCGTCGGCTATCAGCATCTTTTTCGCCTCTTCCAATTCCGCTATGTGTTCAGCGGTGAGTCTCGGATAATGCAGATCCATCGACTCAAGGGTCTTTACGATCACCTCTGAAACTGCCAGGCGTGTGAACCACTTCTTATCGGCCGGGATTATATACCACGGCGATCGCTCCGTAGACGTGGCTTCTATCGCGTCGGTATAGGCCTGCATATAGCTATCCCAATACCCACGCTGTCGAACATCGCTTTTCGAAAACTTCCAGTTCTTTTCCTTTTCTTCGATACGAGAAAGGAATCGTGACTTCTGTTCTTCTCTCGAGACATTCAGAAAAAATTTGATGACGTGGATACCGTTCTCGTAAAGATGGTCCTCCCAATCGCGAATGTGCTTGAAACGCTTCTTCCAAATATCCCCGTCGCTCTTAGTCTTGGCCGGAAGCTGCTGGTTTTGGAGAATCGAAGGGTGAACACGCACAACGAGGACCTCTTCGTAGTGCGACCGGTTAAAGATTCCGATCATGCCGCGGCCGGGTAGGTTCTTTTGGCATCGCCAAAGATAGTCGTGATCGAGCTCTTCAGACGATGGCTGCTTGAACGAAACAACATGACAGCCCTGAGGATTGACCCCGCTCATTACGTGTTTGATCGCCCCATCCTTACCGGCGGCATCCATCGCCTGAAAAATGACCAACAGCGAATGGACGTCCTGGGCGTAGAGCATGTCCTGGAGTTCGGCCAGTCTACGGACATTACCGTCAAGGTCCTTTACGGCCTGCTGTTTGTCTGGATAATCGCCTGTAAAATCAGTCGGATGGCCGCCAAGATCGAGCTTTTCACCTTCCGCAATGTGGAATTTATCGATATTCATAAGAGATTTTGCATAAGTGAATAGTGGTAAGCCATAGAATAGTAATTTATCACTTTATACCTTATTCCCAGTTTCACCTACATTCTCTCTTGCGTGCGGCGTTAACGTCGACGACATATTCAAATCGACTGAAGGGACGGCTGTCAAGGCGTTCTTTTTTACGCCTGGGGATGATGGCGGAGGCGACGAAAACTTTTTTGTCCGTTTTGCAGAATTTTCTCCGCTTATATAGATAGCACCCTTTTAATCGACAACCCGTGATGCCTTTTTGGAAGAATGGAGCGAAGGCGCCAAATATTCAGCGAGATATGGGTTTTGTCCAGCAAGGAAGCTCGAAATGACCGGGGACGCACCTATTGGAATAAATCTTTTATTAGGACAAAAGTTTCAGAGTAGATCAGGAGGACCAAATGGAGAGAACTACCGCAACTATTCTTGTAATGCACCGAACCGCCCTTTTACTTGCAGGCTTACTATTAGGAGTCGCGGCTTTTGCCGGGATCGCGTGGCGTACCGATGCTCAACATAATAACCCCGATGAACGTGACGGTAAGTCAGTTTTTCAAACTGCGGACGGCAAGCGGGGCCATACCGTCGGAGCAGCCCACCCGGTTGAGAACCAAGTAGTGCATATGCAGAGTCCGCTGGTGTGTCCGACGACGATCACTCACTCGACCAGTCAGACGGTAACCCCGCTCAATTCTCTTGCGTGTGCTCAATCTGGAACAGGTGTGACGAGTGCGAATAGTTACTGGCGAGCTTTCTCGATGTCTTCTTTCGGCGTCGTGGCGGGCCAGGCCTACAACGTGACCTCCATCAGTTTCGGCATCGAGGAGGCAAATGCTGGTGGAGCGGCCACCACTCAACCTGCCATCGTACGTCTGTGGGCAAATAACGGCGTGTTCCCGGGGGGATTTACCGCAAACAGGACCTTGCTTGCGAGTGAGAATATCATTATTGCCGACCAGAACCTGTCGATCCTAACAGTGCCTATTTCCGCAACTGTGCCCGCGGGCACGTCGGAATTGATACTGGAGGTTGCGATTCCAGATGGTCTCGCAGCAGGCAACAGATTCTATATCGGCACAAACGCAGCAGGCGAGAGTGGGCCCAGTTATGTAAGCTCTTCCACGTGCGGTATTAATTCACCTTCGACAGTGAGTTCTCTCGGCTTCAACAACATTCATTTTGTTATGAATATTGCGGGCAGCTGCGCAACCTCGACGCCCGTATGTTCAACTGTTGTAACAAATACCGCGGACAACGGAGCCGGCAGTCTCAGGAACGCAATTACCTGTTCCAACGCACTAGTGGGCCCGGACACGATCTCGTTCAACATCGCTGGCGGCGGCACGCAGACAATCGGGTATCTTTCAAATATGCCGCTAATAACCGACCCTGCAATTGTGGATGGCACGACACAGGGGGCATCATCTCCACCGCCGATCGTCTTAAACGGTACCGGAGCCGGTCCGGCCACTGGGTTGATCATAACCGCCGGATCAACAACCGTCAGGGGATTGACAATAAACGGATTTGAGCAGGTGGGAATCGATATCACAACCCACGGCGGTAACACGATCCAGGGCAACTTTATCGGTACCAACGCCAGCGGTAGCGCGGCTCTGCCGAACGGGCTGCATGGCGTGCGGGTCAATAATGGCAACAATTTGATCGGCGGGCCGTCGGCTGGCCAGGGCAACTTGATCTCGGGCAACACTCTTGACGGAATACGTTTCGATGGTCAGGCCCTGAACAACACGATCCAGGGAAACCTCATTGGGGTAGCGATCGACGGAGTCTCACCGCTCGGCAACGGCGATGACGGCATTGAGATGAATGGAACTAATAATCTGGTCGGCGGATCGGATCCGGGCGATGCCAACACGATCGCTTTTAACGGCGACCGAGGTATCATTCTCTTTGGCAATGCAACCTTGATCGGGAATCGCTTTTCTCAAAACTCGATCCATTCGAATGGCCAACTGGGAATCGATCTGGCAGCGGGGGCTGGTGGACTCGGTGTCACGCCAAACGACGCGAACGACAGCGACACGGGGCCGAACAATCTGCAGAACTTTCCTGTGCTTTCATCCGCAGTGTCGGGTGGAGGCTCGACCACGGTCACAGGCAGCTTGAACAGCACGGCAAACACGACATTCCGCGTAGAATTCTTTTCGAACGCTGCATGTGATCCATCAGGTAATGGTGAGGGTCAGACATTTATCGGTTCGGCCTCGGTTACAACTGTTGGCAACAATGCAGTGATCAATGCTGTGTTGCCAGCAGGCGTGACACCCGGCCAATTTATAACATCGACCGCGACCGACCCGGCAAATAACACGTCGGAATTCTCAGCCTGCAGGCAAGTGACGACGGACACCCAGCCGACTCCAACCCCAACCCCAACCCCGCCCGGCGGTGTTTGCCAGGCAATCGTTGACGGCGGTTTCGAGGCGGGTATTCCGAACCCTCACTGGGTAGAGACATCGGACGAGTTCGGCACACCGCTCTGTACAAATGATGATTGCGGAACAGCCGGTGGAGCCGCCCCACCGAGGACCGGGAACGTTTGGGGATGGTTCGGCGGGACGGACGATCCTGAAACAGCGACCTTAGGCCAGACCGTGACGATCCCGAATGGGACCGCCACACTCAATTTCTGGATGAGGATCGGCACTGTAACCGCACCTTTTAACGCGTCACTCGTGGTCAAGGTCGACGGTAATACGGTCGCGACCTATACCGAGCCTGGTGCTCCGGAACCGAACTACACGCTACGTACGGTGGACCTTAGTACCTTTGCCGACGGCGGATCCCACCAGATCCTGTTTGAGTACGTAAATCCGGCAGGCAGCGGTACGTCCAATTTTGTTGTTGATGACGTCTCGCTTGAGACGGCTTGCGCCGCCGGGACGCCAACTCCTACACCGACAGCCATGCCAACTCCTACGCCAACACCAACCCCGACGCCGGGGCCGACGGCAACGCCGACTCCGACTCCGACGGCAACACCTACTCCAACCCCAACGCCGACGCCTACACCTGGGCCGACGACGGTGCAGTTTGGTTCGGCGAGTTTTATTGGGAACGAGTCGCGCCTCGCGGTTGTGACGGTTACGAGGACTGGAGACCTGTCGGGGACTTCGAGTGTGATGGTTTCGTCTTCGGATGGAACGGGTATCGGGGGAGCTTCGTGCGGCTTTGGGGTCGATTACATCGATGTGTCTGAAGTCGTGACCTTTGCCCCGACGGTGGCGTCGCAGGTCGTCAATATAACGCTCTGCCCTGACAACGAGGTCGAGCCGTTCGAGAC
>JBGSXN010000083.1:0-6089 GCA_041751355.1 Pyrinomonadaceae bacterium
ATGGAGGAAACCATTCGCTTACCAGGACGGTATAATTGAAGGTGCGCAGAGGATCCACGCGGATCACACCCGTCGAGCCGAAGTCTGGCTCGGGCGGACTGTTACCTTTCAATATAGTAGAGTCAGACTTCCTGATCTCTAACGCGAATCCCGTTCGCCTGTTCACTCCCAAGTGCACGCTGATCGGCTCATCACTATTGTTCGTAACTTCAAGTATTAGAATAATCGGTTCGCCAACCGTAAGGTGCTTATTTTGGAGAGAGAATGCGAGAGTGATCTTTGGTTTTGAAACCGAGTCTGCGTAATTTTTAGATATTTTTAACCTCTGACTGTCATCCGAAAAACCATTTTGCTGGTTTGTATAAGCGACGATCAAAACGATTGCGATAAACTGTATTCCGACAAAAAAGAATATCTTCATTTTTCCCTCCTCCTTACGGTAATGGATGAAAAAAATGTGGGTCAGGCTAGCAACCGAGAAATTGATGTTATAAAGACGGTTTTTCGTTTATCGCTTCTTTTACTTTGTGCCGCCCCAACTAGACGATAGCTTCCAAAGCGTCTTAGGATTTTCAGATCTTATATATTCGTTACCTAGCACTTCCAATCTTTACAAACCTCTGTGCTCAATCGCTTCTCACAAGAAGAAGATATATCTGAACGATGGCTTTGAGGAACCGAGGACCCAACAAAGGCGAATATCATCACGAACATGCGTATTGATGAAGTATGGTACATAAGGTTGATGCTCCGAGTCCCGGAACGATTATCATCAGCGGCCGCGAACAACCGCCTCATACCTCTCCTCGGTTCGGCTCAACCACGCCCGGAGGTCACCACCATCTGGGCTGTGCGCTCCAAGCTGCTCGTACTCCTCGATAGCACGCAGCACCTCCTCTCGTCCTCCTCTTAGGCCGTTCATCACCTGCGCCGTAAGTTCCCTCTTTTGTTCATCGCCCGTGAGCGGGAAACGAGCGAGCAGACTGTTCGTCAACGCTGGATTAACGTCTATTCTCAGATTGGAGACTCGCTCCTTCAGATCTTTGATAGCTACCTTCTGGTCGAGATCGAGCGACTCCCGTAGAGCCTTTAACAGCGAAACAACGCACTCGAGTTGGAACCGGCGCCCCGCTTCCCGGCCTTCCATTCGCGCCGCCACTTCGGCTTCCCCCTCATAGGTGCCGTCAGCAAAGACTACGGTGCCGACCACGAATGTTGGAGCCCGCGGCGGATCCGGCACGAATCCCTGCGGCGTCATCCGACCACTGCTTCCCCCGCCGCCCACATGCGTCTCTAACCTCCCGCCGGCCGCGATCAGAGGGCGGGTGGGCCCGGCCCGCATTGTCAGGCTGCCGCCGCCGCCCCTCCCCTCAACGGACTCGTAGATCTCAATGGCGGCAATGTCTTTTGGGGAAAGATTACGGAGTGAAAGCCGGTACGAAGCCGGAGCTGCAGGGTCGAGCCAGATGCTGATGACCTCTACAGACTTTAGCTTACTTAGGGCCTCGCCGCCGACAGCGATCGGTGGTTCCACGAGCCGAGGAGTCGCCCTCACGACCCGGAGCAGCGGCGGCTCCAAGCCGAAGTCAGCCAGCTCCTGCGCACAGGCCGTCTCACCCTCCCTTATAAGATAGCTTGCGACGAACTGCTCACGCGGGCCGTACTTCGGTCCAGGCGCGTCGACGGGCCATGAGTCGTCGAATACGGCGAAGACCCTTACCCTGACAGATTCGCCCTCCATCAGAGCGCGGAACCTGAGTTGGGTGAGCGGCAGGGCTCCCTCAGGCTGCTTCCATCCCGGGAGTTGCCGCCCGGGGCCCATTTGCATCATACCTCCGCCAGGCCTGGCGACAACAGGGAATTGTGATCCGTGATTCCCTTCATTAAATATCTCGACGGCGAGGTCATCTCGCTCCGGTGCCGGCCGGCCTGATTGTGCTACGGCGCCGCCATTAGCCAAAAGAATCGCCGTGGTGATCACAGCCGAGAGCGTAATCGATTTGCGGTCCATAGTCCTCCTTCACTCAAAAACAATCTGCTCAGACACTTAACGCCCAGCCCCCGGGGGCATTTAACGTATCCGCATTGCAGATGCTAACAACTTTCAAATCCCGGGCAATCGTAAACGACGGAAGCATAATAAGCTTTTCCAGCGGATTAGAAAAGGTTTTTCTTAACGAGGGCTTTACTCCTCGACATGCGGCGTGGATAAGTCCGCCGTTAGACACCCGCAATAATTGCGGTTGTGCCGCGGGCCGAGCACTATGTGCTGATATCGACATTGAACCTTCAAAACGATAGAATGACTGTTTTGTTTTTACACGGGAATTCAATCAATAATGAACGAGACCACAATTACTCCTGAGATCGTCGACCAGCACAACCTTTCAACGGACGAATACGAAAAGATCAAAAAGATCATGGGTCGCGAGCCGAATCTGACCGAGCTCGGTGTTTTCAGCGTGATGTGGTCTGAGCATTGCTCATACAAATCGTCACGCGTCCATCTCAAACGCTTGCCCACGACCGGTGAGCGCGTGATCGTGCCGCCGGGCGAAAATGCCGGGGTGGTGGATATCGGTGACGATTGGAGCGTGGCCTTTAAGGTCGAATCGCATAATCATCCGAGCTTTATCGAGCCGTTTCAGGGGGCCGCGACTGGTGTCGGCGGCATTCTCCGCGACGTTTTTACGATGGGTGCCCGGCCGATAGCCGCGATGAACAGCCTGCGATTCGGACCTCTCAATGACAGCAGGCACGGTAACCGCAATCGCTCGATCCTTAAAGGCTGCGTCGAGGGCATCGGGCATTACGGCAACTGTTTCGGCGTGCCGACCGTCGGCGGCGAGGTGGTCTTTGACGGATCATATAGTCTCAACCCGCTTGTCAATGCATTCGCCCTCGGCATCGTTAAGAAAGACCAGATCTTTTTCGGAAAGGCATCGGGAATAAGTAACCCGGTTATGTATGCCGGGGCAAAAACAGGCCGCGACGGTATCCACGGAGCAACGATGGCCTCGGCCGAGTTCGACGAAGAAGCTCTCGAGAAACGGCCGACCGTCCAGGTAGGCGACCCTTTTCTTGAAAAACTGCTGCTCGAGGCATGTCTTGAAGCGATGCGTTCGGGTGCGATCGAGGGCATTCAGGATATGGGTGCCGCCGGGCTGACCTCATCATCGGTCGAAATGGCTGCCCGTGCCGGAACCGGGCTCGAGATCGACCTTACGCTCGTTCCGCAGCGTGAGACCGGCATGACCGCCTACGAAATGCTGCTTTCCGAATCGCAGGAACGCATGCTGATCGTCGCCCGCAGCGGCCGCGAGAAAGAGGTCGTCGAGATCTTTAATAAATGGGACCTCGATGCCGTCGTCATCGGAAAAGTGGTCGAGGGCGACCGGCTAAAGATCATGCACAACGGCGTCCTCGAGGCCGACCTGCCCGTTCAGGCCCTGACCGATGAGGCTCCTAAGTATCAGCGGCCGATGGCCGCGCCAAGTTCAAAGTTCAAAGTTCAAAGTTCAAAGTTCGACCTAGAACCTGCAACTTTGAACCTTGAACAAGGGCTAAAAGCCCTTCTCGCTTCGCCGAATATCTGTTCGAAACACTGGGTTTATGAGCAGTATGACACGATGGTGCGGACCAATACGGTTGTATTGCCGGGTGCGGACGCGGCGGTAATTAGGGTCAAGGAAACCCGCCGAGCGATCGCGATGTGCCTCGACGGCAACGGTAAATTTACGGCAATCGATCCGCGTAACGGAGCCATGCTGGCCGTTGCCGAGGCTGCCCGGAATGTCGTCTGCGTCGGGGCAAAACCGATCGCCGTAACCAACTGCCTAAACTTTGCATCACCGGAAAGGCCGGAAGTAATGTGGTCATTCTCCGAGGTCATCGACGGCATGGCCGAGGCCTGTATCGCATTTGACACGCCTGTCGTTTCGGGAAATGTTTCGTTTTACAACGAAACGGACGGCCGCGGCATCTTGCCAACGCCGGTCATCGGAATGGTCGGCCTGATCGAGGACACGCGAAAGATAATTACGCAGGGCTTCAAGCATGACGGCGACCTGATCGCCATTTTGGGTGAGACCCAAGACGATCTCGCAGCAAGCGAATATGCCCAGACAATTCTCGGCCGATCAACCGAGGAATTGATAGCTGCCGGTGAGGTGCCGCGGATAGATCTGGCCCACGAGCTGCATGTTCAGCATGCACTTCTGAAGATGGCCGACGAGATGTTGCTAGCATCGGCCCACGACTGCTCGGATGGCGGCATGGCTGTTGCGCTTGCCGAATGCTGCTTCTCATCGAACGGCCGCAAAGCCGTCGGTGCCGAGATCGAGATGACGTCGACGGGCCTTACACCTGAGTCGCTTCTGTTTGGCGAGACCCCGTCAAGGATCGTGATCAGCTTTGATCCTGAGAATCTCGAACGCATACGTGAGATGGCAGTTGACTGTCCGCTGGAAGTCATTGGCCGTGTCGGCGGTCCCGATCTGCGGATCTCGGTAAACGGCGAAAACAGTCTCAGCACTACGATCTCAGAGCTCCAATCATCGTGGAACAATTCACTTGGAGAAATCCTTGAAACTCCTTTGAAATAACTTTTTTGTTACTTCAAAACCGTGATAGCATCTTCTCCTTAGCCACAGTTTAGGAGGCAACTTGCAATGAGATTAATAAGTGTTTACCTGATAACAGCTATCTGTTTGTTGTCGAGCGCGCTGAATATCAGCGCACAGCCCACAAACCTTTTGCTCAATCCAAAGGCGGATGAAGATACGAAATACTGGCGTATGTCCGGCGATGCAAAGATAGAGCAGACATCCTCAGGAGAGGTCTTTTTTGTGGTTCGTAACAGCGGATCCTTTGGACAAGAAGTCGAACTTGATGCGGATGCAGTTGGCAAATTCGCACTTTTTTTGGGCCGAGCGTCCAGTGAGAGGATTAACCGAGATGGCTCTATTACGGGACTTCCCTATATTTACGGTTATATGATAGGAACGACCGACGGCCGCATATTGTCTTATCTCCAGGGACAAAGAATGCGCTTAGATGGTCGCTCTGAAAATGACTGGGGCCCGGTATGGGGCATATTTCCGATTCCACCCGACACTCGACGAATTGTCTTTTTTCTCAATCAGGCTCAGCGAAGGGGATCTCCCCAAAACGGGTCTGCGGCGCGGTTTGATGATCTGGGTTTGTATCTGTTTCCTACCGAGAAAGAGGCGAGAGCTTTTGTCCCGAACATAAAGTAACCCTGTTCATTTGTTTATTTGACGTATTTTCGGAGAGGGAAACAGACTGGGGATCTCCGATTTCCAAATAGTGAATTCCTCGCCGAATGAACGCTGAAGCAGTTTCTCCTCCAGATGGATCCGTGTCTTTGTGCCCGCGAGGAAAACCAGGACCGCGACGCTTACCGCTAGCCAGTGGCTGATGACCACGCCAGTTGCGAGCAGCATCCCGAGCATTGCGGCATAGATCGGATGTCGGACGATTGAGTAGACGCCGGTGGTGACGAGTTTGTGGTCTTCGAGCACGCGGGCCTGCAGGCTCCACTGTTTGCCGAGCTCGCGGATCGCCGAGACCGCCAGCCATGCCGACCCGATGCCGACGGCTGCGGCCGTGAACTGAAGTCCGATATTCATAGCGGGCTGCTCATTCGCGAACGGTGAAAAAAGCGGCGTCCGCCAAACCGACCATGATATCGGGTAGCTTACAAGCTGTAGGGCGAGTCCGGCCCAGGATAAAGGCTCACGTGAGTGATGTTCTGCTGTCGAACTTCCGCGGCGATACAGCAGCGTGCCCGCAAAGACGAGCCAGCACATGAGGATGATCGCCAGGGCCAGGATATTAGAATAGTATGAGATCTGTTCTAGGCTCATTCCATTTCCGGTTTCTTCTCACGCCCGCCACAACCTAGAATAAAAGGCATGGCCGCTGGTATCTATCTTCACATACCTTTTTGCAGATCGCGTTGCTCTTATTGCGATTTCGCGACCGATATCTATCGCGACTCACGCGGCGTCCAGCGATATGTCGAGGCATTGTGTAAAGAGATATCGGTGTTCTGGCAAGGATCCATT
>JBGSXN010000084.1:0-31246 GCA_041751355.1 Pyrinomonadaceae bacterium
CGCGATACACGAAAGACCTCGTCACGGAAAATTTACTTAACACCCGCTAAATTGGCATAGCCGAAAGAGCCCGTTTCTTAACATCTATTTAATTCCTTCGTAACTCCCATTTAAGATGCGTCAGCCATTCTGCATCTTGAAATTCAAAAATCAAAGTACGTTTGATATTCCGTGCCGTCGAAATCTATTTACGGCCGATAAGTCTAATTGTTTAAAAAAGGAGCAGCCATGAGGTCCAAGATCTTATTTACAGTTTTAGTGTTTTCGCTTTTATTCATTTTGTCACCGGCGATGTTTGCCCAAACGGCCGGCAGCCTTAGCGGCATCGTAAAAGACCAGAATGAAGCCGTTATACCCGGGGCGACGGTGATTGTCAGAAATATCGCCACCAACTTAACAAGGAACGTAGTTACAAACGAGGACGGCCGCTGGAACGTTCCGCAGCTTCCGGTCGGCCAATATATCGTCTTGTATGAGAAGGATGGGTTTAAGAAAGCCGCCAGCGGCAACATTGATGTCGAAGCCGCGGTAACCCGAAGCGTCGAAGTGACGCTGGAGGTCGGAGTTTCGGAAATCTACATTGATGTAATTGCAGACCAGCCCCTCGTCCAGGCCGAATCCGCAGCGGTATCGCGTCAGATCACGGGCGAGCAGCTTACCAGAACACCCACATCGACCCGCAGTTTTACGGGCCTCTTGTCATCGGAAGCGGGAGTTTCATCCGGATTGTCACCCGTGGGGGTTGCAAGCGCCGGCAACGTTTCACCGTCTGTGAATGGTACTCGCACGACATCGACCAGTCTTTTCTTCAATGGCGTCGATGCCACAAATATTACCAGCAACGAAGGCTCGTTGACCGACAATATCTCGCCCGCACCGGAAACGCTGCAGGAGGTAAAACTTCAGACATCGCTTTACGATGCATCAACCGGCCGAAGCGGCGGCGGGAATTTCCAACTCGTGACCAAATCAGGCGGAAACCGGTTTACAGGTTCTGCCTATTATTATTTGCAGAATAAAGCCTTGAATTCAAATGAGTTCTTTCTCGAACAGAGCGGGAACGAAAAGCCTCAGGCGGACCGTTTGGAAACGGGTTTCGCGATCGGAGGCCCGATCGTCAAAGACCGCTTTTTCTTTTTTGGCGGATACCAGTTTACGGACGCTAAGACAGGCCTTGTACCGACCGCCAGAACCCGTACAGTTCTCCCACTGGCCCTCAGTGTTCTGGGCGAAGATCGGTCACGAGCGGCCATCGCGGCGGCGTTCAACCAGTTCAACGGATGTGCCGGAACTAATTGCCTAACACCCGGCGATATAAGCAGCGTTGCATTCAATATCTTCAATCTTCGTAATCCGGTGACCGGCGGGTTTATTCTGCCGTCGATAACCAGTTTTCAGCAGCTCGGCATCGTTGACCAAACAGGAACGGCGAATTATCAGTTTGGCAATTTTCCAGGCGTGACCACGCGAACGCTTCAGCGCAACAATCCGCTGGTTGAAGTGATCTCTGTTCAACCTGCCGAATTTCGTCAAAATCAGTTTACAACTCGTTTGGACGGGCAGCTTTCCCAAAACAACAGTCTTTCGGGCACGTTCTTTTTCTCTAACTTCCCCGGCCTTGATCCATTCCCTGATCCGAGCAGTCTCGCTTCGCCGTTCACGCTTCGCCGCGCTGACCGCAACCGAACTCTGTCGATCGGGAACACCCATGTTTTCTCGCCGAATTGGATCAACGAGGTTAGATTTGGATTTTTTTCCTTGAATAATACGCGGCGTCTCGACGACCCCTTTCTGACCCAGGAACTCAGCAACGAGGCTGTCGGTATCAATAATCCGGCTTCCCTTTTCGACTCGAGCCACGCAACAACCCGGCTTGGCCATTTCATCGGGCGAAACAATATCGCAAACTTCTCATTCGGTGGCCCGAATGATTCTTTCAACCAGCGAAAGCAATTGACCTACAGCATTGCCGATAATGTGATCTGGAATCACAAGGGCTTTAACTTCAAGTTCGGAGGTGAGTATAAGCGTCACCAGTACGACAGCGACCTTCCGGAAGAGCAGGCAACCGAGTTCGAGAAGTTCGATTCGTTTACCCAATTGCTGACGGGGAACGCGACCGAAGCCGATACTCAGTACGGCATCACCTTCAAGGAATTTCGCTTTCAGGATGTAGGACTTTATTTCGCCGGTGACTGGAAGGCCACGCGTCGGCTGACCCTGAATCTGGGCCTTCGCTACGAACTTTTTATGTGGCCGACCGAGAAGAATGGCTTCATAGGCAACTTCGACCTTGAGCCGTGGCTGCCGTGCTTTACCGCGAGCGGCGGGACCAATGCATTGTGCGATAATCCTTCACCCGGCTTCCTGGTTCCAAGCAATGCCCGGACCACAGGAAACGCCGTGATCGACGGAGCCATTGATGCTACTCAACGCGCGGATAGTAAACACACTCTCAAGGGGCAGGATCTTAATAACTTTGCCCCACGCATCGGTTTTGCGTTCGCGGCTACTGACAAGATGGTCGTAAGGGGCGGGTACGGCCTCTTCTATGATCGACCCTCAGCCGCTTTTATCAACACGATCTTTTCGAATTACCCGCATCTACGCGAAGTCGAGATCACCGTGCCAAGTGGAAACGTTCCGATCACAACTGCATTTTCGGGCGTGCCTACAAACATTCCGCTTAACCAGTGGCTGCCGTTTCGCATCGTCCGAGCGGCGGGGGCAAACGGAGCCTACCAGATCCGGGACAATACACCAGTCTTTGTCGATTCCAGGGGAACTCCACAGGGAGCGGGCTGCGATGTGGCAACCGGTACCAACTGCATCCGAGGTAATATTGCCGAAACTTTCGAGTTTCGCGCTGTCGATCGCAATCTCCGAACACCGTACGTTCACCAGTGGAATGTCGGTATGCAGTATGAGTTGGCGAAGGACCTTTTATTTGAAGCACGATATGTCGGGACCAAGGGCAGGAACCTGCTAATCGCCCGTGCCCTGAATCAGGGCTTTGATATGAACGACCCGAATAATCCCGACCATGTCTATGAGCGTTTTAATCAAGCCTATGTGGCTGCAGGGTCTCCAAATGGCCCGCTGAACTCCGGTTCGACGGCTCGTGCCCGCGGTCTCGGCCGCGCATTCGGCTTTCTCAATTCGGTGACCGGCCAGACCGATTTGAACCTCGCGAATGCGAGTGGCGCCGTGATCGGCTTTGAAGCACGCGTTCCTATCCTGGGCTTCAACGTACCGGAGGCGCTACTGCTCCAGTCGGTAGGCACATCCGATTATCACGGCGGACAGTTCAGCCTGACCAAACGGCTGTCCCGAGGGCTGCAGTTCAACATGGCATACACGTTCTCAAAGGCGATCGACATAATGTCGAGCGATCCTGGAAGCACAGCCGGCGGCGGCAAGCCGGATGTACCCAATACCGGATTCATTGCTCAGGGCAGTGCGTATGATCTTAACGCCAACCGCGGGCCTTCCGATTTCGACCGAACCCACCGGTTCAGCACGAATTTCGTCTGGGAGATACCGACCGGTGAATCCAATAGCCGGTGGGCCAGAGGATGGTCGATATCAGGGTTTTTCCAGGCTCAATCCGGTTCGCCGTTCACTGTCTTTGCTTCGGAACCGGAGATCGGAAATGTATCTCAGTACACCAGCACAACGCGTGGTGCCGGCGGGCTTCTCCGTCTTGGTTTTGGCCGGCCGAATACGACTTGTACTTCTGATCAGGCGATCTCAAGCGCAAGTACTAGCAACCTGAACGTGATCGACAGCTCATGCTTTTCGTCGGCACTCGGTCTCTTTGGAAATCTTGGCCGGAACACGTTCCGCGGTCCGAATCAGAGCCGTTTTGACCTGAGTATCGCAAAGAGCACCAGGATAAATGAGCGGATGAGCTTCGAACTCGGCTTCGATCTCTTCAACGTATTTAATCGAGTAAACTTCGCAAATCCGAGCAGTGATTTGCAAGACGGCGCTGATTTTGGATTGATTACCGAATCGCTCGGAGGCCCCCGCGTCGGTCAATTTCGGGCGAAGTTCCGATTCTAAGTACGGCGTTGATGGGGAGAAAGGCTGTCGGCGAAGGCAGCCTTTTTTTAATAATCCTTGGAGTTAACGGGTTGCAGTCGCCGATCTTTCCCTCGGGTCGAACGGATTCGCCATATATTTCTTGACCGCTTCCTGGGCGTTGTCGTAGTTATCGCCGAGGTCCTCGGCACGCTTGTAGGCGGCCACGGCACGTGTACGGTCGCCCTTTCCATCATAGGCGTTGCCCATCTTGATATTGGACCAGACAGTCAGCCAGGCCGGATTCAGATTGCCAGCGAGCGACGCCTTGAAATTATCGATCGCAAGATCATAATTACGTTGCTCAAGAAACAGCAAACCAAGGTGATAGTAGATCCACGAGTTCGAGCGATCAAGCTTAAGGGCAGCCTCGAATTGCTGCTGAGCCTCGGGATAGTTGCCTTCCTTGAACTGTTCGATACCGCGTCTGGCGATGGACGATACTCTGAGCTCGGGCGATATCCTCAGGAGCTTAAAGCTCGGGTCTATCACGATCCCGATCGGCCTACCGGTCGACTCGATGTTGAAGTCGGCACTCGCCTCGTCCATCTGGAGCGTTACGGTTTGCAGGCCTCCGTCACCTTCTGAACGAAGCTGTATCTCGACCGGAAGCCGCAGATTATCGTAATTCTGCTTAATGGTTCCGCGGGTAACAAAATTGCCGGCCCGATTTCGAATGATCAGATAATCTGAGGTAAACTCCGGCACGCCCGTACCTTCGATCCAGCGAGCAAAGAAATAACGCATATTGTCGCCGGCGATCCTCGACGTGAGTTTTTCAAAATCGTCGATCGATGCCGTCTTGCCCCGATATTCCTGCAGGAATGTCCTCAACAACTGGTCAAATTTCTGCTGGCCGAGCGTATCGCGCAAAAGCTTGAAAGCAAATGCCCCCTTGGCGAACATGATGTATTGGTAACCCGTGCTCTGATCGTCGAGATTGGCCGGTGCACGCAATATCGAGGCGGTCTGTTCGAATGTCAGTGATTTTTCCAGCAGTTCGCGGCGGATGCCTTCGAGCCGCGGGCCGTCGAGCAGGCTTTCGCGCAGTGCGAACGCACTGTATTCGGCGAGGCCCTGCGACAACCACGCGTCATCGAAAGACTTAAGGCCGACGGTCAGGCCCCACCATTGATATGCCGCTTCACGCTGCAGTCGGTCCGTGGTAATGTCGCGAGCTTCCTCAAAATGTCGATTCGCGATAAAGAGCATTCCGCGGGTCGAATAAAAATCCAGGCTCTCGTCATCGATCTGTACGACCGTCAGCTTTTTGCCGTTGTCCGCGGGCCCGTATTTCTGGGTATAGAATGACAGCGCGCGGCCCAGCGTCTCTCCGTAATTGGCGATCAGTTGGTCACTGCCGGGCTTTGCAAAAAACTGAAGCTCCTGATCGGCTATTCGTAACGTCCTGGGGGTATTTCGGCCGTAGGCAAAGTTCCCGGGCAGAGCAGGCTTAGCGTTAACAAATCTGTATTTTCCGCCATCATTAGCGACTGGCACATCGCTGTATCCAACCGGCTGCAGGCCTGACGGCAGCGAGATCGTAATGTCAGATGTGGCCTGGTCGGCGGCGTAATCGTTAAACGGGAACCAGCGGGCCGCATACATCAAATAGCCGCTGTTGTCGCCGACATAGGCGAGCCTTTTCGTTAACAGCGGGCCCCCGGCAGGCGTGTCTAACACACCGCTGTATTTGAACCTGAGCGTGACTGGAGTTCCCTTTGCGACATTTTCACCGAGATCTACACGAACGTGAGGACCGAGGTCCGAACTGTTTGACGGATCCTGAATAAAGGTCACCAAGCTGGCTGCAGGCGGCCGGACCGCGGTTCGCGTTGCCGGTTGTGCTCCCGAATTAGCATCAGCTCTCGAAACCGTCTCTACCTTGAGCGAGCCGTTCAATTCGAAAGATACCGAGCGCGTGTCTTCGAGAGGTGTAAACGAGACATCGACCGTTGCGTTCAGTCTTCGCTCTACCGGCAGCAGGCTCACATCCATCAAATAGTGGGTTACGTCAAATGGGGTCCGCTTCACGGTCTGCGCAAAGAGCGGTAGTGAAAGTAGAGATGCAAACAGGGCTATCCGGGTTCCTATTCTAATAATATTCTTCATTAAATTGACCAAAACTCTAATAAATATGCTCTCTTAGGATGTCGGCCGAACTTAATTCGTTTGCTTTTCTCCGAGCGGCCATCCCTGCGAGGCCAAAAAGTGTCAAGGTGCGAAAAAATCGACCGAGACTACCTTTTCCGAGATCCGCATTCCAAGTGCCGCGACCGCCTGATGTTCGGGATGTTCCGTGTATCGGTCCAGCCCCTCACGGTCACGAAATTTTACGACCAGCCCGCTGTCGAATGAGCGATCGAGATGGAGAATGTCGGCGCCTACCTCGAGCCTTTCGATATCCGTAATGATCCCGGCTAAGGCTTTCAGTCGCGCGCGGTGCAAGTCGCGTTCCTTTGTCCTGATCTCAGCTTTATATTTCCAGCAAACAATGTGAATGAGCATCGCTCTATATTTCTATATTATTGCAGAAAGTTTCTTGGTTTTGATGGCCGTCATGCTCAACGACCCGCCGCGGCTAGGGATTCTCGCACCACTCACGCGTGACCTGATGGCGGAAATCGAACATTTTTTCGAGATGCGGCACGATAGCGAATGGGGCGGCGATCGCCCCGAGAAACCACATCGGCGGTTCGTACTCGACCTCGTCTCGCAAGATCGCACCGTGCTCGCCAGGCTCTACCACATGACGATGGCGCCAACTCTTGAATGGCCCTGAGACCTGAACGTCCTCGAACAAACTCGGCGGGTCGTAAACGGTGTGTTCCGCAACCCATCGAACCGGAAAGATCCCCGCGAGTTTCATCTCTATTATCGCTTGCGAACCGATCTTCGAGATGTCGGCCTTCTGGATAATGCTGGCACTTTCCCAAGGCGGGATAAGCCGCTCGAATGCATCAGGCAATTCGTGAAATGCAAACACACGACCAGGCGACGCGTTTATGGCAGACTCTTTGATAAACTTCATTCAGTTCCGAATTCATGCCATATATCAGTGTGTTAAAAAGGAACAATTTACTGAAATCAATGAATCGTTCCTTTTTTGGGAAGATGGATCATATCCTCAGCGGCATGACTATGTATTTGTAGTCGTAGGTGGTTTCGCCGGCGATGGATATTTGGGTTTGAGCGTTGGCGTCTTTGAATTCGAAGGTGATTCGCAAGGGGGCACGGCCTTCGCGGGCGGGGGCTGTACCGGCTCCTGTACCTTCGTCAGATGAACCTGCGGCGACTGTGTCTGGTTCGGTCCCCGAGGCGACGGCCTCGATGTCGCCAGTGGCGGCGTTGGTGAGAAATTCGAGCAGGTATTGCCAGTTAAAGCCAAGCAGTATTTCCTCGCCCTTGTAATCAGCCTGTACGATCTCGCTGCCTTCCCCTTCTTCGCTAGACTGAGCTGTGACCTCGATCTCGCCTTCGCGGATAGCGAGGCGGATCGAGCGATTGCGGTCATCGGCGATCAGGGACATACGACGAACCGCATTTCGCATTTCGTCGAGATCAAAGGTGGCCGAGCGGTCATTGTCTTTCGGCATGACCATTTCGTAATTCGGAAACTGGCCGCTCAATTTTCGGGTGATGAGCAGGCGGCCCTCAGTCTGGAAAAATATATGATTCGGGTCCTCGCCAAAAGCGACCTCGCCGACGCCGCGTGATAATTTAACGAGTTCGAGCAGGGCCTTTTTGGGGATCAGCGTGTCCATGGTTGCGTCCATCGCATCGATCGCCCTCTCGACATATGCCAAGCGGTGGCCATCAGTTGTGACCATTTTGGCCGTGCCGTCGCCGACGATGAATTTCGCCCCCGACAGCGTAAACCGCGACTGTTCATTAGTGATCGCAAAAGCGGTATTTCGAATGAAATAGTTGAAGACCTCGGCCGGCAGCCGAAGCGGGGTGCTCTTAAACTGTGGTATTTCGGGAAACTGGTCACGATTGACGCCGGCGAGACGAAAATTTGCACGCCCGCATTTCAGTGTCACCCACTCGTTGTCCTCTTTTTTGAAATGGACGTCACTCGATTCGAGTGCCCGAACGATATCAAATAGCCGGCGGGCCTGGACACAGATCGCACCGGCCTTGATTATCTCTGCCTCGGCGTCGCAGCGTATTGTGCAATCGAGATCTGTACCGACGATCCTGATCTCATTTTCGCCCAAAGACTCGATGAGAATATTGGACAATACCGGAATGGTCGTTTTGCGTTCGACCACGCCCTGGATAAAACCCAACTCTTCCTTTAACACGCTCTGCTTGATCTTGAATTCCATGTTTGTATTGCTCCCTGTCTAAAAAATCGTTGCCCTAGGGGCCCTGACCAAAAATGTTCTGCCTTCGGTTTCCAACTCTATACCCGATACGTTCTATCGAGGTGACGGTCCCGGATATCGATCCTTCCGCCGCACTCTTAATTCCTGGTCCGACGCCTTTCTACAAATACATAAATATCAAATCTATAAGATAAATAGTAGTAGGAATAGGGCCTGTGTAAATCTGAAAAACTGCCCTAAAGCTTTATAAAGCAATCAGTTTTCTATCCACATATAACTGTGGAAAACTTGTGGAAAACTGGAATGCCTGCGGAAAACAGGTTCGAGCCATAATTTTCCACCGAGATTCACAAGTGTTTTTCATTGATGGTTGCGGATAAGTGGAAAACATTTTTCTAAACATTAAAAACAAATGACTTATCGTAAACGGTCAATTTTTTCCTTTGTGGAAAAACGGTTACTTGTTTTTACACCAAAAGCGGCCCTAATTAACTGCAAATACTATCTTTTAGGTCTTTGATCTCCTTGTGGAAATTTCTGTCAGTCTCACATAAGTTATCTATCTTTTCGACCGAGTGCATTACGGTCGTATGATGCTTGCCGCCGAACTCACGGCCGATCTCGGGAAAACTGTGGCGGGTCATCTTTTTACAGAGATACATGGCCACCTGTCGCGGCACAGCGATGCCTCGCGAGTTGTTCTTAGACTTGATCTGCTCGATCGTCAGATCGTAATGAGAGGCCACCGCGCTGGCTATCTGGCCGATGCTGATGCCGATCGGTCGCTCGCTGTCCAGGATGTTCTTCATCGACTCCTGTGCGAGGGACTTGCTGAGGGGGACACCCTTCATCGAGGAGATGGCAACCAGTCGGACTAGCGACCCCTCGAGTTCACGGACATTGCTCTTGACCTTTCCGGCCATATAAATCGCAATATCGTCGTCGAGACGTATGCCGTCCATGTCGGCCTTGCGCTGAAGGATCGCCACTTTGGTTTCGAGGTCGGGCGGTTCGAGATCTGCTATCAATCCCCACTCAAAACGCGAGTGGAGCCGCTCTTCTATCGTCGGTATCTCGCGGGGCGGACAGTCGCTGGAGACCACGATCTGCTTTTGCCCGTTGTGCAGCGTGTTGAACGTGTGAAAAAACTCTTCCTGCGTTCGCTCTTTTCCGGCCATGAACTGAACATCGTCCATCAGCAGTACATCGATAGAGCGATACTTATCACGGAAGGCCGGGGTTTTATTGAACCGGATGGCATTGATTAGCTCGTTCATGAACCGTTCCGATGTGATGTATGCGACCCTGGTGTGAGGACTGCGGGCCTTGATCGAATGGCCGATCGCATGCATCAAGTGAGTTTTGCCGAGTCCGACTCCGCCGTAAATAAACAGAGGGTTATAGGTTGTGCCCGGCATCTCGGCAGTGGCTTTGGCCGCGGCATGGGCAAACTGGTTGCATGATCCTACGACAAATTTTTCAAAAGTGTATTTTGGATTAAGGCTGTCTTCGACCGGTTCGACATCAATGATATGGGACGCGCTGCTGCCTGGCCGGACCGGGACCCCGGAGCTTTTAGGCGAAAAGAAAAAATCGGCATCGGGAGTTTCTTCTTCCTCAACCTTTGGTTCTTCGGTAGGGCGATCTTCGTCAAGCTGCCAGTCGATCACCCAGTCATCCATGTCCAATTCGCTTAGACACTCATTAAGCACCTCGCCGTAGTAGAGACATACCCAATCTTTGGTAACGCGTCCGGCCCTGACCGACAAAACTCGAGCCTCAGGGTCGACCGCATCAAATCTGATGGGTCGAAACCAAGTATTGAATACGTCGGTGCTGAGCCGAGATTTAAGGTTGCTCAGGACCGAGATCCATGTAGTGGGTTGTTGCAAAATTTCTGTCAATCGAGCCTCTCAAAAATGCGCTTAATATCGAACGCACCGCTTAAGCGATGCCGACCCCTTTTGCCTAACGCCGGCCCCCCCTTGAGATGCTTTTCGTTTAATGCGAAAAGCTGTTTTGAATAGGTGCTTTACGGGCGTCAGGAAGTGACGCTGCCGCGATTTCCCACAAGCTTTTCCACAAGGCTGCAAAAAAGCCGCATAAAACCTAATGTAAAAGATTAACCCATTTAATATCAATAGTTTACAGGGTTCTATTTATCGGAAACGGGTAACAGACTAACACGAAAAAAAAGCCAATGCAAACAGAAATCCACAGCTTTTTTTTCGGTCGTTTAACACAAATTTAACCTCCTTTTCTGACAACAATTCGCCCGATTTTACGAATGTGTTAGACTAAGAAATCCGAGACAATTTGAAATGAAATTAGCCTCAAAACGGTCGAAAAATGGCAAATTTTTTTACAGAAAACTCACTTTCGAGCGAGGATTTTTTTGAGGCCCTAAAGACAGCCTGTGAGGGGCTGATCTATATCAGCGAAACCGACGCACCGATCACTCCGGTCTCGGGCCCAGAGGCCAAAGCCGTAACTGCTTCTCTCATATTAGAATACATCGCGAAAGACGGAGACCCACCGGTCGAGGAAAAAAATTTCGACGAGTTTTTCGACCGTTTGACCGCCGTCCAGGACTGGCACGGCGATCGCGAAAAGGAAAAAACAAAAAAATTCCTCGAGCTGCGACAGCTACTCGAGGAAAATCTTGGAGACCTTAAAGTATTTAGGATCGGCCGCGTGCGGATCGATATCCTGGTCGCCGGTCTGGATAGCGGCCGCCGGCTAGCCGGCATTAGGACGACAGCGGTCGAGACGTAGCCGACAGCTATTTTGCCGAGACTTTGCTTGCACCGCTTGTCTTTTCGATGATATTCGTCGGTGTCCCTGAATAAACGATCTTGCTGGCACCTGATGCGTCGGCACTGAGTTCACCCGACACATTGACACTTGCCCGGCTTGCTCCGCTTGACTCGATCGATGCGTTCTCCGAGATCAGGTTTTCAGCATCAACCTTGGTTGCACCGCTGACATCGATATTGAGCTTTGAACTTTCGCCGGCTAGGGTGATTTTCGAGGCACCGGACGAATCAACCGTAAATGTGCTGTTTTTCAAATCAGAGACATTGACCTTAGCGGCACCGGAAACATCCAGGCGTTCGATGTCGGGAGCCGAAATGCGGACTCGGATCGAATTACGCGGTGAAATCTTGTTCTCGGTCCGGATATGCAGAACGCCGTCCCTGACCTCAGTCTTGATCAGTCCCAACAGATTGTCGTCGGCCTCTATCTCAACCGCGTAATCCTTTTGCGCGATGATCTCAACCTGGAAAACGCCGCCGACATCAACCGCTCGAAACCCTGTCAGGTCGCGAACTTCAGACGCCGTCCGTCCGGAGCCTTTGACTCCCTTAAAATTTAGCGAGAAATTAAAAAAATCGCCTGATGCTCGTCCAAACGAGAACAGGTTGGAAATCACGAGGCCAACGGCCAGCGTCACTAGGAACAGAATAAACCCAATCTTTTTCATAAAAGTCCCTCCACGAACTATCAACTGAAAATTGCAAACGAATCGGATGACAGAAATGTTCGGAGATTTTTGGCTTTGGGCTATATCAAAAAAAAGACGGACCGTTTAAGGCCCGCCTTTTTTGAGTCAATAGCCTCGCCCTATTTATTGGCGGGTGAAGCCGTCGTCTTCGCGGGTGACCCGGTCGGTGAAACCGTGGGCGAGACGGTTGGCGAAACAGCCGGCGAGGCCAACGGGGTCGCAGTTGCCGCCGGACTCGGTGTCGCGGCCGGCGGTTTGATCGGCGTCTCAGGCTTTGGTTCACAGGCACCGAGCACTGCTATGCCGAGGGCAAAAACAGTCAATAAAATTAATGGTCTTTTCATTTTAATACCTCAAATAATATTCGGACCGCGGACGGGCCGTCCGCTGGCAGACATCCACAGCCGGAATAAAGGTCCATGTCTTTCTGCAGACGACGAGCAGTTGTAACTGCCCGAGGCTGCCATTTACCTTCAACGCTGCGCGAGATAGAACGCAGGCGGAATTAGAACTTGCAATTTTTTTTGGACGATGAGAAAAAATTATCTCAGGACGGTTATTTGCAGTAGCTGTGTGCGACGTAAACCTTTCGGCCACTGGCATTTAGGTAATAACAACCGCCTTTAGGGCCCCGTACGTAGGTCCGCTCAACGGGGGATGCGGCTCGCGTCCCGGACTGATCGGCATCTGGCGACGGCATGCCTGAGGTTTGGATCTCAGACTGCTTCGGTGCCGACGGTGCCGGGACGGTCGTAGCCTGCCATGCGACCGCCTGCCACTTACCGTTACGTTTGATGAATGTACCGGTATTCAAATGATTTGATACTGACTTCGAACCGTCATAGCGGGTTGTTGTTCCCACCAGTTTGAATGCAACGATGGCGGCATTGCCGTACTGCTGGATGCGAACGTCCTGAGAGGTGTAAACCGTTGTCGGATCGCCCGGCCAGGCCGCGGGTGCGGAGCGAACGCCTTTCATCAACTCTTCTTTATTGGTCCGTATCCCGGCCGAGCGCGTGTAGATCAGGTCGTCGGCCCAGAACCGGTCGTGGATCGCGGCGTCATTTCGCCCCGCACCGGCCAGGAATTCGTTAAGCAGCCGCGTGAGTTCCGCTGCGTCCGGAGCTGATTGAGCCTGTAGGGAAACCGCAGCCGCCAACAGGACAACCAAATGAAGTACAAATCGTTTCATAATGGACCTCGTGTTTATCGAATAAATTAACCCAGAAACGATATGTGTTCAAATTTTAATCTGGTTTGATAATGTTGGTTCTGCCGCTATCGTGCATAGAAATAAAACTGAAAGGCCTGTCCGATACCGATGATCAGGCCGAAGAACGCTCCGAAGAGCTCGATCTTACGGAGGTGTTCTTTTGCAACCGACATTACGAGGGCCTCCAGCTTTTCGGCCGGATAACCCTGTATCTTTTCCCGAACCAAACCTGCGACATCAAACTCGGCTATCGCCTCAGGCAGTTTTGCGCTCGTTGCAGCGACTATCGCATCGGTAAGTGATAAACTCGCCTCTCGGATCTTGGCCTCCGGAATGTGGTCGCTGAATTTTTCGATCGGCATCGAGAGCAGGCGGTCGATCTGGCCGGCGAGCATTTCGTTGATAATGTTCGAGGTCTCTTCGCGGCTGATGATGTCGAGCAGGCCGCGCGAGAGCATCGCCTTGAGTTTCTCTTCTGACTCGGAATGCAGCAACTGGAGGATCGCATCGATGCTGTGCGGCCGAAATCTCTCCAGGGTTTCGCGTAGGTACGCTGTAATTCCCGCGATCGTCTGTTCGCTTCGCATCAGTGAAAGGACCGATCTTGTCACCTGGTTTTTCAATCGCTCAAGCTGTTCGGGGGCAACTTGGCCGAGCATGTCGGGGAGGGGTCTAGCGAGAGCGTTGTCGATACTGGTGTTGATGAACGAGCGGGCCTCCTCGGCAAAGAATTCGCCGCGAAGCGTTTCCTCGATCCGCTTAGGCAGACTTTCGTTAACAAGATCATCGACGTCGTCGATCAAATTTTCGCGGGAAACAAAGATCTTCTTAAAGAATGGAAGATTCTCGTAATAGTCGTGGACCTCATGTTTGATAAGGGCACCGATCTGGTTGCGGGTTTTTTCGGCGGCAGCAAGCTCGGTAAGCTGGTGTATGGCTGGCTCTATCTGCTCGGCGGCCTTTTCCTTCAAAAGAGCGACTGCGTCATCGGTAAACATCCTGCTCAGCGGCGTTTCGCTGCGGACCAGATCATCGAGATGACGGTTTATGAAATCGCCGATCGTGGTTTCAAAATTCCTTGCCTGGACCGCGGTCCGGACACGCCCTTCCAGAAAAGCGATTATGCTTTCAAAAGTTTCGTCGTCGACGACACTCGAGACCCGCTGTCCCAGTACCTCGTCGACTCGGCGAGTGACAAATGCGCGAATAGCATCGAGCGACTCTTCGCTTTTGAGGATCGATCGGATGTGGTCGGCAAGCTTTCGCTGAAGCGCCGAGATCGCATCGAGTACAGGCTCGCGGACATTTTTGGGCAAAGATTCGATCAAAGAAGGGTGTTCAAGTGACAGAAGCTCATCGGTGTAGGCATCGATGACCTTCTGGATCTTTTTGCGGAGGAAGTCATTGCCGGTAAGCTGATGAAGAATGGTTTCCTGTGAGACCAGCTCTTCTCCAACAGCCTTGCCGATAGCGTTGGCGAGCTTATCGCGGTGTCTCGGGATCATCCCCTGCGGAAAGATGGTTATGCCGAAGACCTTCAGCGGCTCACGCGGCCGAAAAAGCATGCGGACGGCGATCCACGCTCCCGCATACCCGTGCGCCGTGGCGAAAACGATCAGTAGGCCCATCTGGACATAGATATTCTTAAAGACCGGCCAGAGAGCGTCGACTATGTTCTGGGGAAACTCCATCCGAATTACTATGTGGTAAGGTGCGAGTACTTAAGTCGTCAAGACCCGGAGTCAGAAGAGCTAAAAAACCTGGAAGCCCTTCGATTTGAGACAGAATTCGGCGAATTCATTGAGCCAATCGTGAGTGACACTGTAATTTTTCCATTGTTCGTCGCCGTCTCGATGGAGCGTCATATCGTCCGGGGCATCCGTGATACTCAGGTCTGCGAACATACGCTTGTCCGGGGCAAGTTTGGGCAGGACCTCGTCCTTGATCCGCGTGCCGATCGCCTGGGCATCTTCGAGAGAAATCTTTACGCCCGTTGCGGTGTAGGTCATCTGCCGCAGTGCATTTTCGCCGACTATGTCGAAACTGCGGATAAGTTCAAGAGCCGCCTTCCAATTCCAAACGTTTGCACTGAATTCAAAATTTTCACTGCCGAGATCGATCAATGTAAAGCTCATAAGTTCACTCTAGGAAAAATGCTAATCGCGAGGGGCGAGCAAGTCAACCAACTTTCGGGATTGTTTTGTCCCGACGGCGGTCAAAGTATACACTCGATTTTAGACAGAAAAGAGCGTGGACAAATATCTCGAAAGGATAAAGGTACGAAAGAGCGACATCACGGCGGACCTTCTCACCCTCAGGTTGCTGCAACTGCAGCATCTGCTGAATGTACCGTTTGAAAACCTCGATATACACTGGCGGCGGCCGATAAATATCGATACCAGTCAATTTTATAAAAAGATCGTGACTGAGAAACGCGGCGGTTTCTGTTACGAATTGAACGGGCTTTTCAATGATCTGCTCCAGGACATAGGCTTTCAGACACGGGTGGTCTCTGCCCGGGTTTTTGGCGGCGAAAAAGGATTTGGCCCCGAGTTTGATCATGCGGCGATCATCGTCAGAATCGGTGATGTAGAATATCTGGCGGATGTCGGGTTTGGGGATTTTACGACCGAGCCGCTGCGTTTTGTATTGGACGAGGAGCAGCATGACCCGGCAGGAACCTTTGTCATACGACGGTATGACGACGACTATTTAGAGGTCGCAAAACGTGACAGTGACGAATGGAAAAGCGAGTATATCTTCACCGACGTGGGCAGGGAATTGTCGGAATTTGCCGACATGTGCGACTTTCAGCAATATTCGCCCGATTCACATTTCACCAAAGGCAAAGTCTGTTCGATCCTGACCGAGAGCGGGCGAAAGACGCTGACGGATAAGAAGTTTATTGTCACAAAGGGAAGCAAAAAGACGGAAACGCCGGTCACGTCCGATGACGCCTTCGATGAAATATTGATGCGGGAGTTTCAAATCGCCCGGCCGGTGCAACAAATATGACAAAATCAATCTCATACGCCGATGCCGGAGTGTCGATCGACAACGCAAATCTCGCCGTGGTAAAGATCCGTGAATATGCGCGAAGCACATTCAACGAACGCACATTGACGGAGATCGGAAGCTTTGGGGGGATGTTTTCCGCAGCTTTTCCACAGATGGCGGAACCTATTCTGGTTGCCTCGGCAGACGGCGTCGGAACGAAACTAAAGCTTGCGTTTGAGACGGGAATTCACAACACGGTCGGGGCTGACCTCGTAAATCATTGTGTCAACGACATTTTGGTACAGGGTGCCCGGCCCCTGTTTTTCCTCGATTATTTTGCGACCGGAAAACTCGATCCTGACGTAACGGCCGCGGTTGTCGAGGGCATGGCACGGGCCTGTCGCGAGAACGGCTGCGTTCTGCTTGGCGGCGAAACGGCGGAGATGCCCGATTTTTACCCGCCCGGGGAGTATGACCTCGCCGGCTTTATCGTCGGGATCGTAGATAAGCCTAAGGTCATCGACGGTAGGTCGATAACGCCGGGCGATGTCGTGCTCGGATTGCCTTCAAGCGGGCTGCAGACCAATGGCTATTCGCTGGCGCGAAAATTGTTTTTCGAGGTCGGCGGCTACGACGTCAACGATCACGTCGAAGAACTCGGTACAACCGTCGGCCAAGCCCTGCTCAAAACCCACGCCAGCTTCCTCCCTCAGATCGGGCCGTTGCTTGATGAAGTTTCAGAGGCGGACAAGAGTGTCCGCGTTCCGTCGATCAAAGGGCTCGTACATATTACGGGGGGAGGCTTTCTCGAAAATATCCCTCGCATCCTGCCTGACGGCGTTTCGGTCGAGATCGATCGCGGTACGTGGATCGAGTTGCCGGTTTTCGGCCTGATGCAGAAGCTGGGGAATGTTGAGGACCAGGAAATGTTCCGCACCTTTAATATGGGTATCGGGATGATCGTCGTGTGTGCTGAAACTGATCGACAGCAGACGATGACTGCAATAAAAGACAGCGTCGAGATCGGCCGCGTGGTTGAAGGCGGCTGCAATGTAGAAATTATTTGATCCGAAAAAATTCCTCTGGCAATTTCCCCGGGGTCTATGGCATACTTGTGAGCACTGGGGGTGATATTATGATAAATAATTCAACAGAGGTTAGTAGTTATTAGACGGTTCGTTGGGTCATACCAATGATCCGGAGTAATACGAGCGGCACACTTTAACCGGTGTGCCGTTTTATTTTTGTCTCTGCCGCACGCAGAATGTTTAGAGAATGCTGATCTCAGATTTTGATTACGAATTGCCGCCGAAGCTTATTGCCCAGGAACCACTGTCCGAGCGCCAGGCATCTCGAATGCTCATCGTCGACCGGGCTTCCGGCACATTTCGTGACGGCCAGTTTACTGAGTTTCCTCGGCTCTTAAATGACGGAGATCTGCTGGTTCTAAACAACACCAAGGTCTTCCCCGCCCGCCTATTTGGGCGGTCTGAGACTGGAGCAAAGATCGAGATCTTTCTCGTAAAAGAGATCGAACATCGAGTGTGGGAGAGCCTTGCGAGGCCTGCGCGTCGTCTGCACGAGGGTAAGATTATTGTGTTCAGCGACCACCTTTCAGCCGAAGTCCTCGAAAAATCGGCTGACGGGAAAGTTGTGATCAGATTTGCCCCGACCGATGATCTCGAAACGCGGATGGACGAGATCGGCAAGACGCCGCTGCCGCCATATATTAAACGCGACGCTTCGGATATCGATGCCGATCGGGATCGATATCAGACGGTCTTTGCTCGAAAGCGAGGGGCTATAGCTGCGCCGACCGCCGGACTTCATTTCACACCGGGGATTTTGAACGCGGTCAAAAAACGAAATATTCCGGTCGCCGAGGTGACGCTTCACGTGGGTTACGGCACTTTCGAACCAGTTAAAACGGAAGATCTCGATCAGCATTCGGTTTCGCCTGAAAGGTACGAGATCTCGGCCGAGAATGTGGAACTTCTAAACAGGGCAAAGTCCGATCGTCGCCGGATCGTGGCCGTGGGCACGACCACGACACGAGCCCTCGAATCAAACCTCGCAAAATTCGGCGAGTTCACACCCGGTGAACATCTTGCCGGTCTCACGATCGTCCCTGGCTATCGCTTCGCGGCGGTCGACGCCTTGCTGACAAATTTTCACCTGCCTCGGAGCTCGCTGCTGGTTTTGACTTCTACTTTCGGTGGACACGAACTTATAATGAATGGATACAGACACGCTGTCGCTGCCGGGTACCGCTTTTATAGCTATGGCGACTGTATGCTTATAGTTTGAGCAATGGCTGTTCTCGAGACAATTCGTAATTTCTTCATTCCCGCCTTTTCAGCGGAAGAGGAAACGGTCACGCCAGCACCGCCGACAACCTACGAGGTAAAGCGGCTCGGGCTCGAGCAGATGCCTGAGGTCATGCGGCTGAATATCAGGTGTTTTCGCAACGGCGATAACTATACAAAATTTACGTTTGAATACCTGCTCAACGAGCCGCGTACCCTCGGATATAGGGTCGTGACACCTGCGGGCGAGATCGTTGCATTTGCTTTCGTTATGGTCAAAGAGAACAATGCCGCCCACCTGACGACGATCGGGGTAGCCCCGGAACATCGCCGCCGCAAGATCGCCGCCCGCCTGCTGGCCCATATCGAGGCCGGGCTTAGGTCGCGAGACGTCAACACCATCATGCTGGAGGTACGCGTCGGCAATACCGGAGCAATAGACTTATACAGAAAATGGGGTTACGCCGTCGTTCAGCGCATCGTGAAATATTATAATAACGGCGAAGATTGTTTCCTGATGATGAAATCCCTCGTCCCTTGATAAGGATCGCCTATCCAGTGATCTTCCAACTGCCAAAGATCTATCCCATCACCGATACCGCAATATCGGGTATCTCACATGGCCGGCAGGCCGAAAAGCTTATCGCGGGTGGTGCCCGCTTGATCCAGATCCGAGATAAAGCCGCATCGTCGCGCGACCTCTACGCTGCATCAGTCGAGGCAATGAAAGTCGCGGCGAATACCGGCTGTTTGATCATCATAAATGACCGTGTCGACATCGCTCTTGCCTGCGGAGCGGCGGGCGTTCACCTCGGTCAGGACGATATGCCGGTTACAGAAGCGAGGAAGTTGCTTGGAACGGGTGCCGTGATCGGCCTATCCACCCATTCGGTAGAGCAAGCTCTGGAAGCGGTCGAACTTCCTTTAGATTACATTGCCATCGGGCCGGCCTTCACGACCGCGACGAAAGAGCAGCCGTATGCGGCATTTGGGCCGGAGGGGATTCGAAAGGTGCGTAAAGCGATCGGTACATTTCCTTTGGTCGCGATCGGGGGCATCAATTCCGAGAATCTAGAGAGTATATTTGAAGCAGGTGCAGACTCAGCCGCGATCATAAGCTATTTCGCCGCCGATGCCGATCTTATTCAGGCAAATATGGAGTTCCTGATAAAGCAGACCTCTGATGATTGTTAAACTTAGTTGTCTATCGTTAAAATTTCTATTGCATTCATCGTTTATTTAATCGATAATGGTTAACGGCGAATGCAATTGTGCCGACGCTGCCACCCCGGTTCAGCCGATACCCGCCTTTAATCTATCAGGAGTCGATCCTTACAAAATGAGCCTTCTAGACGTAGCGCCCATTATCGAGCAAATGCTGCTCGTTTCCGAGAATGTCAGTGATTTGAATTTCTCTTGCGGCCAAAAGCCGCAGGTTGAGATCAATGGCGTCCTCTATCCCGCCTCGCCCATCGGACTTGGAAAACTGTCGTCGTTCCAAACCGAAATGATCGCAATGTCGCTCATCCGGGACAACCCTGATGCGGCCGAACATCTATTCAGGAATCGCACGGCTGATCTGAGCTACGCCCTTCCGGGCAAATGCCGGTTTCGCGTCAATATCTTTCAGCAGCGAAACTCGTTTTCGATCGTGATGCGTGTTATCCCGCACGAGATCCCGAGTTTTGAAGCACTGCGGCTGCCAGAGCAGCTAACCGAGATCGCAGACATACGCAACGGCGTGGTGCTCCTTACAGGACCGACCGGTTCAGGAAAGAGCTCGACGCTGGCCGCCATCATCGACCGGATCAATGAGACAAAGGCCTACCACATCGTTACGATCGAAGACCCGATCGAATTTCTCCACTCTCATAAAAAGAGTACGATCAACCAGCGCGAGGTCGGCGCGGACACCAAGGATTTTGCGTCCGCTCTGCGGGCTGCGCTTCGACAGGCACCTAAAGTCATTCTGGTCGGGGAAATGCGAGATCTCGAGACCGCCGAGATCGCGCTCGAAGCCGCGGAAACGGGCCACCTCGTGCTTTCGACGCTGCACACGATCGACGCGTCGAAAACTATCGACCGCATCATCGGCCTGTATCCGAAGAACGAAGAACGCATTATCCGTACCCGGCTTGCCCAGACTTTCAGGTACATAGTGTCGCAGCGACTGATCCCGACTGCCGACGGAAAGGGACGTATCGCCGCGGTCGAGATACTCAAATCGAATCAGCGTACCCGTGAATACATCGAGCGGGGCGAAACCGAAGGAAAGACCCTGCTGGACGCGATCCGCGACGGTGAGATCGATGGAATGCAGGACTTTGACTCGGTGATCCGCGGCCTGATCGAGAAGAAATTGATAACCATGGACGATGGATTGTCCTTCGCCACGAATCAGAACAACCTTCTGCTTCAGCTCAAGGGCCTGTCGTCGACCGAGGATTACGGCAAGCCTGCAAAGGCGATGCCTAAGCCGATGATACCGCCCCCGCCACCGGCAAATCCGGACTCCGTCCTGAACATGATCGAATAATCGACTGAGGGAAAAAATGATAATCAGATGTGATAACTGCTCTGTCTCACTGCAATTAGACGAAACTAAGATCCCGACCGGAAATTTCTCGGTACGGTGCCCGCGATGCCAAAACCTCTTAAGGGTTCAAAAAGACGCATCAGGAAAAGGGCTTTCTACCGTCGAACAACTGGCGGCCAGCCAGGCCGCGGCCGCGACACCTGATGGTGCACAGGATTTTGCAGCAAAAGAGTCCGAGCTTCAGATAAACAACGCTTTGAAATCGTTGATGTCCGCATTGCAGGTAGATAAAGGTGTGATCGAAACCGATAGCGACGAAAAGCCCCGCCGCGTGTTGCTATGTCTCGGTGCGAAGACCGACGAAACTGCGCAGGTCCTCGCGAAAGCGGGCTACAAGGTCTATGTTGCCCAGACCCCGGCGCAGGCAAACGAGCGGCTGAGGGACGGGAAAACCGAGATCGTGATATTCTCGGCCGACTTTGCTCCGGACTTGGGCGGCGCGGCGATCATTCAGCAAAAGGCAAATTCCATGTATTCTTCCGAGCGGCGGCGACTGTTCCTCATTTCGCTTGAGGATGCCGGTACGACAATGAATGCTCATGACGCATTTCTGCGAAATTTGAATTTAATAGTAAATGTCAGCGATCTACAGCAGTTGCCGCTTATACTAAACCGGACAGTCAGCGACTTTAACGACCTGTATAACTACTTCAATAGGTCGGCCGGACTAGCCAGGGTCTAATACACAGAAGGGACAGATCTAAAATTCTAACTCGGGATCTTCTTTGCCTAGTAATGAAAAGGCACTGAAATCGTTCCGGTTTTTTTTGTTTTTGCACGCAATTGCATGACCAGCTTACTCTTCCTCGACGGTACAGAGCAGCGGATATTCGCGCGCTTTCGCAAGGTTCATTGCCTTTTCCGCCTTCATATTGGCGATCTCATATGGGTAGATGCCGGCGATGCCGACGCCCTCATTGTGGACCTTTAGCATGATCGTAAAGGCATCGATATCTTCGCGGTTAAAAACATACTGCAGCACGAACACGACGAATTCCATCGTCGTGAAATCGTCGTTATGTAGCAGCACCTTGTACAGCTTGGGCTTTTCGAGCTTTGTCTCGCTCTCAGTAACGACGTCGCCATCGGCGTCTATATCGGGAAACTCTGGCATCAAGAAAATTATAGACGTCCGCCCGCTTTTTTGTTAAATTCAAGTGCGCGCTGTTTACTTAGTATGCAATTCGACTTTGGTGTTTGCGGCCGGAACTGAAACCGGGCCGTAATTGGTCGTATTTGTGTGATACCGACAAATGAGAAAAGCTGCAGACTCCATATTGAAGGCCGGAAGGCCGGGCCCCGTTCGCGACGGCCGAAGGTCTCGTGCAATATCTCACGACAACATCGACACACTGTTTAGCAGCGTCGGGCAAAAGCTGCGTGAAGGATTGTCGGGCGAGGCCGAGCAGATACTGATCAACACGATCGAGCGTTACAGCCACACGCCCGACGATCTCGCTAATCTCAAACGGCTGTTGTCATTTACGCTCGAGACCGCCGGCCGATACAAGGAATCGCTCGAAACGATCCGCCAATACGATAGCGAAGAAGATCTCGACCCGCTCGGTATCGAGACACAGGTCAGGGTCACAACACAGCTCGCCATCGCCTTTAATAATAAAGGCGACCACCCAAAGGCAGTGACACTGCTCAAGGAAACCTATGAAAAGGCCCAGTCGAATGAACTGCCACACCTCCTTGGCACCATCGAAATCGCCCTCGCCCGCGTTTATCGCAAACTAGCAGAGTTACCAATTTGCCGTGATTATGCCCAGAAAGCTTTGGACCATTTTCGCGGTACCGGCAATTGGCTCGGTATGGCCGAGGCCTATCGTGAGATCGCAAACAGCTATCATCAGGAAGGTAACAGTGAAAAGGCGGTCGAGAATTTTGAACTCGGCATCAATATTATCGGCGAAAATTCGGCCCCGTTTATGCTCGGCAAGCTCTATACCGATATGTCGGGTGCATTGTGGTTTCTGCGGCGGCCTCAGGATGGGATAGACTGTCTCGAAAAATCTATACACTTCTTTGACCAGACCGAGCACGCCCTGACAAAGGTGATCGCCTATAACAATCTCGGTCTACATCTCGTACTGATCGGCGAATGGCCGAAAGCACAGCAGATGATCGAACGAGCGCTCGAGATAGCGCTTCGCGAAGATTACGTTCATGTGGCCGGCATTTATGAATCCCTCGGCGAGCTAAAGCTGCTAAGAGGTGAGCTGGATGAGGCTGAGTCTCTATTGACCATCGCTGTCGAGTTTGCCGAGGACCGCAAGCATGACTGGTACGCCCTGCAGTCATTGCGGATGCTGGCCCGCTGTTATCTGGCGCAGGGCAAATATAAACGGGCCGCCGAAAAAGCCCGCGAAACCATCGAGCGGTCAAACGTGATCGGCGACAAGCATTATGGCAACATGGCCGGCCTCGTGCTGGCCGAGAGTTTGCTGCAGCAGGGTGCCCTTGAGGAATGCGAAGAGTCGCTGAGTAATATAGAGGAAAGCGACCCGCAGGCTGACTTTTTCGTCCTCGGTAACATCCAGCGGATCCGCGGCCTGTCGGCCCTTGCCCAAGAAGATTCAGAGCTTGCCATCCATCATTTCAGCCGCGGACTGACGATCTTCGAAACGGCCGCGGACGTCTATCACACGGGGCTGATGCATTTTCTGCTTGGTTCGAACCTCGAGGGCCGGAACGCAGCCAGGGCCAAGCGCCATTTGACGTCGGCCGCCGAAGTGTTCAAGAAATTAAGCCTTCGTTCCTATTGCGACCGGGCCCGCAAAGAGTTGGAACGCGTCGATGCGATGCTCGCGACCATTGGAACGAACCGTTCTGAAAAACGGTCAAATTCGGTAGTCTCGCAGCTGCTGACGGTTCGATTGGCTGAGGCGACTGCCTCGCGCGAGCTGCTTTTTCGTGAGTTGGTGGCCGTGCTTCAACAGGAGAGCAACGCCAAAAAGATCATCATCGCGGAATTTAACGATCGCAAGCAGCTTTGGCCCTTTATCACGCACGGCTATTCGCCTCAGGAGAGCAATGAGCTGGTCGGCAGACTCGGCGAGGCCCAGGCCGCGGGCGATGAAAAGATATTTGCCCGGACAAAGAACATTGCCGTATTTCACCTACGCGGATCGTCCGCCGCGTCGCCGGCGATATTATTGATCAGCCCGCAGTCAGGGGCCGTCCTGAACGACGATACTTCGCTGGCGCCGCTGCTTCGGGTGGTCGAGTTGGGCATGGACGTGATCGCACTGCGAGAAAAGGACCGGAGCGTGCCGACCGAACGCGACCTGAGCCCGTACACATCGAACAGCCTGATGCCTGGGTTTATTCATTCGTCACCGGCGATGACCTCGCTGGTCGAAGAAGTGTATAAGATCCGCTCGTCCGATGTAACCGTGCTGGTCACTGGCGAATCCGGGACCGGTAAGGAACTTGTGTCGAGGGCGATACACACTCTATCGAATAGAAAAGACAGCATTTTCGTGCCGTTCAACTGCACGGCTGTGCCAAAAGAGCTGGCCGAGGGGCATCTCTTCGGCTACAAGAAAGGAGCTTTTACGGGCGCCGTTCAGGATTCGCCCGGAACCATCCGGACGGCTGATGGCGGTACGTTGTTTTTGGACGAAGTGGGCGACCTGCCGATCGATGTCCAGCCGAAACTGCTCAGGTTTCTGCAGGAGGGCGAGATCCAGCCGCTCGGCGAGAAAAAACCGCTCAAGGTCGATGTTCGCATCATCGCCGCGACCAATATGCCGCTCGAGGACAAAGTCGCGGACGGCACATTTCGCGAGGATCTATATTACCGGCTGAATGTTATTCGGCTCCGCGTGCCGCCTTTACGCGAACGCAGGTCGGAAATACCGCCGATCGTAAATTATTATATAAATCATTATTCGGCGCGGTTTGGAAAGCAAAATATTACATTTACGCCTCAGACGGTCGATATGCTGATGGTCTGCAACTGGGAGGGCAACGTCCGCCAGCTCTGCAACGAGATCCAGCGTGTTATCGCCCGTGCCGTCGATAATGAGGTAGTGACGCCCGAGCATCTTTCGCCCGAGCTGAAACGATCGGCTCGCCCGCTGACGCCGTTCGGCCCCGAATCCAGCGTTAAACCGATCGCGTCATACGATGGTTCGATCACGCCCTTTGCCAATATCACCTCCGGCGGCACCCTCGAATCAGCAGTCTCCGAACTCGAGATGCAGCTCATAAAAAACGCCCTCTCCCGCCACAACTGGAACATTTCCCGCGTCGCCATCGAACTAGGCCTCACCCGCCGCGGGCTGTATCTAAAACTCGCCAGATACGGGATCGAGAAAGCTGCTTGATCGCTACGCGCCCTTCCCTTTGAACTTCAGTAGCTAGTCCCAAAAAAAAGCTTGACAATTCGGTCGAACATGTGCTTAATACGCGTATTCAATTTTTTGAGCCGCTCCACCGGTACCACAATCGATCGGCTCACACGATTGGTTAATTGACGGTTTTGAACTCCCGAATCGAATTTCTGTAGTTTAGAAGCTCCCTTCTCTGGTCCCAACCGTCGCTCGGATAAACTTAAAAATTCACAGGAGAAATTCCCTCATGTCTCTGTTTAAACTCGTCGTGCAGTCGAACGTCCGTAGGATCGTGCGCTCCTTTGGAGCGGTAGTGTTGATGGGGTCGCTTGTCACCCCCGGCCTTGCTTTGCCGAATGGAGCGTTCTTGGGCGGTTTCGGAACATTTGGCAGCGCAGGTAACTGGACAGCCCCTATGGCTGGCGAGTTTATCGGCTCACTACTGAATAACGGTACATTGCCGACGGTCTTAGGCACACTGATCAAAGCGGACTCAACGGCAAAGAAGAAAGGTAAGGGCTTTCAGTTTGATCGAATCGTGATCAAGCCGGGTGATTTGACCGTTCTTCAGGGCGAAACCGTGGATTTCACGGCAACAGCTTATTACATCGATGAGGCCGTTGCCGGCATGGACTTCGTTTGGTCCATCTCAGAGGCGGACAGCTACAGGCCTGAGACCGAGTTTCGTAACGGCCGACTGAGGACATTCAAGCCAGGACGTTTTATTGTGAAGGCGTCAGCCGAGGGAAGGTACGCTGAAACCCACATCAGGGTAATGCCCAACCAGGGTTTAGGGGTGGCCAGACTTCTCAAGAAGAACGAGAATGACCGGAGCGAGGCTGAGCGACAGATGATCGCACAATGGAGAGCGAATGGAACGTTGACGAGCCGCGAAATATCGTCAAAGGAGATCTACTCCATCAACGAGGAGCGGGCTCTTGCCGAAGCGGACAGGCAAAAACGTGAACGTGCTCTGCGTCATCCTATGAACCCTCCGAATGGGGCCTCAGTATCGATGTCTGCCAAACCAGCAGGTGAAGACTTCACGACGGCAAATGCTGATCCGTTTCCGTTTTCGGATCAAACAGTGAAAAGAACCCGCGGCCCTTCGGCGGGATCAAATGACACGGACGTTGACAAGGACACCGCCTCGACCAATCCGGCGGGGCCCGCATGGTTTCGACTTGCCGAACCCCTAGGCTGGGACAGCGGCAACTGGTCGACCGCGGATGACCGCAAGAACTGGGTCGGTAAACCCGCGGGAGCTACCGAGGATGTCGGGGCCGGCAACGGCAATTTCACCTTATCGACCCCGGCGGTTTCTCTGCCGGGCCGGGGAATCGACATCAATCTCAACCTGAATTATAACTCCCGCCTTTGGTCTAAATCGGGAACCGAAATCACCTACAACGCCGATGCAGGATACCCGGCCCCGGGCTGGAACCTCGGGTTTGGGCGAATGTATTACCTCGGAAGCACCGGCGGCTGTATGCTCGTGGCGCCGGACGGCACACGACAATCGTACGCTGGTTCAAATTCCGTCTATAACTCAGGCGGAGTGTATCAACATACATTCACCGGATATACTAGTGACGGTTCGTTCACCGATTACAACTGTGGCTATTACTCATCGGGCGGAACGATTTCGATGTCCGGCAGTGCAAAGCTGGCGAACGGGACGGTGATCACCTACGGCAGCAAATCATCCAATTCAGACCAGTTATTTCCGACACGAATAACCGACGCTCACGGTAATTACATAAACATCACATATGTAAATAACCAGGGTCCCGAGATAAATACGATCACCGACACCCTCGGAAGAACGATCACATTCAATTACAACGGATCGGGTCTGCTTACCGATATAACGGGGCCGGGATATAACAGCACGACGCGAACATTCATGCGCCTCGAGTATTCAACCAAAACCCTCAGTTATTCCTTTAGCGGATTGACGCCATCTGTGGCAAACGCTTCGCCGTACATTGTTACGAATATATATTATCCGACCACGAACACCGGCTACTGGTTCAATGAATCAGACTCGTATTCGGCATATGGAATGCTTACAAGGGTCATAGAAAAACGCGGTATGGTATGGTCGGGATACCTGAGCAGTTCCGGAACGACAACCCGCGAAGAAGTTTATGCCTTCAACACCAGCGGATCGCTGACGGATGCGCCGGGGTACTCGACACTCACTGAATCGTGGACCGGTAACGATACCGGGAGTTCTGCCGTGACCAGCTACTCGGTCGCAACTCCGGCAGACGAGGTCATAACTGTAACCCGCCCAGACGGGTCATTCAGCAAACAAACTTCCAAGATAAACGGCGGTGGATACAATGACGGCATGTGGCTACAAACCGAGATATTGTCTCCCTCAAGCACTGTGCTGAGTACGACAAAGCTTTATCTCGAACAGGGTGCGTACGGATCATCGCGCCCAAATAAGATCGAGCACACGGATGACAAGTCACAGATTAAAAAGACCGAGCTAACATATGGCACCAGTTACAATCAGGTAACAGCTCAGAAGGAATATGATTATGGTTCAACGCTATACCGGGAGAAACGGTTCACCTACGAAAATAGTTCGAACTACACAGGGCGTCACATCTTCAGCCTGGTAAAAACCGTCGAGGATTATGACAATTCGAACAACCGATTGACCCGAACTGAGTTTGGCTACGACGCCGGCACGTTGGTCGAAGCAGCCAACGTGGTTCAGCATGACGATACGTACGATCCCTATACTACGGCAACGCAGGACGGAGCCTGTGAGATATGGAACGATTCAAGTTGTACATACGAGGGAGAGACCATTTGGGTCGGCGACCTGCAATTGGTGTGTCAGTGTCAGCAATACGAACAAGTCAGCGCTTACAATGCGGCGACTGCTTACCGAGGCAACCTGACCAGCGTCACAACATACGATAATGGAGGGGCCTCGCTCAGTGGGGCCATAACCTACAACTTTACATACGACATCACGGGGAACGAAAGGACGGCCACGACAAACTGTTGCCAGCAGATCTCGTCAAGCTATTCAACGACGACACAGTTCTCAAAGCCCGACAGTATAACTAAAGGCTCGTCAAACACGTCGTCGCCGCATCGGATGACCCAGTCCTTCACCTACGACACTAATACCAAGGTGCCGACTGCCGTGACTGACTTTAACGGCCTCACAACGACGATCGGCTACGACGCCGTCTTGCGCCCGACCCTCGTAACCCTGAGTTCCGGAGGAAAGACGACTACCACGTACGGCGATTCGACGTTGAGCCGAACAGAGCTTGTTCAGAAGAGCGATAACGCGATCGTAAGTAATTCAAGCGTCTATATTAATGGCCGCGGCCAGGTAAACAAGACCACATATCAGGCAGGTGCTTCAAACCACAATGGCACACAGATCCAATATGATGTTATGGGACGGCAATGGAAGGTTTCAATGCCTTACGATACTGGCTCATCGCCGAGCAACTGGACCGTATACACCTATGATTATCTCTCGCGACTTACGCAGCAGACCGCGCCCGATGGAAGCACATCGATGATCTCATACAGCTCGACCAAGCCCAGCTCTGCCGCTTCGAATACCGGCACAACTGTCTTAACCTCGGACGCATGGGGCAGACAGCGTTGGACGCGAACGGATGCCTTCGGACGGCTCGTAGAGGTTGTAGAGCCGAACCCCGCAGAGGCCACCGCAGCCGTATCGGGTAGCGGGCACATGGTGACGTCCTATATATACGACCGACTTGATAGACTCACGGGCATTACTCAGGGCAGCCAGACCCGAAGTTTCAAATATGATTCGCTTGGCCGCTTAACCCAACAGAAACTCGCAGAGCAAACGGCGACCATCAATGGTTCGGGGACATATGTTGGTCCTGGCGGTTCAGGTGCCGCATGGAGCGAGTACTTTGAATACGATTCTCGGTCTAACGTCAAAAAGCGGATCGATGCCCGGGGCGTTACGACAACCTTTTCCTATCTTGTCAGTGGAAGCATTGATCCGCTGAACCGGCTGCAAGATATCTCTTACAGTACTTCCGGGGCCGACACGACATACACGATCAACGCCGCTGCGTCAGTTTCGTTTGAATACATGACCACTGGCGACAAGACGAGAGTGAAAAAGGTGATCACCAGTGGCGTAGTGACTGAGGAGAATACATTCGACTCTCAAGGCAGGATCTCGGCCTATGAGATGAAGTTCAACAGCCGAACATCTTATCCGTTCAAATCCGAATATACATACGACACCGCTCATCGACTAACTGAGGTGAAGTATCCTCTGAAACACCCGTCTACGACTAGCAGAACGACGGTGGTGCCGAGTTATGATATCGCGTCGCGGATAACCGGAATGTCGGTTGATGGATCGTCGCAACTCGGCAACATCTCGTACAACGCGGCAAGCCAGGTCACACAGCTCAAGACCGGTGCGGGAACGTCCCATCCGCGAATAGAAACTTACGGTTACGACAGCCAGACGGGACTGCTTACTGGTCAGACGGTGAAAAATACTTCGGGCAATACAACCTACATGGACATGAGCTACTCCTATGATCGGGAAACAAGTCTGGGCTCTGCTTCTGGAAAAACCGGACAGCTTACGAAGATCATCGATAATCTCAACCGCAACCGAGACAGACTATATGAATTTGACGCCATTGGCCGATTACGAAAAGCAAAAGGCGGTGTTGCCGCGGGAGCGAGCGGTGTCACGGCGAATTGGACGCAGGAATATTCGTATGACCGTTACGGTAATAAGACAGGTGTAAACGTGCCTTCCGGCAGTAACAAGGACGAGAGTAACAATACGGTTCCCCCCGACGGTCTGACATCCGTTTCCGTTGATGCCGCGACGAATCGTATGACCACAGCTTCAGGCTGGCTGTACGATCTTGCCGGCAATCTTATACGCGGGCAGAACGCAAGCGGAGTGTGGCAGCGGTTTGAGTATGATGCAGCCGGCCGGCTTGTTAAGATCAAGAATGATTCGAATACCGTTCTGGAAACTTATACATACGGAGCGACGAGGGAAAGACTAATAACGGAAACTACTGCCGGGAGGACATACTACGTGTGGGGCGGGCAATCCGTTATCGCGGAGTATACTGAAACCGGTTCGGGTACGATACCGACATTCACGAAATCCTACGTATATGCGGGTTCGCGGCTGTTGGCAGTCAGTTACAGTAGCGGTTTACTGGAGTTTCATCATCCTGATCGCATAGGGACGCAACTCGTGACTTTTGGAGGCTCGATCGGCACGGTCCGACAGTCGACGTATCCCTTCGGAACCCTCGAACAGGGGCCGCAGAGCAATCAGGTTTTTACAAGCTACGACCGGAGTGCGTCAACCGGGCTCGACTACGCCGTGAATCGCACTTACTCATCCGGCCAGTCGCGCTTCACGCAGGTCGACCCAATCGGCATGGCCGCCGCCTCGATCGGCAACCCCCAGTCGAACAACATGTACGCCTACGTCCAAAACATGCCGACGGATTTTGTAGATCCGAGTGGGCTGATGCCCCTGCCGGTATCGGCGGGAGGATTCTATCGATCAGATGGATGCTTTACATTGATGGTTGACGGTTTCATCGTGGGGTACATTGGCAACTGCGGCTCCGGGTTTACGGGCGATCCCGGCGGCGACATCGGTGGCGGAACGTCCCCAATTGAGAAAAAGAATTCATGTTTACGATTCGCTCTCGCAGTGGCGAAACTAGCAGCTAAATATCCAAATGCCTTGCCGTCTCAGTTTGCCAAACTGATGTGGAATACTTTTGCCGCGGGTGGAAACTTTGGAAGTGACGGCTTCAAAAAGGAATTCGATGACGGAAGTGACCAAGGA
>JBGSXN010000085.1:0-7529 GCA_041751355.1 Pyrinomonadaceae bacterium
AAAGGAGATGCAACTGCTTGGGCATTCAGTTTTCAGCAGGGCCGTTATCCCAGACCGTCCCAGATTTCGTTAAGGCTAGCTTGGCTGTATTTTGGCGATGAAACGGGATTTACGGCTGGCGGCGTCGAATTCAAAAAAAAACAAATTAAATAGCGGAATTCCGAGTTTTCTCGTAATGCGGAGTGATTCCGTTTGGGATATACGTTCGATTCGCCAGCAATCGAACGAGGCGGTGGCACAGGATTGCAACGGAAAAATTGCCGGCCAAGACAGTTCGAATGTGGTGAAATCTTTTTTGAGGCGGTCTCTTGCCCCTGACTGCTTCAAATGCGATTCCAGTGACGGCTGTCCCGGTACGACTTGGACGAGTCCGATCACCGAGAACCTTTGCCCTTGGTGTGTCCCAGGGGCTCAAGATCGCCCATCTTACCTTACCCCGGTAAATACCGACTGCGACTCTACAACGCGTGGCTGCTATACGATCGATACGGTTTTTGGCCAATGTCAACACCAGGAACTTCCCGGAATGGTCGACTGCAATTACTTTACATTGACACAGTGCCAAACTTCGAGCTGTAGTTCCGATCCGAATGCGGACAAGGATGGCGATGGAGCCTAGGTGCAGACGCCAAATTGCACACCGGAGCCAGGTCTCGCCGATTGTGACGACGAAGATCCAGAGAGAAAGCCGGGAAACACCGAGAATTGTCATGATCTGGCGAAAAAGGACGAAGATTGCAACCTACGCAGCAATTGCGAGGATGAGTATTGCTGGGCTGGCCCGACCGCCGAATGCGACGCCCAATGCGATAAAGATGGGGATGAACACTACTCGGAAGCCTGCGGCGGGGATGATTGCAACGACGAGTGCGTGCTATGTTACCCAGGAGTTGGACGCCGCGAAAACGAGGGATTGTCACCAAATTGCTCAGACGGCGACGATAACGATTGTGATGATTTGATAGACTGCGCTGATCCTGATTGCGCTGAGGACGAAAGTTGCCCTGGGGAAATTCCTCCGCCTCCAACGCCCGTAGGCGGCGGGGGGCCTACATATTATTCAAACCCATATTGTTATTCCGAATACGCCGTGTACGAATGGTACATTTCGTATGATGGCGGCGAGACCTGGTCATACTTCTACACTGAGTATGAGTACGTAGGCAGCTATTGCTACATGAGTTAAGTAGGAGCGAAAATGATACTGAAAATAAGAAAACGAACACTAGCTGTAATTTCTATTCTCTTCGCCAGCGGTGTAATTAGCGTTTGGGTGGGAATTCAAATATCTACAAATGCGCAAATTGGCCAGGACCGGGGCCAGAGTCCGGACGGACCTCCAAATCAATCTCGGCGACGGGTGATTGAGATTGACGAAATAGAGTGGCGGCAGGACATTCCGTTACCCGCGAAGGTAGGCCAAAGCACGGTAATCGCGATCGGCGTGCCGCTTCGCAACGTTTGTCGTCCATCTCAGGACGGGAATCACGTCACGACTGACTACGAGGTCCAGCTTCAGGAAGTGATCAAGGGCGAAGTCCGGCCGGGCTCGATAATTTCCGTGAGCATGCCAGGCGGGCTGGTGACCGAGGCTGATCAGACACTACTCGAAGTGAGAGCTCGACCCGTGAGGAAAATGCAGAACGGCAGAACGTATGTTTTGTTTCTAAAAGCAGCTCCCTCTAACGGAAATGCGGAATTCACAACGGTGCGTGGGTCGCAAGGGCTCTATGAGATACCACCGAATGGTTCACGTCTGATCCACTTAGGCCGCTCGTTTGAACTGCCGCCGGCAGATGACGGAGAAGAAGTATCTGTTTTTGTACAAGCCGTGCGTCGATTGAGCCGGAACCGCTAGCTAGGTGTGACGGCACTCTACCTCGACCACATAAAGTCAAAGGTCAGATCAACAAAATCTTTTCTGAACCGATAAAGGCAGACTTGGGAAACCGGTCTGCCTTTATGACTATTCTAACCTTTTCGCAGCATCTCAACCGCAATCGTCTACTGCTTCCTCCGGCGCGCCTGAGACGGGGCAGAGATTAGCCAGATGCAAAGCTTCTGGTAAAATTCATCACACAAGATCCCCGCATTGAAGATGCGGCAGATTCTGCCAACGTATGCCATCGAGCCGTGTATAAGGAAATTCACTGTCGAGAGATACTTGCACTTCTGAGTGTCGCTTGTCTACAGTTGATATTCGATCTTACCTGTGATAAAGATTCTATCACTTTCCTCGTACCCGCAGATGGAAAGCAACAACCCCGGTCGTTTCGCCCCGCAGGAACGATTCGACCTTTCTGTCGCAAGACATTCCCGCTCTCCCGCGAGAGCAGAAAGGAGGATACCATCGTGAAGAATAAGTTTATCCTTTGGCTTTTAACCCTGGGCTGCCTCGTTGCGTTTGGAATTTACCTCGCCGAGATTGGCGGTTCTAGTCATGCCAATGTGCCGGCGACAACTTCCAATAAAAAGGAAGTTCGTTCTCTTAATTATCTACCTACCGCGAAAGCAACGCCCCCTTCGATAGAAAAAGCATCCGAACTGGGCTATGCCTCTGTTGAATTCGAGGGAATCGACCATCTTTCTCAGTCGACCGCGAAACGAGCCTCTAAATATGGCAACGGACCTATCAGGACCATCTGGCCAGGGGTAATTAAGGATTCTGTGATTGAAACCACCATTGACTGGGTTGCTGGCGCTCCGGCGTTGCCTGTTGATAAATCTGCGCTCATCGTTGTAGGTCGATTGAATCAGTCGAGGGCCCACCTCAGCCCTAACAAACATCAGGTCTTTACAGAATTTCAAATTCAGATTGAAAAGGTCTTCAAGAATGATTCCCGAACCCTCTTAGATAAGTCCAATTTGTATGCGGAGCGAGTTGGCGGAATTGTCGTATTTCCCAACGGGGCCAGACTTTGGCATCGATTTCGGGGCCAGAACATGCCGCAGGTTGGCGAACGTTACATATTTTTCTTAAGCCATTCATTTCCACAGCATGGCGTTCAAGAAGGAGACCTTTTTTTGTTGACGGCTTATCACTTGACGAATGGAAGGATTTTCCCGCTTGACAGACCGGATGGAGGAACCCACCCGATTGCAAGAACCTACGTGGGGACAGACAAGAAAAGTTTCTTTTCAGACCTCAAGGAGGAGTTGGCAAGGCCTAACTCTGAGGGGGGTAGAGAAAAATGAATGCTTCCAGATTAATTCTCATACTCTTTGCCCTAGGAGTACTTCTGTTTGCAGTTTCCGACGCGATAGCAACAACCTGTACTTCTCCTCCTTTTGATTCGACTGCAGTTCGACGTCCGAAGAATAGCGGCACAATCACCGTCAAAGCATGGTCCGGTTTTACAGACGACGAGCGGGGTCGCATAGTCGCGGCGATTAATGCTTGGAATAGTAAAGTCGGCTTTTGTACAGGAATAACGTACAGTAATAACATTAGCTATCACAGTAGCGAGCCTACGCCGGCCGATCACACCGTCTACATTAGCTACCATTCAACTCAACAGGGAGGGGCACATAATATCGGCACTCCCGATTACTATGCAACGCTTCTCCTAGGCCAGGAGATCCGAATAAACTGCTCAAGCTCTTGTTTGGATTACGTTACAAGCCTGATGGAGCATGAACTTGGGCATAGTTATGGACTTAACAACGCGTCAGGCAGTCCTCATAATTATATGTCCACAGTCATGTGGGCCAGTTCGCACCCTTGGTTACGTATAACAGAATGCGACGCGGCGGTGGTCGCTTCTGTGTACTGCCCAAGTCCAACACCAACGCCAGAGCCAACGCCGACGGAAACGTGTAATCCCTTATCGGTGGACCCTGCTTGTTATGACCATTGGATCGAATACTGCCGATGTCAAACAAGGGGTGGAGAGTGGGTACCTTGGGAGTGCTGGTGCGATTACGGCACGCCTATAGTGATCGACGTGCAGGGCAACGGTTACGATCTTAGCAGTTTCGAGGGCGGCGTGATCTTTGATCTGAACGCCGATGGTCTGGCCGAGCAGATTTCATGGACCTCGGCTGGCAGTGATGATGTATGGCTCGCACTGGATAGGAATGGCAACGGCACGATTGATAGCGGTTCAGAGCTGTTCGGCAGCCGGACGCCGCAGCCTGATCCGCCTGCCGGAGAAGTGCGAAACGGGTTTCTTGCCCTTGCCGTATACGATAAGTTCGAAAATGGCGGCAATAGCGACGGGCGGATCACGAAGAGCGATCTTATCTTCTACGATCTGCGGCTCTGGCAGGACGTGAACCACAACGGCTTTTCCGAGCCGGACGAATTGTTCACTCTTCCGGAGCTAGGCGTGACCGCGATCCATCTCGACAACAAGATGTCAAAGAAGACGGACGAGCACGGGAATCAATTCCGCTGGCGTGCAAAGGTCGACGGTGCCAAGAAGACTAAACTCGGCCGCTGGGCATGGGACGTGATCCTGAGAACTCAGTAACGTCGGCAACTATATTAGGCCGGTGAGGCATCATAGGCAGACTTGGAAGACAGGTCTGCCTTTTTGTGAACCTTTTTGCATCTTTCGTAGTATTATATGCGTTATCTGAGAGCGATAAAATGATCGAAACAGGCACATTTTTACAGCAGCGTTACCGTATTGACCGGCAGATCGGTCAGGGCGGTATGGGCGCGGTTTATATCGCGAAGGACGAGCGGTTTAACAGCACTGTCGCGATCAAGGAGACGCTGTGTTTTTCGGACGAGAATTTCCGCAAGGCGATCGAGCGTGAGGCACGTCTGCTCAACAGCCTGAAGCATTCGGCACTGCCGCGTGTGAGCGACCATTTTGAAGAGCAGAATGGGCAGTTTCTCGTGATGGAGTACATACCGGGCGAGGATGTGGCCGCAATGCTCGAGAGCGCGGGGAAACCTTTTCCTGTCGAGCAGGTACTCAAATGGGCCGATCAGCTTCTGGATGCACTTGATTATCTGCACAATCAGGAGATGCCGGTCATTCACCGCGACATTAAACCGCAGAACCTGAAGATAAACTCGCGGGGCGAGGCCATCCTGCTCGATTTCGGGCTTGCTAAGGGCAATCCGACCGACGCCGGGCATCTGACCGCCGCCAAGAGCATTTTCGGCTATTCGCGAAATTATGCTTCGCTCGAGCAGATCCAGGGCACCGGGACCGACCCGCGCAGCGACCTTTATTCGCTGGCGGCGACACTTTATCATCTATTAACTAATCAACCGCCGGAAGACGCCTTGACCAGGGCAATGAGCGTGCTTAGCAAAAAGGGCGATCCGCTGGTTCCCGCAAGCTCGGTCGATCCTGCGGTTCCCCGCGGCGTCGCCGGTGTGCTGCAAAAGGCATTGGATCTCGACGCCGGCGAAAGGCCTGCGACAGCGGCCGAGATGCGTGAAATGCTTCGGCACAGCGATGAGTACGCGTATTTGGCGGATACTGATACAGTTGCCGCGAATTTGACGGATCCCAGGTTATTTGCCCAACCGACCAAATTGATGGCCGATAAGACCAGGGCCGGGGCTGGGTCTACCGGCGTCGCGACCCAGGTTTCTCCCCCTACGTCTTCTTTGCTATCGCTGCTTACATCAGTAAAACCGTCTGGGGCTAACGGAGACACTAATGCTGCTGGCGGAGATGGAAGTTCACGTAGTCGGGTACCGGTCTTTGCCGGGACGTTCTCAGTCATTCTGATTGGGTGTGTGGTAGCGGGTGCGGTTTATTTGGCTGATCCGTCGGTCTTTGGGAATTCAGTCGTCAGAGAAACAGAGCAGCCGGGTCCGGGATCAGATGCTAATACCGCGTCTTTCTCTGACGCCGGGGTGAGTGCCATCGATGTAGAGCAGTCGGCTGATACTGTCTTAGCGGCAACGCCGACGGCCATTGAGAATCCGGAGGCCCGCACTCAGTCCGCCAGGCCCGCCGATTCGATTGCGAGGACCGGAAAGACTGCGATTCGAGACAAGACAAAGCCAAACGAAGAGAAAGCCAGTGTTCTCGACATAGAGGTTGATGATCCTGATATCCCTCCGGGGGGCGTTGTCCTTACGGAGCGCGATGAAGATGGGAAAGTTACGATGATGCGGGTCAATCCAAAGCAGAAGGTTCCGCGCTCGCCTAATGCCGGCCAATTCGTTATAAGGGGTTTTAATCCGTTCCCGCAGGGCTTTGACTTTCAATCTTTAACGCCTGCGCAGCGGCGGAAGGTGCAGCAGTTAATACGTGATCAACAGCGCACGCAAGTGCAGAAGCCGCTTCCTCCGAAGCCTCACCCAAAGCCATGAGCCTTCGATCGTAGCATCTTTAGGCAGCCGACTGCAGCCGGATCACTTTCTCGATCGGAAATTCATCCTCGAGAAACGCCAGGTGTAATGTCGGAGGTTCGTTCTTTACCGTCTTGACGTTACGGACTACCCCGATCGCGTAGAAATCAAGAGGTTTGCACGCAAATTTGATCTTGTCCCCGACGCCTGCATTTAGCGAGCTGGCAACTGAGACACCGCCGGCGCCAATATTCCTGGTAAATGTGTCCTCGCGGGCGATCGATTTCGCTTCCTTTTGGATCAAAGTTAATGTCACCGGGAGTGACATCCAGTAACGCGGATTTTTACGATTTTTAAACTGTGTTCCCGACTCGGTTACTTCCCATAAACCGTCCTTGCTCATGCCGGAGATCCGATAATTTTGGGTTGGGTCAATTTTGAAGCTGTCAGGGATCTTTTTACCGATAAATCCGACGCCGACGTGAAATACTTTCTCGGTACCTAACATTCCCTCGTTGCAGTACTGCACGATGCCCATTACCGGGTATAGCTCTTTGTCATGGTCATAGGCCCGCAGTTCAGTAGGGATTGGGGCCACGATCGTTACCAGACGGCCCACCCGGCATCCGCGTGACAGGCTGAAACCCGCACCATTTCGCGAAACGGTAGAAACGCTCGTCACCTCTTTCCAAACATCTTCCGGGCCTTCCTTAATCTGGACGACGGCTTTTAACTCGGCTTCTACTCTGAACCCCTGGCGATGCTCTGCCTCCGGAGCAGCTTTAATTGATGACATAAGATATGGAAAGGGGGCGGTATAGATCTATTCAATTCCCTCAAGAGGGAAAAACCTATCGATAAATTCGAGGTGCAGACGCGTTATGCCGTCGTCTCCCACGCGTTGACTGCGGACGACCGCGAGGATCGTTACATCAAAGCGATCACTGGTAACTCGTACAAAAGAACCGGTCGCGGCTTCGAGAGATGTAAAGACTGATGCTCCGCCGAGACTGATATTTTCCGTTACCGTCGATTCGCTTTCAAGTACGTTGCCGGCTTCGTCGACTTTCTCGAGTCGCAGTGCTTCGGGTATAAAAAATCGTGTCTGTTTTCTATGATCGTTCTTGAGTTCGCTACTGTCGGACATTAGATCAGCAGGGATCAGATGCCAAAAACCTTCGCTCCCGGTATTTCGGGTTACTATGTCATAGAGCATCGATGGATGCTCAACATAGCCCTTGGGCGGGCCTTTTCCGGTAAATGC
>JBGSXN010000086.1:0-4231 GCA_041751355.1 Pyrinomonadaceae bacterium
AAAGGAGATGCAACTGCTTGGGCATTCAGTTTTCAGCAGGGCCGTTATCCCAGACCGTCCCAGATTTCGTTAAGGCTAGCTTGGCTGTATTTTGGCGATGAAACGGGATTTACGGCTGGCGGCGTCGAATTCAAAAAAAAAAACAAATTAAATAGCGGAATTCCAAGTTTCCTCCTCTCGCGGAACGCGTCTGCCTTTTTATAAGCTCTTAGATTCTTTCGGAACATCTTAAACGCGATCCTCGCAACCGCGACCCCCCGCGCAAGCCGGGCCGTCGACACGGATGCTTGCGAATAGAGCCGATTCACCAGTCGGCTCTACAAAAACTTCGCCAACGATTATCCTTACTAAATGCGGTCGCTGACCTACGGCGAATTGATCCGCGGAAATCGTAATTTTCGCTATCTTCTCGCCGGCCAATTCATTTCTGAGCTTGGCAACTGGTTCAACTTTATTGCTGGCCTCGGGCTCGTCCGTGTTGTATCGGAAGCGTCGCCGATGGCGGCGGGGTTGTTTTTTGTCGCCCGCCTGATCCCCTTCGCATTCGCGTCGCCATTTGCAGGCACGTTCGTCGACCGATTCTCACGTCGACAAGTGATGATCGTTTCCGATCTCGCCCGTGTTGTCGTGGCACTGTCTTTCCTGTTAGTCACGAGCGCCGAGAACCTATGGATCGCCTACGCGGCAACGATACTGCTCCACACATTTGGGGCGTTTTTTGAAGGAGCGAAAAATGCCGCCGCTCCAAACCTAACCGGTAAAGAAGGGTTGCTTGCCGGCGTGGCACTCCTATTCTCGACACGTTTCCTGCTGATGGCTGTCGGCTCGGCGCTCGGCGGATGGGCCGCGGCGGTCTTTGGGTATGAGGCGGCATTCCTGATAAATGCCGCGTCGTTCTTATTCTCGGCGGTCACAATCTGGATGATCCCTGAGCGTGCAACGCGGGACGAGCAAACGGCAGCCAGAATGGCCGGCACCGAGCCCCGCGACTCATATTGGACCGAACTGCGCGAGGGTGTTCATTACGCTTTTCGCAATCATTTTGCGTTTACCATCCTGCTGATGAACGTCATCTGGGCAATGGGAGGCGGGTCGATAAATATTATTTTCGAAAGGTTAGGCGGTGTCCACTTTGCTGAGACCGAAGGATGGAATCCGGACCTGGCTGTGGCCCTGATGTGGACCGCGACGGGCCTGGGGCTGACGATCGGAATGCTCGTTGCCCATCGAGCGTCAATATATCTCGACAGGAAAAATCGGCATCGGACGTTCATCGGCTGGACGCTGATTATTCATGGGCTTTTATTTTCGGTAGGGGGATTCATGCCTACCCTGTTTTGGTTCTGTATCATCGTCTTCGTCTCGCGTGCGATCGTAGGCGTCGAATACGCGGTACAGGAAACTATGTTTCAGCGCAGTCTGCCCGACATTATCCGCGGTCGGATCTCGACCCTGGACCGCGGTGCCGAACTAACGATGTTTGGATTATCCAGTTATGTTGCAGGCGGACTGATGTATTATATTTCGCCCCAGACGCTAACGATCATTTCCGGGCTGATCTCGGCTTTTGCCGGGGTCGTCTGGTTTGTCCGCGAGAGGGGCGTCGATCATAGCGAATCGACCGTCTGATCGCAACTATGCGGTAATGATCACAGCCTTGGTGCCAGTCAGTTCCGTAAAATCCTTTGTAAATATTGTGTCCACCCGCCGGATTCGGCTTATGGTCCCTACGATGTCCTGTGTCTGAATAAACCCGTCTTCAACGTGCGCGATGGCCCAGAGTTTTATATGAGACGCACGATGCAGCGTTTCTTCGAGCAGATGGAGGTACTGAGACTTGGTTTCGGTCGCGGCACCCAACCTTCCACGAAAGCCCGATTCGAGATCGGCCCAAAAATCATTTCCGCCCCGCACCCATTCCTCGCGCCACGCGAGGCGGCCGAGGTACGCTCTGACACCTTGCGGGTGTGATAACGGTAGCCGAAGGAACATCAGTTCAGCCTGGCTTTCGGCGATAAAGTCGTCGGCGTTCTTGTTCTGGGTCGTATTGGTCATGCCATTATCGAAAGATTCCGGCTGAGTCGACCAAAGACGCCTGAATACATTGGAAAGCGGCTGACGCATTTCGCGTGTCTCGTCACGGAACGATGAGACATAGTCACCAGTCGCCATCGTTATCGTTGACGCCAACGCACGAGTGACCGGCGTGGGCAGCTTTTCGATATTTCGACGTACATTATCAAACCACCACGAATCCGTTTCTGAGAACCACGTAGTCAAGGATGGGTTTTGTAGGCGATAGCCGGGTACATAGGCATCCTCAAGAACGACATTCACATCGTCTGCAGATAGTCTCTCGCCGTTATTTGAGATCTGCGAAACCGCCCGCGTCCACGCCGATTGCAGCGGGTCGTTAGCAAATACACGGATGCCCCACCTTTTCAGATAGGCACCAAGTGCAGGCTGTTCCGTAAATGGGAGCGCCGCGTTAATGAACGTGAGCCGCCGCAGGACGTTTAAGTCAAATGCAAGCCAGCTTTTTGGCGATATCTTGGTTTGACGGAACATTATTTAGTTAGTATGGGCGTGGGAAACCGGTTGCTCCCTTGTCGCGGCCGCGCTCGCGACCGTCAGAAAGGCTTTCACGATAACAGGGTCGAACTCGATTCCCGCCCATTCGACAATGTACTTTTTCGCGGCGTCGACGCTCATCGCCGCCCGGTGCGGACGATCGGCCGTTAGCGCCGCATACGTGTCGGAAATACGCAGAATTCGGGCTGCCAACGGCACCTGCTCATTCTCAAGACCGTCCGGATAACCGCCGCCGTTCCACCACTCATGATGCCATCTCACGAGTAGCTGTACGCCTCGCGAAAGGCCGAGTTTGGCGGTTTCCTGTTCACCGATAACGGGATGTCGCTGCAGGTCGATGCGTTCGTTCTGAGACAGCACTCGCGGTGAGCTTATGTACTCGCGATTCATCGTCATCTCGCCGATATCATGAAGCAGCGCAGCCTGCTGCAAAAAAAAGCGGTCACGCGACGCCAGGTTGAAATGGGACCCCAAAGCATCGGCAATAGAGGCAATACGCCGGCCGTGCGGCGCGGAATAGCCCTCGAACTCGTCGATCTGAGTCGACAGGCTCATCAATCTTTCATCGTGCTCGGTTGCTTCGCCCGCTATGGTATACACGGATTTAGTTTCGGGCTTTTAAGTATAAGTTTCAAGTCCACATCTTGCAGTCCAAGCGATGGGGACTTTCGCTAATGCATTATTAGGCTGCAGTCTCTGGAGCCGTAACGGCACAGCCAGCCATTTTCGAGTGGTCGAGATTGAGCCGATCGGTTTCATGTAGCAGGCACCGGGCCTTGCACGAATAGATGATGGCATCGCCTAAAAACTCAAGACGAGCGATATTTGAAAGTAAATCTAACACTTAAGGAGGCGGGATTGTTTATTGTCAGAGCAACTTCTACCCGACCCTCAACACCGAAAACGGTGCGAGAGGTAGAAGTGCGCTTGATTTCAAAGGGAACTTCATAGATGATCCCTTGTTTTTTTCTTTTGACCCTTTCTTTCTTTTTCTGTTTTTTTGACCTTTGTGAATGTCAGTTGGGCTTTTTGTGGAGGATCAACGTGGACTTTATCTGGTCTTTCAGCCGTACGTCTTGAAGTTGCCTTTTCAAGGTCTCCAGTGCGAATTCCACCGTCAAGAGGCTTTTTCGGTCAGTCATCTTCTTCGCTAACCCGATCAGGATACTGACCGCATTCTCGTTGGCCTGTTCCACCAAAGTGTCAACTAGTACTTGCTCGACCGAGCGGTTGGCCAGCATTGCCCTTTCGATAAACGGAATTACCAGCGGATCTTGAACGTATGTCAGACTTCGGGCTGCGAACCAACGGTCGTCAAGGCGGTCGTTGGTCAGAATAGTCCCGAGCAATTGTTCTGCCATCGACGCCAGCCGGCCGGTATCCTTTCCGCCGATCGAAAGTTGCAAAGCTGAGATTCCGGTATTTGAGGTTTTCTTACTTCCCTGAGTAACTACCGGGTGTTTAAGTCCAACAAGCAACGTATACTCACCAGGAGATAATGGAGGAAACCATTCGCTTACCAGGACGGTATAATTGAAGGTGCGCAGAGGATCCACGCGGATCACACCCGTCGAGCCGAAGTCTGGCTCGGGCGGACTGTTACCTTTCAATATAGTAGAGTCAGACTTCCTGATCTCTA
>JBGSXN010000087.1:0-19668 GCA_041751355.1 Pyrinomonadaceae bacterium
GTGACCGATGCTCGGACCGACCTCTTCTCGTTCGGGACGGTACTTTATCAAATGGCTTCGGGAGCTATGCCATTCCAGGGCGACACATCCGCTGTCGTTTTTGATTCGATCCTGAATCGCGATCCGATACCGCTGACCGAAAACAAACCGCTGCTTCCGCAGGAATTTTCCCGGATCATCTCTCAGGCCCTTGAAAAGGACCGTGATCTTCGGTTCCAAAGTGCCACGGAGTTAAAAACTGCACTGAAACGTCTAAAGCGTGACCTTGATTCAGGCCGTCATTCTGGCGAGACGAGCGGGATTCACAGTACACGGGCTCCGCAGGCGGTGCACGAATATTCAATTGCAGTCCTATATTTCGAGAATCTGAGCGGCATAAAGGAGGACGAGTATCTTCGTGACGGGATTACTGAGGACATCACAACCGAACTGTCTAAGATTCGTCGGCTCAAGACCTTTTCTCGGGCAAATGTCCTGGCATACCGCGACAAGCTGATCACTCCGAGTCAGATCGGACGCGAGCTTGGGGTCTCGTATGTGCTGGTAGGCAGCCTGCGCCGTGCCGGAAACCGGCTCCGGATAAATGCGCAGCTTATCGATGCGGCAACTGATTTCCCGTTGTGGTCTGAACGGTATGACCGCGAGATGGAAGACGTTTTCGCCGTGCAGGACGAGATCGCATCAAAGATCGCCGCCGCGCTTCGCATCACCCTTTCCCCGCAGGAACAGAAGGCACTTTCTGATAAACCAACGGAAAATCTTCAAGCTTATGACCTCTACCTCCGCGGCAGGAATTATGCTCGTCGAGTCGGGCGTCAGGATCTGCAGTTTGCCTTGCAGATGTACGAAAGCGCTGTGGCATTGGATCCGGACTTTGTCCTGGCTTACGCAGGATTGGCAAATGTCTGCGCACAGTATTATCACCATTTTGAACACAAGCAAGAGTGGATAGATCGTGCGATTGCCGCCACCCAAAAAGCCAGTGCTAACGGCAACGCGGCACCGGAGATCAAACTCGCCGAGGCCTCGGTGGATTTCTCACAAGGGCGATTTGACCAGGCAGTAGATAAGCTTCAGGCAGCACTCGAGACAGATCCTGACCTGGACGGCGGCTATTACATGCTGGGCCGTGCTCTTTTTTCGGCGGGGCGATACCAGGAGATCGTTGACATGATGGAGACGGCGCTCGCTCACTCAGGTGAGAATTACAACACGTCGATCCCGATCCACAATGCTCTTGGTGCCCTCGGAAAAAAAGAGGCTTTGACGAACTACATTCACCGCGAGAAGGCCCTATATGAGAACCACTCTAAAAAAGTTCCCGAGGATGCACGCGCCCGCGTTTTGCTTGCCGGCACCCTTGCCCTGCAGGGCAGGAACGAGGACGCGAAAAGAGAAGCCGATATGGCTATGGCATTGCGGCCGGATGACACCATGATCTTGTATAACGTCGCATGTGTCTTCTGTGGAATGAACAATGCTAAAGACGCAATGATCGCTCTGAAGAAGGCGTGGGAAGCCGGATATCATGACACCACCTGGACGCGGCAAGACCCCGACCTTGCTATCCTTCATGGCGATCCTGAATTCGAGCGGCTGTATCCTGAAGCCGCCGTGTCCTCTTGAGGTCTTTCCATGGCAGACCTCGCCATTACATCTGTCAAAAATGCCCGATTTGCCGGTTGCGTGTGCCACCGTTCCGCGTTATCCGCGGTATATTTGCTATGACCGTTATCTCAAGGTTGTGGACGAGAAAGGCGGTTCGCTTAGCTTCTCAAATGATTCCATTTCGGGCGGATTTCGGGCCATTTACAGTGTTACCCGCGAAGAACGCGATTGCCATATCTGCTATATTGACGGTATACGATGCCGGGCAGACGAGGCCCACATGGGCAGCATATTGATACGACCACATGCCGAAGAAACCTGAAAAACCGTTTGTGTCGATCATCATGGGCAGCAAGAGTGACTGGCCGACAATGGAGGTCGCGTCGCAGACGCTGACCGACTTCGGCGTAGCTCATGAGACAAAAATAGTTTCCGCCCACCGAACGCCCAATCTTTTATTTGAATTTGCGAAAACCGCAGAGGAACGCGGTATTGAAGTGATTATCGCCGGTGCCGGCGGCGCCGCACATTTGCCAGGAATGTGCGCTTCGCAAACCGTGCTGCCTGTACTCGGAGTGCCGGTTGAAAGCAAAGCCCTAAACGGACTCGATTCGCTTCTTTCAATTGCCCAAATGCCTGCCGGCGTTCCGGTCGGCACTCTCGCGATCGGCCCCGCCGGTGCGAAGAACGCGGCCTTGCTCGCAATTTCCATCCTTGCTAATTCACGCCCTGACCTGCGACAAAAGCTTCACAAATTTCGGGATAAGCAGACCAAGGACGTTCTTAAAACCAAACACGGAAAATGAAAGTTCGCGAGATTCTTGATCGCCTCGAAGAGCTTGGGAGCCCGGAGAATGTCGCCGGTATGGAGCGGTTCGGGATCGTGACTGAAAAGGTATTTGGCGTCTCTGCGCCTGAGGTCAAAAAGCTTGCTCGCGCGGTCGGCCAAAACCACGAGCTTGCCTTAGAGCTCTGGGACACCGGTGTCTTGGAAGCCCGCTCCGTCGCGTGTCTGATAGACGACTCTAAGCTCGTGACAGAATCACAGATGGAATCATGGGTGGCGGACCTCGACAACTGGGCGACGTGCGATACAGCAACCGGGTATCTATTCGACAAGACACCTTACGCGTACAATAAGGCATTTGAGTGGGCTGAACGCGACGAGGAATTTGTTCGCCGAGCCGCTTTCGCCTTAATGGCGTGTCTCGCGGTGCATGACAAAAAGGCGGAGGATACAAAATTCGAAGGATTTTTACCGGTAATCGAAAAACACGCAGGCGACGATCGTAATTTCGTCAAGAAAGCTGTCAATTGGGCGTTGCGACAGATCGGAAATAGGAACCTGCACTTGAATCTCGCGGCACTGAAAACTGCTCGGGTATTGTCAGAAGCGGACTCTCGGTCCGCGCGGTGGATAGGTGAGCACGCGGTTAGAGAACTGACGCAGGAGAAGACCCTGGAACGACTTAGAAAGAAAGCTAAATGATCCTCCCTGGTTCAACTATCGGCGTATTCGGCAGCGGCCAGCTTGGCCGGATGTTTGCCATTGAGGCGCGGAAAATGGGGTATCGCGTTCACACCTTTTCGCCGGAAAGCGATACACCGACCGGGCATATATCCGACCTCGAGACGACGGCTTCATATGACGATCTTGAGAAAGTTCGCGAGTTTGCAAGATCTGTAGACGTGGTGACATTCGAGTTTGAGAATGTGCCGTCTGCGACGGTCGAGGCCGCGGCTGAGTTTGTCCAGGTCCATCCGAAAGGCGAGATACTGCACACAACGCAAAACCGCCTTCGCGAAAAGACATTTCTTGCGGCAAACGGTTTTCCGGTGGCGCCGTTTCGCCATATCAGGACTCTTGACGATCTTCACAGCGGCGCTTCGGAGCTGGGAACGCCGGCTGTGCTCAAGACTGCCGGCTTTGGATACGACGGCAAGGGTCAATCGAAGATAGCGGCGCCAAGTGAGGTCGATGCTGCGTATGCCGCGATGAATGGTAACGACTCTATACTGGAAGCGTTCGTAGATTTCGGCAAAGAAGTCTCGGTCGTATGTGCTCGCGGGCAGAATGGTGAATTCAAACACTTCGGCGTCATTGAGAATGAACACGCTAACCATATCCTCGACATCTCGTTTGCTCCGGCTGTTGTTTCGGATAGCACGTTCTCGTTAGCGGTCGAGATCGCCGAAAGCGTTATAGAAATAATGGGTTATGTCGGCACGCTCTGCGTCGAGTTTTTTGTGTTGAGTGACGGTGACCTCATCGTTAACGAACTGGCGCCGCGGCCGCATAATTCGGGACATCTGACATTTGACGCCTGTGTGACCTCCCAATTCGAACAGCAGCTTCGTGCGGTATGCGGGCTGCCGCTGGGCTCGACCGAGTTTTACCGGCCTGCGGCCATGGCAAATCTGCTCGGGGACGTCTGGCTTGGCGGCGAGCCAAACTGGGCGGCGGCTACGGCCTTTCCCGGCATTAAACTGCATCTTTACGGCAAATCCGACCCGAGGCCCGGCCGCAAGATGGGACATCTAACGGGGATGGCGGCCTCGCAGCAAAAGGCAGCCGCTCTCGTTAAAGTGGCACGTCTCAGCCTTGCCGATCAACCTGCTTAACCTACCCCTTTCGATTACCTGAAAATCATTTGCGCCGCATAGGCCGCGACAGCTAAACTCAAAGTTTATGGCCGAATCGATAAGTTTCAGCAAAGCCGCCGACCGCGAGACGATCTACAACGAGATCGCACCGCAGATAGAGGCCTTGATCGCGGGGGAAACCGAACTGACGGCCAATCTTGCTAATGTCGCCGCCGTTTTGAAAGAGGCATTCGGGTTTTTCTGGGTAGGCTTTTATTTAGCACGAGACGGCCAGCTTGTTCTCGGGCCTTTCCAGGGGCCGGTCGCGTGTACACGGATAAATTTTGACCAGGGCGTCTGCGGACACGCATTCAGTTCGGGTGAAGTTACGATCGTCGCGGATGTGGACGCGTTTCCGGGCCATATTGCCTGCAGTTCGGCTGCCAGGTCTGAGATAGTCTTACCGATTGTGGATAAGGCCGGACATCCGGTCGGCGTGCTCGATGTCGACAGCGAGGTATTGGACGATTTTGGCCAGGCCGACGCTAATGGGTTGGGCAGGATCGTGCGCATAATAGAGTCTGCTCTTAAGGACAAGATAGTCTAAGCGAGTAGCAGCGGTTAAAATCTTATAAGGAAAATGAGGGGCGGACGTTCCGGCCGGATATTTTGAATTTTATATGGCGCCAGTTGAACACCCATATTGGGTATGGACATTGTTTTTTGTGATAGTCCTGTCAGCACTATTTGTTGATATCGGCATCGTTAATCGCAAGGCTCATGTACCGACTCGCAAAGAGACGTTCGGCTGGGCTGCGGTCTGGGTCTCGCTTGCGATCGGATTTAATATCTTTCTATATTTTCAAGTAGGTAATTACTATCAGGACTGGAACCTCGCCGCCGCTCAGGCAAAGCTGTTTCTAACGGGGTATCTGATCGAGCTTTCGTTGTCGATTGATAATCTCTTCGTTTTTCTGCTGATATTTTCGTACTTCAAGGTTCCCAGAAAGTACCAGCATCGTGTCCTGTTTTGGGGCATTATGGGTGCGCTCGTGATGCGAATGATCATGATCTTCGCCGGAGCCGAACTAGTCGAGCGATTCCATTGGATCATTTATATTTTCGGCGTATTCTTGCTTTATACAGGCCTCAAGATGTTCCAGAATACGGACGACAATTTTGAGCCTCATGAGAGCCTAATCGTCCGTTTGGCGACACGTTACATCCGTATTTCAAAACACTACGACGGTGAAAAATTCTTTGTTGTTAAGGACGGAGTCAGGACCGGAACGCTTCTGCTGCTGGTTTTGATAACGGTTGAGTTTACCGACCTTATTTTCGCGGTCGATTCGATCCCGGCTATATTTGGGATAACCACCGACAGGTTTATCATTTATACCTCAAATATATTTGCCATACTGGGGCTTCGGACTTTCTTCTTTTTATTGGCCGATATGGCCGACCGGTTTCATTACCTAAAGACTGCTCTGGCGTTCATCCTGACCTTTATCGGCATCAAAATGCTGCTGCCTCTCGTTGCAGAGGGCCTGGTCTATATAACCGGCGAGGGAAGTACAAATCCTGTTATTAGCTTTGCGAACAGGTTTCTTGAACACGAGTTTAAGGAAGAGGTAATAAATATCTCGCTTGGGGTTGTGGTGTCCGCCATCGTTATCTCGATAGTAGCTTCGCTCCTGTTTCCCAAGCCGTTGGCGGCCCGTGAGATCGAGGCCCATGTCAGCAAAGGGTAATGGATAGAAAAATCGGCAAATATTACGTTGACTGGTGGAACATCCGCAAAAGCACGATATATACGATCGTCGGAGCGGTGTTGGTTGCCGCCCTGCTAGTCCTCGGTATATGGATCGGGTCGCGAAACAACTGGTTTATCCCGGAAGACACTTCGGCGTTTCCCAAAGACGCTGCACGGATAATTTTATTCGAGGGCGAAGTGCGCATTACGCGTGCTGCTACCCGCGACACGATACTGGTAACCAAGGAAACTTATGCAGCCCCGGGCGATATTATTCAGACCATGGCCGACGGGCGAGCTTTGATCCAGATGACCGACGGAACGCGCTACCAGTTGCGGCCAAACGGAGCCCTGACGATTAAGGATAATTCGTCGCTCTTTGGTAGTAAGAACGTTCGCGTAATGCTCGACGATGGGCAGCTCAACGTCCGAACGGATGAACAGCCTCAGGACGTAAATAATATCGTCGAAGTGGCGGAATCGGAAAACAAGCTGCTTTCTGATACGGATGCGAGCTTTAATGCCGATCGAAATTCCGGGGCTGGCGAAATACGCATTAGCCGGGGCGGCGTCGAGACCACCATTGGGGGCGAAAAAACCACAATACGCGAAAATGAATTCGCCACGCTTAGCGGCGGCAAAATAACGGGGCGTGAAAAGCTTTTCGAAGTTCCGGGACCGCTTGCGCCGGGTAATGGGTCGCAAATAGGCGATTCCGGAGGCCAGGGTGCTACCGTGACCCTCATATGGCAGGACGCCGAGGGTTTTCCAGCCGCAAATTATCACCTGCAGGTATCACGCTCGCCGACCTTCGCTCAGGATTCGATAATGGTCGACAGAGGCGCTATGACTAGCCGGGAATACAGGCTCGGCGGACTGTCGCCGGGGAATTATTACTGGCGGCTGAAAGCGACTGCTCGATCGGGGCAGACGACGAACTGGCACGATGCGTGGAAATTTACCGTGATCCGCGGCGGCGACAACGTGGCGATTGAGGCTTCGGAATGGAAGGTCGAGCCCGTCGGTGGAAACGTGTTTTTGATAACCGGTAGGACCCGACCGGGGATGAGCGTCCGGTCGCAGGGGCGTGAGACATATGCCGGTTCCGACGGAACCTATAGGCTGCAGATCTCGTCGTCCTCGCTCGAAACTGCGGTAGAGATCGGCGACGACCGCGGTAACCGCAGCGGATTTATCATTTCACTCAGAAACGGCAATATATTGCGGAAATACTGATCGTTGGAATCCCGTGGCCCATCAGCATTCGCACAATGAAACAGGACTAGGGCGGACGGCCCGCCTCAAGGCGGCGCTCGCCATTACGTTCGTCTATATGTTCGCCGAGGCGATAGGCGGCTGGTGGACAAACTCTCTCGCCCTTATCGCCGATGCCGGGCACATGTTAACCGACGTAGCTGCCCTAAGCCTGACCTTGAGCGCAATATGGATCGGTTCACGTCCCGCGACAGCGAAAAAAACATTCGGATATTACAGGACCGAGATCCTCGCGGCATTTGTTAATGGTATAGCCCTTGTCCTGCTGTCGTTATGGGTCATCTACGAGGCCGTCGAACGCTGGCAGGCCCCGCCTGAGATCCGCGGCGGCTGGATGATCATTATCGCAACCGGCGGTTTGCTGGTGAATATCGTCGCGGCCAAACTGCTCCACGCGGGCCACAAGCATGACCTGAATATGCGGGGCGCATGGCTGCACGTAATGGGTGACATGCTCGGGTCGGCTGCGGCGGTTACTGCCGGAATACTTATCTTGTCGCTGGGCTGGTTATGGGCAGATCCGCTATGCAGTATTATGATCAGCCTCATAATTATAGTTGGGGCTGCACGCCTAATTTTGGATTCGGTAAATGTGCTTCTGGAAGGAACGCCCGGACATATAGATCTCGCGGCGGTGGAGAATACTATTCTCGAGACAGAAGGGGTCCACGGCGTCCACGATCTGCATGTGTGGACCATCTCATCCGGCATCGATGCACTCTCTGCCCATATTAGTTATGAAAGCGATGTTGCCCATTCAGATCTGCTCGGGCGGGTGCGTGATCGCCTTCATAAGCATTTCGGTATCGATCATCTGACGATCCAGATGGAAACAATCGACCGCGATACCGAGGCTGTCTATGTATGCGCGACGGGTACCAAGTGTTTCGAACCAGCCCGGCCACCGTCAAAAGCGCAATCTCATGGCCCTCATTGACCTGAAATACGGCCGCGAAACGATACCGTTCGAGTACTCGCCGGAACGCTTTAAAGTGCTAACTTCCGGAGTTGGGCAGCGGCCTCTGTCGGATGTCGAATTGGGTGAGCGGCTTGATTCGCCGATAGATTCTCCGACGCTTGAGGAACTGGTCAAACCCGGCGATTCGGTCCTGATCGTCGTACCAGACGCGACGAGGCAGACCGCGGCGGGACAGGTCGTAAACTTGCTCGTTCGCAGGCTGATCGCAGCCGGAGCGGCCCCATTCGACATTAGGATCATCTTCGCGACCGGTATTCACCGAAAGGTGACCGAAGAAGAGCGCTCGGCGATCCTAACGCCATTCATCAGTCAAAGGATAAAAACACTCGATCACGATCCACGCGATCTGATGCGGATAATAAGGCTGGGCGAAACTTCGAGCGGAATACCGATCGAGCTCAATCGCGCCCTTATAGAACACGATCACGTCATGCTCGTGGGAGGCATCTCGTTTCATTATTTTGCGGGTTTTACCGGTGGACGGAAGTTGATCTGTCCGGGCCTTGCGTCATCGAGAACGGTAGCAGCGACACACAAGCTGGCCTTTGACCCCGAAAACTTGAGCCGTCGGGCAGGCGTCGATGTCGGCTTGCTCGCCGGCAACGCGGTCAATGAGGCCTTTTTCGAAGCCGCCGGCAAGATCGACACCTCGTTTGCCATCAACACGATCGTTAATGATTCGGGTGAGGCGGTCGAACTTTATTGCGGTCATTGGATAACCTCGCACCGGGCCGCATGCGATGCCTACGCCAGGCAAAATACGGTCAATATCGCCGGCCGACGCGATCTCGTGATCGCCAGCTGCGGCGGCTATCCGCATGATATCAACATGATCCAGGCTCACAAGGCGCTCGACGCTGCTGCTCGGGCTTGCACGGATGGCGGAACAATAATTCTGCTGGCGGAGTGTCCCGATGGAATGGGCCGCGCGGACTTTCTGGCATGGTTCGATAGCGGTGACAGTCGGGCCCTCGGCGAAAAGCTTTCCGTGAAATATCAGGTTAATGGCCAGACGGCTTGGAGTCTGTTGAAAAAAGCCGAGAACTTTCGAGTCGAGATCGTTACGGCTCTAAGCCGTTCGGACGCGAAAAAAATGAGACTCGAAAAAATCGAAGTCTCACATCTCACATGTCTCGGTGGAACTGACGGCCCCTCGGGGTTTATCATGCCCGACGGTGCAAAGACAGCCGTCAGACTCGCGATCTAAGGCCTTGACGAAAAGGTTCGGGCGATCGAATCTGTCTGATTCTTGATGGTGCGAAGCGTGTCTTTTTGGCCCGAAAATTTGAGTATATAAACGGTCGTATCGTTAGCCCGCAGAAAGTAGTGCCTTCCGCTCATATTTCGCCCGGCCCGGACATACTCAAAATTGAAGATGGTGCCGCGAAACTTGCCCGCGAAATTTTCCTCTTTACCCGCGACGTATCCGGGTAAAAACTGGCGTTTGGCCTCGTCGTCACGGATGATATCCGAGAGTATCGCGTCACTGGCGACCGTTAGCTTTCGCACTTCCAAATGGCCGTCGCGGCGATCGCCGAACACATACTCAACATTCGGGCTTGTAGCCGAAGGCCGGGCGGTCATCTTCCAGCGGGCGTCCGGCAGACTGAACGTATAATCCACATCAGGGTGGCTAAAAACGTCCTCCTGCGCAGCGACCCACCCAGTCGCTGTTAGCAGCGTCATCATTAGAACAGCTAGAGTTAACTTGATAGTTCTCATGTTTTACCTCGATCGATCCCGGCAATTTAGACAATATAAACGAATATGCGCAAAATATCGAATATTTAGACGAATCCACCGCTCGCGGTGTTGTATCGACGAGCCGGGTCAGATCAGCAAATACAAACAATTATTCGTCTTTTTCTATGCCGTCGGCATCTTATCTTGCGGCAAATACAATAGATTTGATGCAGAAAAGGACAGATTGCGATGAATAAAGTTTTATACCTCACAACCAGGATAATGACGGTCGCGACTATCGCGGCCCTTTTGGCACCGGCGTCTATGCTGCGTGCCGACGTCCCAGCGGCAAAAGCAGCACTCACTGAGGACCAAAAGATCATACACGTTCTTAACAGGCTGGGTTTCGGAGCCCGGCCTGGCGATGTCGCAAAGGTCCGATCCATCGGTCTGCAAAAGTATATCGACCAGCAGTTAAACCCCGCGTCTATCCCGGATGCAGTTGCTGAGAACAAGGTCCGCGACCTTGATATATCGAGAATGCGAACCAGCGAACTTTTCGCTAGATACCCCAATCCCGGCGCGTTGCTCATGCAGTTGGAAGGCGGCCGGGGCGCAGTGGCGAATGCTGCGTCACGGCAGCAAATGCCGCCAAATGGTACCGCCATGCCGCTCGACGACGCCCAGATAACTCAGGCGGAACAGCGTGAACGCCGGCAAAAGATTAATCAACTCTATCGAAAATATGATCTGAAACCGGCGGCGCGGCTGCTTCCGCAGATCGTAGGCAATCGCGTTCTGCGTGCCGTGTATTCCGAGAAACAACTGCAGGAAGTAATGGTTGATTTTTGGCAGAACCATTTCAATGTCTATGCCGGTAAGGCCGCTGTTCGCTGGTACATTCCGAGCTATGAGCGTGAGGTGCTGCGCAAGAACGCGCTTGGCAATTTCAAGGATCTGGTTGTCGGCACGGCTCAGCATCCGGCGATGCTCTTTTATCTCGATAATTTCCAGTCGGTCTCCCCAACCGGACAGGCCACAGCAGGGAATGCTAATCAGCAGCGATTGCAGCGAATGATCCTGGCCGGGCGTCCGCTGCCACCGCAGGCCCGCGAGCGGCTAAAGCGGCAATTGCGCCTGGACGATGCTCAACTCGACGAGAGACTTAAACAAATGCGTTCGAGCGGCACCGTGCAGCTTCGGCCCGTGCAGCAGAACCAGCGCGGCATTAACGAAAATTATGCTCGCGAACTGATGGAACTCCACACGCTCGGCGTTGACGGAGGCTATACGCAAAAGGACATAGTCGAGGTGGCACGGGCATTTACCGGATGGACGATCGCGGACCCTCGGGGATATCGCCGGGCCGCAGCCGCCACGATCCAGGGAAATGAGGAGCAACGGCTAAATAGACTGCAGCGGCAGCAGGGAATTCCGGACGAGGTTGAAAGCGGCGAATTTTATTTTAACGAAAGATGGCACGACCGAAATCCTAAAACAGTACTCGGGCAAAAAATAGACAGCGGCGGGGTCGGCGATGGCCTGAAAGTGATCAACCTCCTCGTTTCGCATCCGTCGACCGCTAAGCATATTTCCCGGAAACTAGCGATCAAATTTGTCAGCGATGCTCCGAGCGAAGCGCTTGTGTCTCGAACCGCTGAAGCCTTTCGACGATCGAATGGCGATATAAGGGCTACGCTGAGAGCATTATTTACCGATAAAGAGTTTTTTGCACCTGAGAATTACCGGGCGAAGATCAAATCGCCGTTTGAACTTGCTGTCAGTTCGATACGAGCACTAGACGGGGAGACCAATGCGAGCCCTGCATTTGTCGCGATGCTGAGGAAGCTCGGTGAGGTCCCGTATGGATATCAGGCACCGACGGGTTACCCCGATACCGCGGCAGATTGGGTAAATACCGGTGCGCTGCTCGAGCGTCTCAATTTTGCGGTTGCTATTGCCAGCAACCGCATTCCGGGTTCCCGAGTCAACCTGGAGAAGTTTGCCATGCCCGATAAGACTCAGAGCCTGAACAAAGCTATCGCGGCGATCCTGAATGGCGAGATATCTCCTGCAACTCGATCCAACCTCGAAAAACAGCTCAAACAGCCTCTCCCTCAGGTCACTGCGGGCGGCGTGAGTGACGCCGACGAAATGGAAGTGCCAAATATGCGAGAAGGGCAGCCGGGTGGAGCCCGACAGGGACAAGCCCGCCTTTTGAACCCTACGGGCGACCCCGATGCTTTTAGGGTCGTCAGCCTGGTCTTAGGCACGCCTGAGTTTCAGCGTCAGTAACTTAATGATGCGAAAATAGGAAAGCCGCCCGGAATTACGCATTTCCCGGCGGCTTCTTTTTTCGGAAAAACCTAAACCTGTCGGCCGATCGCAAATACTTTAACCAGCGCGAGCCCGGCAAAAAATCCACCGATATGGGCGGCATAGGCGACGCCGCCAGTGCCCGGGTCGGTCATATAACCGACGATGAGCTGATATACGATCCATATCCCCAAGGCAACGAACGCCGGGACGGTCGTCAGGAAATTAAAGATGATAGCCCGTACTTTTCGCTGCGGAAACAGGAGAATATAACCGCCCAGGACACCGGAAATAGCCCCGGAGGCACCCAACATTGGGATAACTGAATTCGGGTCCATCATGATCTGGGCCATCGCCGCCGCAAAACCGCAGACTATGTAAAACAGAGCGTACCGGACATGCCCAAGCAAGTTTTCCAGATTGTCACCGAAAATGAACAGGAACATCATGTTGCCGAAGATATGCATGACATCACCATGCATAAACATCGAGGAAAGGAAGTTGAAATACACCGGCAGCGGCGTGGCGTAATGCGGGACCTGGCCGGTGTTTCCCACCGCATCACGAACGACTTGAACTCCCGAGATATCGACCCCGGTCGTGATCTCCTGAGGCACAAGTGAAAAAGCATACGTAAAAGATTCGTTGCTGCTGACCTGCTGGAGCAGGAGAAACACAAGGATATTGATCCCGACAAAAATATAGTTAACAAATGGTGTCCGTATCCGGTCAGAATTGTCGTCGCCAATTGGAAACATTGCTTTGCTCCTTCACCTTATTACAGACAACCTAGAATTTACCACAAATATAGCTTAGCTCAGGCTTGAGCCGTTTCGGGTGGTTAAAAGCTCATACCCTTCGCTGCGTGCGACAAACGTGGCGGCGGTAAGATCGCCCACGACATTCAAGGTCGTGCGGCACATATCGAGGATTCGGTCGACACCCAGGATGATCGCGATAAGAGCCGGATCGATCCCGATCATAAACAGGATGCCGATAATAAACGGTATCGAACCTGACGGAACGCCCGCCGTTCCGATGCCGCCGAGGATGGCGAGGTAGACGATCATTAGCTGAAGGCCGACCGTCAGTTCCAGGCCAGCCAATTGGGCGAGAAACAGCACCGTCACGCCCTCGTAAAGGGCAGTACCGTTTTGGTTTGCGGTTGCTCCTACGGTGAGCACAAAGCTGTTGATCTCCTTCGGAACGCCAAGATTCTCATGAGAAACACGAAGGGCCGTCGGCAATGTAGCATTGGACGATGAGGTCGAAAATGCCGTCAGGATCACGGTTTGCACCCGTCTGAAAAATTCGATGGGGCTGATCTTTGAGAGAAACCAAACGGATAGTGAGTAAACGCCGAAAAAGTGGATGGAAAGCCCGAGCAGAACGGTCACGACGAACCAACCAAGCGACTGAAGCAGCTCTAGCCCGAATTGTGAAATATTATTGAAGAGCAGACAGGCGACAGCATAAGGCGCAAACTTCATGACGATGTCGATGATCTTCGCCGTGATCGCAAAAAGTGATTCGCAAAAGCTGACGAACGGCGCGGATACAGGCGCGGGGAGCAGGGTTATCGCGATGCCGATGATCAGGGCGAAGAACATTATATGAAGCATGTTCGGGCTCGCAGCCGAGACGGAGTTGAAAATATTGCTGGGCACGATCGTCTTGACCGCCTGCATAAGCGCGGAATCTGATTTTGCCGACTCGGCCGCTTTCTTTTGTGCTTCGGTTGCCGCGGAAGCACCGCTGCTGAATTCTGCTTTTAACTGCGCCGCTGTTTCCGGACTAATCCTTTCGCCCGGCCGGATCGTGTTAGCCAGCGTCAGACCGATAACCACCGATATAGCAGAAATGATCAGCGTGTAGGCAAATGCCTTGGCACCGATCCGTCCAAGCTTACGTATATCGCCGATGCCGGCAACGCCCACCACCAGCGATGAAAAAACCAGCGGCACAACGATCATTAGCAGAAGATTAAGGAACAACTGGCCGATTGGCCGGGTGAAATTCTCGACCGTCCACACGACCCACTCGTTGCTGCCTCCAAGCGTCCAATTGACGGCCAGGCCACCAAGAACGCCGACAGCCAGGCCGATAAATATCTTGTTATGAAGCGGCATTCCGGACGGCTTATCCGGGGTGTCGTCATCGAGATCGGTGGTCAACTCGCGCTCGTACTCGTTTGGCATATTCGGTTCATTTTCTGGGTTACTCATTGAAAAGGTTTCTCCTTGCGACAGTATGTTCCGTCGCATGTTCGGAGCCTCTCGGTGAGGAATATGGGCTGGCGAAAATGTGGCGTCGCGCGATTATGGGGATATTAAATTTATAGTTCAAGTCAGCAAACGACCAGTTGACCTGCGTGAAGAGATTTTTTTTTCGAAACCCTTCGATACCTGATAACCCAACCTACTCAAAGCCGAGCGAAAGTTGATTTGTTATCCAAAAAAAGCGAAACTTCGGAACATGAAAAAGCTGGCACTGCATTGGCGAATTTTGATGGGAATGGCCGCGGGCGTACTCTTCGCGGTGATTCTGACACAGTTTACGTGGGGACAGGGGTTTATCGTTGACTGGATAAAGCCTTTCGGAACAATATTCATAAACGCGCTAAAACTAATAGCCATCCCTCTGATCCTGGCTTCTCTGATAAAGGGAATCGCCGATCTTAATAATCTGACCCAGCTTTCAAAAATGGGGCTGCGGACGATATCGATCTATCTCTGCACGACAATCATCGCCGTCAGCCTGGGACTCGCTATCGTTAATATCGTCAGACCCGGAACGGCTGTCACGGAAGAGACTAGGGCGCAGTTGATATCGAGCTACGAAAAGCCGGCGGGCGACCGCATCACAGCCGCCGACAAGCAACAACAATCCGGACCGCTGAAAGCACTCGAGGACCTCGTTCCTGAGAATATTGTGGCCGCTGCAAGTTCGAACGGCAATATGCTCCAGGTGATCGTCTTTGCGATATTTTTTGGAATCGGGCTTATTCTGATACCTGCCGATCGGGCGGCACCGGTCAAGAGTTTCTTCACCGGACTAAATGATGTCGTGCTAAAGATGATCGACCTGATCATGCTGGCCGCGCCATTTGGCGTTTTTGCACTGCTTGCGTCGATCGTGGCCGAGGCTCCGGGGGCCGATCTGTTTATTGCCCTGCTCTGGTATGCCTTCTCGGTGCTGCTTGGGCTCGCCCTTCTATATTCTTTCTACGTTTTACTGGTCTGGGTATTTACCAAAAAAACACCGCGATTCTTCCTTTCAGGTATTGCGCCGGCCCAGCTACTGGCATTCTCGACTAGCTCGAGTGCGGCGACTCTGCCCGTTACGATGGAACGGACCATTGAGCATCTCGGCGTCGATGACGAGGTCGCCAGCTTTGTTTTGCCTATTGGTGCCACTGTAAATATGGACGGAACGAGCCTATATCAGGCAGTTGCCGCTGTCTTTATCGCACAGACCTTCGGCATGGACCTTAGCCTCGGCGTCCAACTCGGCATCATCCTAACCGCGACTCTTGCATCGATCGGTTCGGCGGCCGTTCCGGGGGCGGGAATGGTTATGCTCGTGATCGTCTTGGCCCAGGCCGGTATCCCTGAAGTCGGCCTTGCGTTGATCTTTGCGATCGACCGTCCGCTCGATATGTGTCGTACGACGATCAACGTCACCGGTGACGCAACGGTCTCAATGATAGTTGCGAAATCGCTCGGCAAACTAGGCGAACCGGTCGAGCAAAAATGGGACGACCGGCTGGATGAAGTCGTATGATCGACTTCGAATCGATCCACTTTCGCTCTACCGGTCGGAAAACGACAAACGCGTCTCACCCTGAGGTGATCGAGAAATTGCGGTCCATTGTCGGTGACGTACACGTCATCGTCGATCCGCAGAAAGTCGAGCCGTATGGTGCGGACGCTGTAAAGGAAAAATTCCCGCCTGAGGCCGTTGTTTTTCCAAAGACGACACATCACGTCGTCGAGATATTAAAGCTGGCGAACGAGCAACTCTTCCCTGTGACTGCCCGCGGCGGCGGGGTCGGTTATACCGGCGGAGCTGTGCCCGTCGATGGCGGCATCGTGATCGGCACCGACCGGATGAACCGGATCCTCGAGATCAATGTCGATGATCTATACGCCATCTGTCAGCCCGGTATAAGGACGATCGGGCTGCAGGACGCGGTTCTAAAGAAAGGTCTAATGTTTGCTCCCGATCCGGCGAGTTACAAAGACAGTTTTATCGGCGGCAATATTGCCGAGAATGCCGGCGGCATGCGGACACCGAAGTATGGGGTGACCAAGCACCACGTTCTCGGTCTCGAGGTTGTGACAGCGACCGGCGAGGTCATTCGTACCGGCGGCAAGACGGTTAAGAACGTGGTCGGTTTCGACCTGACAGGCCTTATGTGCGGCAGCGAGGGGATGCTCGGGATTATTACCGAGGCGACGCTCAAGCTGCTTCCGGTGCCTGAGGCGACGTCGACCGTACGGGCAAACTTCCATTCGATGGAGGCTGCCTGCCGCGTGCTGACAAAATTCACGCCGCACGGCCTGCTCCCGATGGCGATGGAGGTTATAGACAAGTTTTGCGTCGAAGCCGTAGAGGATAATTTCGCGTTTGGCCTATCGAAAGACGCCGAGGCGATACTGCTCGTGGCCGTTGACGGCTCGATGGAAGAAACTGATCGAAACGCCGCTCTTATCGAGCGTGTTATTGCCGAGAACGGCGGATTCGACATTTTGCGCTCACGAACCAAAGAGGAGGAAGACAAGCTGTGGGACGTACGCCGGGCGATCTCACCGTCATTGATGAAATATGGCACGCTCAAGATCAACGAGGACGTCGTCGTGCCGCGTTCGAAGGTCCCGGAGCTTGTCGCTAAGATCGAGGAGATCGTAAAGCGGCACGATACCTTCGTAGCCAATTTCTGCCACGCCGGCGACGGAAATATTCATGTCAATTTTGTTGTAAACAAAGACGATCCCGCGGCGATCGAGCGTGCCCGAAAATGCGTTTCCGAAACATTCCGCCTATCGGTCGAGCTCGGCGGCTCGATCTCAGGCGAGCACGGTATCGGTTACGTCAAGGCCCAATACCTCGATTACGCCCTCGATCGCCCGACGCTCGAGGTTATGAAGGGGATAAAGAAAGTATTCGATCCCAACGGGATATTGAATCCGGGAAAGATGTTCGTCTAATTGAGAACAGGTAAATGTCTATTCCGAGCCAAGCATAAATTGGAGATGGCTTTTATGGCATAATGAGACCGTTATGCAGAACATTACACTTCAAATCTCTGAGGATGAATTGAGAGAGGTGACTCAGGCATACCAGGTTCTTCAGAGTTTCCTTGCGAGGATCATTTCGCCAAACGAACTTTATTACGCGGAATTTCTCGAAGGGCTCAAGGAAGCCCAAAACGAGGTTGCGGAAAAGGATTTCGTAGAGGTGACTGACCTTGCCGAGTTCATCCAATAAGAAACGCATTCAACGCACGAACAGGTTCGACGACGACCATCTATATCTCCTCAGAATCGGTCATCGGCGCGATATTTATCGCAATCTCGAATTATGAGTAAATTCACGGTTATCTGGATTTTCTTGACAATTAGCATGCTTGGGGCCAATGAATCCTTAGCGCAAAACAAGACCATCATTCTTGTTCGCCACGTCGAGAAAGATTCTTCACCTACGGCGGACAAGGTCGATCCCGATCTCTCTGAAGAAGGGAAAGCTCGAGCCGAGCGGCTCGCTAAGCTTGTGAAGAGGTATAAGCCGCACGAGATCTTTTCAACACCATTCAAACGCACGCGGCAAACCGCTGAGCCGGTCGCTAAACGGCGTAAGAAAGAGATCCAAACGTACGACGGGTCAAAGCCCACCGATCTGGTGCAGACGATAATGGACCCGGCCAGCAAGACCGTTCATTACCTCGTCGTGGGCCATAGCAATACCATCCCCAGCCTCGCAAATCTTCTTGCCAAAAAGGAGATCTTTCGTAACCTTCTCGAGACGGAATACGGGGTGATATGGGTCATTCGCATTAGACGAGGTGTCCTCGACCGTATCGAGGTCAGACCGTACTGAACCCGCGAGTCGTGAGACACACACTGTGGTATAATCCCCTCAATCCATCATTTTTCTCCAGCGTTTAGGCATTATCAGTGAGGTTGCTATGACGATCAAAAAACCAGTCCCACGTTCCTTCCTTGTACTCATGTTGTCATTCTTAGTTGTGAGCAGTGTCTGGGCTCAGAGGCCTGCGACACCTACGCCGACTGCAGTTCCGACGCCCGCTCCGGTAGCTGACACACCCGTCACCGCTTTCTGGGCAGAGCTGAAAAAGCTGTGCGGCAAGGCGTATGCCGGGACGGTAGCTGCCGACACGTCGAGTAGCCCGGATTTTGCGGGAAAGGCGCTGGTGATGCATGTCCGCTCGTGCGAGGAAAATCGCATACGGATCCCATTTTTCGTTGGCGATGACCGCTCGCGAACATGGGTCCTGACTCGGAAGGGTGACCGCATCGAGCTCAAGCACGACCATCGGCACGAGGACGGCAAACCGGACAAGGTGACGATGTATGGAGGCTGGTCGACCAACGCCGGAGAAGCGATCCGGCAGTTTTTCCCTGCTGATGAAGAGACCACGAAAGTCGTCGATCCGCCCGTTGGCGATGCGCCGTCGGCCGCGGCAAATATCTGGTGGATCGAGCTTGTTTCGGGATCACACTATTCCTATAATCTTCGGCGGCTTGGCCGCGGCAGGTTATTCACCGTTAAATTCGACCTAACAAAAGAGGTCCCGGCACCGCCTGCTCCCTGGGGCTGGAAGGATTGAGGTGAGTTCAAAGTTCAATGTTTAAAGTTCAAAGTTGATCTGATTTCGAACTTCGGATGTCGAAGTCTGAGCTTCCCGCCAACCTTATTTGAATCGCCGGCAGGCGACGAGTGACTTGTCACCTGTCACTTGTCGCCTCATTCCCAAAGCTATCTTATTTGAAATTCGAACGGCATCATAAGCATGGCCTCGCCTTGCTGCATGCGGTCCATGAGGGCGGCGTAGCGAAAGAGGCGGCGGAGGTCGGCAGGGAGCGATTCGATGACCGCGGCCTGCGCTTTTTGTTCGGCTGTCGTGGCCGAGTCATCGGCTGAGAGCGAAGTGTCGTTTGAAAAGAATGTCTCCAGGAAAGGTTTAGGCTCGGGCAGGACGACGCGGCGGACGTCCTTATCGGCGGGCAGTTCGGCGAGTTCTTTGGCGATGGCGATCGCGCGTTCGAGGCCGCCGAATTCGTCTATCAAGCCATTTGCCTTGGCCTGTGTGCCGGTCCAGACGCGGCCCTGGCCGAGGGTGTCGACTTCTTCAACCGTCTTACCGCGTCCGACGGCGACCTTGGGGAGGAAGTTGTCGACGTAAATACTGGTGGTCTGGGCGACCATTTTTTCGCGTTCCTCAGGCGTC
>JBGSXN010000088.1:0-6600 GCA_041751355.1 Pyrinomonadaceae bacterium
GTCTCCTTTAACACCGATCTGATAGCGCTAACGGCATCTTTAGCAGGGTTTCGTGCGATGGCGTGGAGGATCGTTTCGGTATCGGATGTTGAGGAAAAGATCGCTCCGGCCTCCTCCAGCTCCAGTCGCTTTTGCCCGGCAAAAGGGAGATTGCCATTGTGGCAAACAGCGATCTTACCGTGCTGGCAGGTGACTGAAAATGGCTGGACCTCTTCGATCGTATTCTTGCCCGTTGTCGAATAACGCGTATGTCCAATAGCACTGGCCCCGATAAGCGATTTGAGCACATCTGCTCTCAAGACATCGGCCACCAGCCCGATCGAGCGAAATTGGTGCAGCTGCTCACCGTCTGACGAGACAATGCCACACGCCTCCTGCCCCCGATGCTGCAGTGCAAACAGGCCGAGCTGTGTGAGGGTAGATGCCTCCTGGTGGCCAAAGATCCCGAAGATCCCGCACTCTTCATGTAACTTATCGAGAACCAATTCCATCTATGTCTATTTTGCCATATTGCCCGTCAATGCGCCGCCCTGACGGTTATGACCACGCACTTAGACGTCGGGGTAAAACTGCGGCGGGCGACGCTGCCGAGCGGAATGAGTGGATTCGCCTCGGGAAAATATGACGCCGCACAATCTCTAGGAATTTTGTACGGGATCACCGAGAATCCCGAGATCGTACGCTCGCCATCATCGAAATGGCTGGTAATATCGACCGTCATTCCGGCTTCGAGCCCCCGGTCGTCCATATCCGTTTGGTTCATAAAAATTACGCGGCGATCGCCATAAACACCCCGATAGCGGTCCTTGAGACCATATATAGTGGTGTTAAATTGATCATGCGACCGGATGGTGGTCATGATTAGCTGGCCTTTTTCGAGTCCGACGATCTCGATCGGGCTGGGCCTGAACATCGCTTTTCCGGTGGGCGTCGGAAATTCACCCAAATGGGTAGGGCTTGGCATATAAAAGCCGCCCGGCTCGCGGATGCGTTCGTTGTAGTTTTCGCATCCGGGCACTACCCGAGAAATTGCATCGCGGATGTTGTCATAATCCCCGGCCATGGCATCCCAATCGACGGTGGTTCGGGCGCCCAAAACAGCCTTCGCCATCGAAGCAACGATCCACGTTTCGCTTCGCAACTGCTCAGACGCCGGTGGAAAGATGCCCTTCGACATTTGCACGTTGAGCATGGTGCTTTCGGTAGATACGAACTGTTCGATCGGAACGCGGACACTCTTGTCCGCATCGCCTAGAGCGAAAGAACCTTTATTGGTCGAGACTCTCGATTCTCTCAAATCGCCTAAACTTTTGGCATTTTCTTCGTCCTTCGGACCCATGCGGACAGGAGTGTCCACGCTCCTGTCGATCTCCGAACGGCCCAGACACGGTAGAACGAGCGAAACTCTGCCGGGCCCGAGGGCCGTACGGTTAAGCTTTGTGATCACCTGGACCGTGAGATCGCAATTTCGCATGGCCGCGGAAACACTTGCGGTGTCCGGCGAAGCCGCGGCAAAATTACCGCCCATTGCAAAAAATACTTTCGCTTTGCCGTCACGCATCGCGGCGATAGCCTCGACAGTGTTGAAGCCATCGGCTTCCGGTGTCTTAAAGTTGAATTCGCGTTCGAGATTTTCGCGAAAAACCGGATTCATCTGCTCCCAGATGCCCATTGTACGGTCACCCTGAACGTTCGAATGCCCTCGCACTGGGCATAGGCCCGCGCCCGGGCGGCCAACGGCACCGCAGAGCAGATGCAGATTCACGATGTCCTGAATGGTTGCGACCGCCGCGGTGTGCTGCGTTACACCCATGGCCCAGCAGGTAATAAATGAGCCTGCGGCAATGATCATCTCGGCGGCTTCTTCGATCTGCTCGCGTGTCAGGCCCGACGCGGCGGCGATGTGATCCCACGAGGCCGCGTTCAAAGAGTCTATAAACTCGCTATACCCCGATGTTTTATTATCAATGAACCCATGATCGAAGACTGTGCCCGGGCTGTCATTTTCACGATCGAGCATTATCTTCATGAGCCCCTTGAGCACCGCCATGTCACCGCCGATTCGGACCGGCAAATGCAGATCGGCTAACTTCGCGGGCCGTAAGCCCAGCAAGGAAAGCGGATTTCCATGCTGTGGATTGGGGTCGACAAAACTCGTCAAGCCGACCTCGGCGAGCGGGTTGATCGAGATCATTTTTGCACCCGCCTTCTTTGCCGCAGCCAGCGATGACAGCATTCGGGGTGCGTTAGTTCCGGGGTTTTGCCCGATCACGATCACAAGATCGGTTTTTTCAAAATCCGCAAGCCGAATGGTTGCCTTGCCCAAACCGATAGATTCGGCGAGAGCGACGCTCGTGGATTCGTGACACATATTCGAACAATCAGGCAGATTATTGGTGCCGAATTGACGGACAAATAATTGGTACAGGAATGCTGCCTCATTCGAGGTGCGGCCAGAGGTGTAAAACACCGCCTCGTCGGGTGTGGCCAGTGTATTGAGATTTTGGGCGATAACGGCGAAGGCATCGTCCCAGGAAATTGGCTCGTAGTGTTTAGATCCCTGGCGCAGGATCAACGGCTCGGTCAGACGGCCCTGAGCGTTGAGCCACATATCCGATTTGCGGGAGAGTTCGGCAACAGAGTGCTCGGCAAAAAATTCACGCCCGATCTTTTTAGTCGTGGCTTCGTCAGAAAGGGCTTTTGCGCCATTTTCACAAAATTCCGATACGGTGCGACGATCGTCCGGATCCGGCCATGCACAGGATTGGCAATCGATGCCGCCGTGCTGGTTAAGATTCAGCAAGCCGCGGGTCCCGCGAATGACGCCCATCTTGCCAAAAACATGGCGCAAAGCATTGGTCACAGCCCGAATGCCCGCTGAGGTTTTCGGCGGCGGCGTGACCGTTAGATCTGTAGCCTTATCGCTCATAAGGTTGCGGGCTAATGACACGTTCCAGGCCGCAATAGATATTGAACCGGCCGTCGCGGAGAAAACCGATCAGGGTCATGCCGAATTCCTTTGCAAGTTCAACCGCCAGGCTCGATGGCGCACCTACCGCCGCCAGTATCGGAATACCCGCCATCAGCGCTTTCTGTACCAGTTCGAAGCTCGCTCGCCCGCTCACCAAAAGCACCCGATCGTTGACCGGCGTTTTGCCATCGAGAAACTTTCTGCCGATCACCTTATCTAGAGCATTGTGCCGGCCTACATCCTCACGAACCAGATCGAGTGATCCATCGTTACGGAATAATGCCGATGCATGAAGCCCGCCCGTCTGGTCAAAGACAGATTGTGATTCGCGAAGGAGGATCGGCAAGCTGTGGATCAGCTCTCTGCTTACGTTAGATCCACCGGGCGGAAGAGATCTGACGCCTGTCCGCAACGCCTCGATCGATGATTTGCCGCACACGCCGCAGCTTGAGGTCGTGTAAAAATTGCGTTCGAGGCCTTTGAGATCGATGTCAACCCCGTCTCTTAGGTCGACGCGTATCGTATTCGAATTGAGTGCGGCCGCACGGTCGAGCGTGCCGTCACCTTTGCCGATCTTAAGGCCGCAATGGCGTATTTGCTCGATCTGATCTGACGAGGTGAGAATACCCTCGGTAAACAGAAACCCCGCAGCAAGCTCGCCGTCGTGGCCCGGTGTTCGCATGGTGATCGAAACAGGCTTGTGAGTTGATTTGCCGTTTTGGAAAATGCCGACACGGATCTCAAGCGGCTCCTCGACCGCCAGCATGTCGTCGAACTCCCGCCCGTCGGACGCTCTAACGGTGACCTCAGCCTGCGAAACTGCCTGTACTGCTTTCACTCATAAATCTTACCAAAAGAATGGAAACAGGATACACAGCATAAACAAGATAAGAAAATCCTGTGCATCCTGTCTATCCTGTTTGAACTTACTCTGCCGGCAGGATGCGGCCGCGGCATTCGCCGAAGCCTATGCGGCGAAAGCCTTCGCGTTCGCAGTAGCCTTTCATGATGATCTCGTCACCGTCTTCGAGAAAGCGGCGGGTCTCGCCGGAGGGCAGTTCGATCGGTTCGGTACCGCGCCAGCTTAGTTCGAGCATTGATCCGCGTTCGCTCTTTTCCTTGCCGCTGATCGTTCCGGTCGCCATGAGGTCGCCGGTCTGCAGGTTGCAGCCGTTCGACGCATGATGGGTCAGCATCTGGCCGATGGTCCAATAGAGGTCCTTCATGTTGGAACGCGAGAGCATGTGCGGTTCGATGTTCTCATCACGCATCTTCTCGGTTTGGATAAAGACCTCGAGGTTGACGTCAAAGCCGCCAAACTTTTCGTTGTTCTCATTCTCTAGATAACCGAGCGGCTTTGGATCATCCGGATCGCGTTCAAAGGCCTTTGTCCTAAACGGTGCAAGAGCTTCCATTGTTACGACAAACGGCGAAATCGTCGTCGCAAAGCTTTTCGCGAGAAATGGCCCGAGCGGCTGATATTCCCAAGCCTGTATGTCGCGTGCAGACCAATCGTTCACCAGGCACAGGCCAAAGATATGCTTCTCGGCCTCGGCAATGGGGATAGACGTTCCGAGTTCATTTCCCTGTCCGACAAAGAACCCCACCTCCATCTCGTAATCGAGACTCTTACATGGAATAAACACCGGCGGAGCCTCGGCATCGCTCCGGTTCTGCCCGTGCGGCCGCTTAATATCGGTCCCGCTCACCACAATGCTCGAAGCCCGCCCGTGATACCCGATCGGCACATACTTATAATTCGGCAGCAAAGGATTGTCCGGCCGAAACATCGATCCGACGTTCGTGGCGTGGTAAATCGAGCAGTAGAAATCGGTGTAGTCACCTATGTCCGTAATAAAAAAGTTGAGGTCTTCGGAATCAGCCGGGACGAGACATTTTGCAGCTTTTTTTCGTATTTGCTCCGACGCTGATTCGGAAAATATTTCGACTAATCGTCGACGAAGCACAGACCGCTCCATTTTCTCGAATGACATCACGCCTGAGAGCCCCGGCCGCTTCAGGATGTTACCTTCCAGCACCTCCCCGCCGTGGAAAATAGGGAGATCAAATAGACCTACATAAGCGGCCGATCTTAAATTAAAGAGTTGATCACCGATTCGAACGACACGCTCCACGTACCAGTTGTTTGCGTATGATTCTGCAATGGCAAACGGCAAATTCTGTATAGGAAAATCCGTATTTGGATCGTTGGCGGATTCGACCCAGCTTTTGAGGTTCGGGTCGTGAGTTTCGTTAATTTCGTAGATCATAAGAGTTTGTGCCCGCGAAACACGCGAAAGACGCGAAAATAAGAAAAAGGCTTTAACGTATTATCCCATAACCGACGTCCACGATGTCACCCACCTTCCCGATCTATTCTTTCTTTCGTATCTTTCGTATGTTTCGCGGGCTAACTCCTTTCCGACAGCACTCCCAGCTTTTGCAGATCGGCTATTGGCTCTTCGAACGAGCACGAGCCAAACGACTGTATACCGTGGGAACGGATTCGTCCGAGCTGCAGCATATTCAGCGAAAAATCGTTTCGCCATGAGACAGTCTGGTCTTCGAAGCGAAACACTTCTTCAAACTCCTCTTCCATAACGTCGACTAAAAGTGCCGGACGAAATCCATCACGGGCAAACCCCGTCATCAGGAAAAGGTTGAGAAATCCATGCATCGTTCCCATCGGCGCATTATTTTCATACGTGAGCGGCCGGAAACACCGGATCGGGTGATGAAGCCCCGCGGTCGCTTTGAAAAGGACGTTGGCACCCAGACACGTTCGAACGAATCGGATGATCTCGGCGGTCCTCGGAAAAGCTTCGGGTGTTAATCCGCCGGTCCGGATCTTGGCACGCATACCGGTGATCGATAAGGCCGCGATGAGGTCGGGCATTCTCTCGTCCAGAGGCAGCTCAAAATATCCGGCTGTGCCAGCGGACAGCGACATTGCCGCGTTCTCGATCAGAGATGAAGTTTCGGCTTTTATCTCGACCGCATCGCATACGATCCCGGGTCCGTTCTTAATGTTGAAATCCTCAACATCACGAAGTCCCTGGTGAATGTCCTCGCCGATCACGACGCTGATCCGCCACGGCTTTTCACCATCGCGGGAAATAAAATCCACCGCGCTGTCGTAAAATTCCTGCAGCCTTTCAACGGTTACAACAAATCGGCCGAGCAGCCAGCTATAGTTGCTGTTTCTATATGTTGCGTAGTAAATAACTGCCTCAGGCATCGATAGGCCGGCAGGCGGAAAGAGGCCCGCGTAATCTATCGAACCGGCCAGCAGAGTGCGGACCGATTCTTTTACACTGCCTTCCTCTCTGGGAATAACCATTTCTTCGCCCACGTCACTCATACAGCAAATCCCGGCGTTTTGGGACCCGATGTCATTTTACAACAGTGCGCCATCGGGCGGAACCAGCGGGTCTTTTTTGTGAGATAGCAGCCGGCTCACATTTTGCGCTTGATTTCAGGCAAAATCCTGAAGTATCTTGTCTTAGTCAAAAGAATTGAAAGGCAATAAATGCGCGTTTTAGGAATTGATCCCGGCAGCGAAACGCTCGGTTGGGGCGTTGTCGACGGAAGCGGATCAAAATACGCGCTCGTCGGTTACGGAACTGTAA
>JBGSXN010000089.1:0-3017 GCA_041751355.1 Pyrinomonadaceae bacterium
AGCATCTTAGCACGTGAAAATGGCCGGTTCGGCTTCAGCGTGAGATCGGCATGCACGGTAAAGTATCCGTCCCTCATCAGCATTGCCATTTCTGCGCGGCTCTCTTTTGGTATCTCGCCGGCGTCGTCGAACGCGAGGTGATAGTTGATGTCTGATTCACTTAATAAAGTATCGGCCTCACCCGGGGTGTACAGATACCCGCCAAGTATCCGGGCCAATTCAGCAGGCTTCGCAGTGTCCTTGGTAACGTTCGGATAGGTCTTCCCGAACCTCATCGCGAGCTGATTAAGCCAGTTGGACATCTCGCCCATGGTCGGTGTGTCTTCGAGCCAGTCATCGGTCACCTTATCCGTAACCATCGAGAAGCCGTTGACCGCCAGCAGGGCCATTAAGCGTACCAGATCCAGGTTTCCTTCATCTCGCAGTTTCGCCGGCTGTCTTAATGTCTTTACCATAAAGGGATCGAAATGCTTTTGTCCCTCGAGCGAACATTCGACGCCGCGAAGATAGGGCTCAGCCTTATCGAAAACATTTTCTGAGTTTTCGGTCCGTCCGCCGCAGGTTGACGTGTAAAAGGCCGTGATCGGTTTTCCGTTATATGTAGCCACCACGCCCCGGGTGTCCTGGACTGCCCGCGTTCCCATCTTGGTTTCGATAGAAACGCCTTTATATACTTGCGACCAGACTGTCGGCACCATATCAAATCCCTGAGTGCCATAGCCGCCGATATTAGCGATTGCATAGGTGCGGGCCGCAACGGCCTGTGCTTTTTGAGCTTCGAGTTGGGGCAGACTCAACTCTGCCGGCACGACCCCAAGTAGGTAATCCTCTAATGGGACCACATTGACTACGGTAAGACTGCCCTTGGCATTAACAAAGACCTCGATCTTTCCGCGATAGGCTTTACCGTTGAGCCTGACGGGGTTCGAACGTTCGTTCAGAGACCCAAACGCGACAGATTTAAGCGATGAATAACTCGCCGTCGGGCTAGGGCCATTTACGATAACTTCCCGCAGGTTGGAGGCTACAGGGCCACCGACACTTACGTCCGACGATCCGGTAGGCCTGATCAGGCTGCGGACCTGGCTTTTGCCGGCGGTCCTAAGCTGCTGGGAAAGAGCAACCGCGTCGGACGAAGGCCGCACCTTTTTCTCCGAAACGACGACGGAATCGTCAAAACCTTTTTCAGCCAATTTTTCTTTCAGCCCGTCTGCTTCTTCGCTCGTCTCTTTGACAGTGCCTACCCAAACCTTCCACGTATTCGACGCCGTATCCACACTGGCCAGGGCGGTTTCACCGGTGGAAGAGCGAATATCCCTGGCGAGATCTGCTGCGTCCGACTGTGAAGGCAGGCCCTGAAATTCGATCCGGTATACCTCGACCTCCGGCGGCCTGTAAGCTCGCGCAGAGACCGTGACTCTCGCGGTGGCCAGCATTCTCGGGGTCTCGTCGGGGCTGACCGCGACGAGAGACGAGTCAGTCGTCGTGATGGCAACCGAACTAGAGTTCGTGGACAGGCCTATGCGTATCAGCGGTTCGGCCGGAAGTCGAAAATACTGGTAACCGGAAATCTCTGCAATATCGGCGTAAATTCCGGGAACGGAAAAGAGGATCAAAGCGGTGATGAATACGAGACTGCGAATATTCATATTTAAGATGATAACAAACTTGCAGATCCGGCAGTGGAGAGTTTGACCGGGCCTGATCAGGCCACCCTGGATGCGGCCCGGGCAACGTTATATTTTCTGACCGCGATATCGTAGGCTTCGGCCAACATCGGCCGTACCTTTTCAAAGGTTTTCTCGTCAGGATTCAGCACGCACACCCAGTACATACGTCCATATTCGGGATGGGGCATGATGACGTTTGTTTGTGTAAAATCATACCCCGATTCGGTAGGTATCTTTTCTGCCGGGAACATCGATCTGAACGTCATTTTGCCAATACCTAGGTTAAGACGAAATACATCCGGCCGGTCGAGGCCTGAATAGCTGTCATACTTGTCGCTGGTCACTATAGTTATAAAGGGTATCTTGTTCTCAGGATCGTAAAAGAAAAACGCGTTACCGTCGTCCTCGGCAATGCCGACGCCCTCGAAGTTTTCCAGAATATATTTACGTATCTGATCTTCGTCCATATTATCTTTTCTCGAGTGCGTTAAAGATGAATGGAAAGGTGCCCCAGCTCTGGCCGCGATGCTGCGGTCTGAAGCCGAAGAGGATGACGCGGCCTTTGCCGTGATCGGCTTCTGCAAGCGCGGTCTTTTCGTTTATGAACTTCTCGCCCAGCATCCAGCCCGAGATCAGGGCATCCTTTGCAGCGTAACGGGCGATCGTCCGCACTTTCGATCCATCGGACACCTCGAACGCCGAGCTGTTTATAAAATACGCACCCGTCTTTTCATTTAATCCCCTGGCGAGAGGTGACGCAGTGTCTACTTCAAGTTGAACGATCGAGCCAGGGTTGTAAAACTCGCTTCGCTTCATTCCCGTCAGTACATTCTTTATAGGCAGATCGAAATGTTTGATCGCGAGCGCACACGAAACGTCAAAGCAAATGAGTGTTCCTCCGTCGGCCACCCATTTCTTTAGGTTTGCAATGCCGGCATCGCCGATACCGCCCGTAAATTCTGCCGGATAACGGTCAGCGCTGAGGCCTTTGATTATGCTCTCTTCGCTATCCGAGGGCAGGATGATCGCATCGAGATCGAGATTGCCCGTGCGAAGGTCATTGTCCGTCACGGCCCGAAACGGGATCTGGAATGTGTCGAGCACGAGACGTGTCCATCCCTCATCCATCGAACCCGGAAACCCCTTGTACATACCGATCCGAGCGTTGGTGCGAAGCGGATTAGGGTGTTTAGCAAATTCAGTCGGCTGCGGGCCGAGGTTCATCACCGCTCGGGCCTGATTGATGTTATCAACGCGGCGGAGCGTGCTGGCATCAAGGTCGCGTATCTGCCAGGCTGTCTCGTACTCAACCCCCATTTGAATCGGCAGCGTCCAGCCCGCGACATC
>JBGSXN010000090.1:0-4325 GCA_041751355.1 Pyrinomonadaceae bacterium
GGCACTTACGATCTAGCATGCTACCTTCTCGTAACACCAAAAGGAAATATTCTTATCAATACCGGACTCTCTGATTCTTATCCGTTAATCAAAAATAGTATTGAAAGTTTAGGATTTTCTTTAAAGGACACTAAGATCCTCTTGATCACTCAAGCACATCACGACCATACGGGAGTTCTTGCTCAGATAAAAAGAGAAACCCGAGCGAAATTATTTGTCAATAGACCCGAGGAAGATGCCTTGAAGGCCGGTGGAAAAACCGATTATGAGATGGGGAAATACGGCGAAACATTTGAACCTGTAGTTCCCCATAAACTTCTGAAAGATCGATCAGAGATAAAATTGGGAGGCACAAAATTGACCTTGCTTAGCCACCCCGGTCATACCAAAGGCTCGAGCAGCTATCTGGTCAAGGTAAAAGATGGAAATAAAACATACAGAGTTTTAATTGCCAATCTGCCCTCGATGGTAATTGACGGGAAGTTTTCTGAGGTCAAAACATATTCCAGTATTCAAGAAGATTACGCGTATACTTTTAAAGCTATGAAAAACATAGATTTTGATTTGTGGGTAGCTTCTCACGCCGAACAGTTTGATTTGCACAAGCTTCGGCAACCAAGTGATTCATACAATCCATTTATCTTTAGCGATAAAAACAAATATTTAGAGTATTTGAGTCATTTAGAAAAAGCCTATCAGGAAAAACTGAAAGAGGAAGATAGAAAATAGCATTCTGGTTACAAATTAAAAGTTCTAGGCAAAGACCCCTTCAAGCGCTTGTTGCGATCGTCATTCGGCGAAAGGCGATCCTGACCGGTTCTTGCCAGCGGCCTCTTTCATCGTCGACATGTCGACACCTTAGCTGAATCTAAGCTATCCTCAGTGATTAAATTTTAAATGAAGGCCGAAATGTGGGCGTCGCCATCGTTAACTTTCGATCGTGACATTACTCAGTTTTTCGAGAAACATCCATAATGATCAGAGTTGAAAATCTTTCATACGAATATCCGAGATCGAAAGGACCTGTCCTGAAGAATTTGAGCTTCGAGATCGAACGGGGCGAGATTTTCGGATTTCTAGGGCCCTCTGGTGCAGGGAAAAGTACTACGCAAAAGGTTCTCTATAAGATACTTAATGATTTTACGGGCGAGGTTTCAATAGGGAATAAGCCGTTGAAAAATTGGGGGAGCGAGTATTTTGAAAAGATCGGTGTGGGATTTGAACTTCCTAATCATTACCTGAAACTTACGGCGAGAGAAAATCTACAATTATTCTCATCATTCTACCCCTCAACCAGCTTGCAGGACTTCGATCGGCTTTTTGAAATATTTGGCCTTGCGCCGGATTCCGATAAAAAGGTCGAAGAATTTTCTAAGGGAATGAAGATGCGATTGAACTTCATCCGCGCGATCATGCACAACCCCGATATTATTTTTCTTGACGAGCCGACCGCCGGACTCGATCCGATAAACGCGCAGATCGTCAAACGATATATCCTCAAACTAAAAGATGAGGGCAAAACGATCTTCGTCACCACGCACGACATGACTACGGCAGACGAGCTCTGCAATCGTGTTTCTTTCATTGCCGATGGCGAAATTCAGCTAACTGAAAAGCCTTCGGTGTTAAAGAACGAACACGGAAAACACACCGTCAAAGTTGAGCTAACTAACGGGCAAGAGGCTGAGTTTGGCTTAAGAGACTTGGGGAGAAATCAGAAATTTTCAGAGTTCATATCGAATAACGAGATCCTGAGAATTAACACGCAGGAAGCAACTCTCGAGGAAGTGTTCATCAAGGTCACAGGCCGGAAACTACTTGTGTGATGCAGTTACTCAGACAAATAAAATGGCATTTTCTGATATTTCAGAAAAATAATCTCATCACGATGATTATTGGGATCACTGCGTTTTACGTTCTCCTGGTCTATTCGATCAAAGATCTTGCTCACGTTGAAAAGTTCATCACACTCTTGATCTATAACGATCCCGCGATTGTTGGGTTTGTTTTTATCGGAATGTCGATGATCTTAGAAAAAGATCAGAATGTTCTTCCTGCTTTGTTCGTAACACCCATCAATCGTCACCTTTATCTGGCGTCGCGGATCATTACGCTTTCCGCAATTGGTTTTTTCAGCGCTTTGGCTTTGGTTTTGGCTGCAAAGGGCACATCGTTCAACCTGCCGCTTTTCGCTGTCGGAGCACTGTCAACGTGCATTCTCTTTTGTCTAATGGGCATTTTCGTGGTCAGTTACACGACCGAGATCCTGCACTTTATGCTTCGCTCCGTTCCGCTTTTGATCTTTATGAGTTTGCCGTTGCTGAATTACTTCGAATTGACGGATTTTTCGTTTCTTAATCTTTTTCCCGTGCAGGGCGGTTTAAGCTTGATGGTCAATTCGTATAGAGAACAGCCGAACTTGGCTGAAGTGGTTTTTGGTTTTATTTTGATCGCCGTTTGGACGCCGCTGATCTATTGGTTTGTTTACAGAACTTCCAAAAGAATTATCAGTATCTGAAATTATGGAAAAGCTGATTAAGGTCGCTATCAATGATTTCAGACTCATTTTCCGCGACAACTCATTAAAGATCTTTATCGCTCTTCCACTGCTGACCCTTGTAATAGTCAGGTACGGAGTTCCTCATATTGCAGGAGTTTATGAGGTTCTACAAGATTACATACCCATAATCCTGATGTTGGCGACAACGCAGGGATCGACGGCGTTCGGGTTTATCTACTCAATGGTGTTAGTCGATGAAAAGGATACAAGTGTGGCGAAGGTTTACGGGATCTTGCCGATTTCCAAATTCTGGTTCGTAGCGTTCCGCCTGGTTCCGCCGTTTGCTTTAGCTACGCTGACAACATTCTTACTACTTTTAGTGGAGCCTTTTTATGGTTTCCCGGTGATTCACAGTCTCATATATTCGATGCTCGTGGGCCTTTTCGTACCCGTAATGATATTGTTTGTCGCGATACCAGCAAAAAACAAAATAGAAGCGATGACGTGGCAGAAACTATTCAACTTGCCACTTGTTCTACCGATAGCGGCGTTTTACATTCCGGCTTCATTTTCGCTTCTATTCATAATATTTCCATTTTATTGGGCATATCAAGGACTAGATTCCTTGATCAACACCGGGAATTTTTGGCTCTATATGCTGATCGGGTTTGCCCAGAGTATTCTGTTCATAACATTAATGATTAAGAGATTTATACGAGATCATTTCAATTGAAGGATGTGATGCCCCTTACGGCCGGAACTGCCTTAAACTGAGCTTTCGGATCAGACTTCTTAATATCGCCGTTCTGCTGCAAGAGTTTGGCTACAATTGCGGTCCAGCCCGTTTGATGACCGGCGCCCAAGCCCGAGCCGTTTTCGCCGTGAAAGTATTCGTAGAAAAGAATGTGATCGCGAAAATATTTGTAGGTTTGAAATTTTTCATTGCCGCCGAAGACGGCACGTTTTCCGTCACCGTCCCGCAGGAAAAAAGGCGACAAGCGGCGTGACAATTCCTGTGAAACTTCCCGGGGGTTCATCATTGCGCCGGAGCCGGTCGGCCATTCAACGTTGAGGTCATCGCCAAAACAATAGTGGAATTTTTGCAAAGGCTCGTCGCTTAGTAGTGTGATGCGTTTGAAATACAAAACAAATGCACTGTCATAGCCGTTTGAAAACTCGTGTTCCGCCCACATCAGGCCGACATCTCGGAATTTTCGCTAATTCCGTGACGACGCAAAACATCCATGAATACATCCGGTTCCGGACGGACACGGTAGTTGTCAGTTTCATGCTTCCAGCTTATCTTTCCAGTTTGGTCGGAAATGATGACTGTCGGCAAAACTGTTTCGCTTTCGTAGCCCATCATTTGCATTCCCATCGGAATCCCATTCTCGATTTCGATTCCAAGGATGCGGGCGGCGGTATTGCCTTCGTCCGTCAGAAAATCAAACGTCACATTGAACTTCTTTGCCAGCTCAACGGTGTTACTGTGCGGCTGCGGCGAGATAAGTGCTATGCGAACCCCGAGGGCTTCAAGTTCTCGATACCTGCCAGCCAACTCCTTGATCTGTGCCATGCATAGCGGGCACCAATTGCCGCGATAGAACATCAGGATGGCTGGCCTTCCGATAAAGGTGGATGAATCAACGCTGTTACCGTCAACATCTTTTAGCATAAATCGGGGAAGTTGTTTGCCCACCTCTAATTTGCCGCTTGGTTTCCGCTCGAGACGTGAATACCAGTACGCGTAGAGCAAAAAGCCGGTCCAACCGGCGAGTGCGAGAGTAAGCGCAAGAAGGCCGGCATCCTGCCGATACCATGCCCA
>JBGSXN010000091.1:0-4505 GCA_041751355.1 Pyrinomonadaceae bacterium
CGCATGATAGCCGCGATCTTAAACAGATAATCGGCACGTTCAGCCGGCGGCACATTTCGCCACGTCTTAAATGCTTCGCCTGCCGCGGAAATGGCCATATCAACAAGATCCGTTTTGGTGTCGCCCTCAGAGAAAACGCCAACGACCTCGGATATTTTGGCCGGATTTAGACTATTAAACTTCGGCTCCAGAGTAATATTCTCACCGCCGATCCGTATTGGATATTCCTTTCCGAGTTCACTTCTGACCTTTTCAATCGCAGCTTGCATAGCGGCCGCATTTTCGGGGTTCGTATAGTCTGTGAAGGGTTCATTCTTAAAATTGTCGAGTGTTTGTTTCGTCTGCATATATTTGAAGCTTTTTATCGAGAGTTTCCGTCTGAAATATTGGTGTTATAGCCTGGACGGCGTAAGCAGCCCATTACTGTCGGACCATCTTTTATCACAACCGCACCGAAATAACGCTGTACTTTGCGGTTTGGATCAGAGACTGCTCCGATAAAGCTCACGCCTTTCCCATTCGTCCAGGAGCTCCGGAAAAACCGGCGGCTCATCGTTCTGCCAAGCCACGACAAAGCGAGGCTGATGCGAATCGCTGAGGTGTTTGACGTAGCTCAGGATAAGCACCCAGCCTTCGCTGAGATACTTATTTAGCTCGCCGCTGGACCCAAGTTCGGCGGTCAATCGTGTTTCCTGTATGTTCAATTTAGTCCCACTTTCCTGTTTTCTTTAACGCAGTGATCTTTCGTTTTGCAAACTGTCTCTTTAGCGGCGTCATCCGGTCGAGAAACACAATGCCGTCACAATGATCGGTTTCATGAAGTATACAACGGGCCGCAAGGTCCGTGACATCCAGTTCGAATTCCCGGCCCTGAATGTCCAGTGCCCGGGCGATCACTCTCATTTCACGTTTTACGGTCTGATATAGCCCCGGAAATGATAAACACCCTTCGTCACCAACCTGCTCGCCCTCAATATGAATGATCTCCGGATTTATTAGGACGTGGCGCTGCCTGGCACCGTCTTCCTCGGGGACGTCCATAACGAAGATCCTCTGCGATATCCCAACCTGCGGAGCCGCGAGTCCGACACCTCCCGCATTTTCCATGGTCGCAAACATATCCTCGATCGTTGACTGGAATTTGCTGTCTATTTCATCCGTGGTAACCGGGCGGCCGACGGTCAATAGGATCGGATCCGGATAGTGGAGGATCGGCAAAAGAGGCATGTAAATATTCTACGAATATTCTTGTTTAATCCAAAATTAATTATAAGCTGCAGATAGGCCTCGGCAATTTCTCATTGAAAGCCGGTCCGCTCATTTTCCGCCCAGTCACAGATGGCCCGGCGATCACTTTCGGATAAAACGGCGTCTCTATGGATCCATAGATAAGACGGCAAGGGCATTAGATGAGCTTTGACCTCCTCGCAGATATCGCCGAGCTTGGTCGACTTTTTACCGTCTGAGTAAGTGTTAAAAAGACTGAAATTCAATTCTTTTCTCCCGTCATCAATGTGTCCCTGCAAAAACCATCCGAAAGGCTGAACGTTCGAATACCATGGATAAACGGTTTTGTGGGAATGGCAATCATTGCACGACCGGCCAAGTAGTTGGGAAATGTCAGCAGGAACATTAATTGCGGATTCAAGAGTTTCGTTTTCCGATATCGGCGGCTGAGACTTATCGATTGCGAAGAACTGAATTAATAAGAAACCGGCAATCAGCATCAGACAGCCGACCTTCAAAGTCTTCTTCAACATTCCGATTACCTCTGCTTTTACATTAACATTTTTACTTGCGGCCCAGCCGGAGATTGATTATCGTGGCTACATGCTGCGGCCCACGGTCATTGCCATTCCGGTTTTCGCCATCCTGATCGCCCTCGAGGCTTTTTGGGCGACACGGCGTGGTTCTGACGAATTTAGTGACAGGCGTGACACGTGGACGAATATTTTCCTCGGATTTATGAGTGTTGTTTTTGGCGCACTCTTCGGGCTATTCACTGCGTTTATCTATATTGCGGCATATGAGTTGGCTCCATATAAGTTTCCGACAAACGCGTGGTGGAGCTGGGTCCTCTTATTTTTCATCGACGATCTCGCCTATTACGTTTTTCACCGCGTGAGCCATGAATCGCGGCTGTTTTGGAATTTTCACGTCGTCCACCATTCGAGCGAACATTACAACCTAAGTGTCGCGGTGCGTCAGAGCTGGTTTGGCGGTATATTGCACTGGATCTTTTACGCTCCGATAATGCTGCTCGGATTTGCGCCGTGGATGTTTGCGATAATGCACGGGTTCAATCTGATCTATCAGTTTTGGATCCACACAAAGTTCATCAAGTCGCTGGGATGGCTCGAGAACATTCTGAATACGCCGTCGCATCACAGGGTCCATCATGGCGTAAATGATGCATATCTCGATAAAAACTATGGCGGAGTCCTGATAATTTGGGATCGACTCTTCGGCTCGTATGTGAAAGAGAATGAGCCCCCGCGTTACGGAATAATCAAACCAGTAAAAAGCTATAATCCGCTCTGGATCAATACCCACGCATGGTTTGAAATGCTCTCGGAATTTAGGCGTCGACGCGGACTAAGATCGAGGCTTCGATGCATTTTCGCTTCACCGAATATGGATGATATAAAAGCTTCATGAAGATCTTTCTAATTGCCGCCGTTATTTGCATTGCCTCCTGCTCATTATGTTTAGCCCAGTCCGTTGAGATCACGAAAAAAGAAGTCGTCTACACCAGGCCAAAACCATTGTCCGAATATAAAACGAATTTCAAGGTGACCTATCCCGTAGTCAAGGCCTCAACGCCCGCGTTGTCCAGACGAATCGAGAAGGCGATCAGTTTCGAATCCGTCCTTGGACTAAATGTTAAGGAAGAACTCGATGAATACCAGTGGGTAGAAGAGGCCGATTTTGCCGTAAAGTACAACAAAAACGGCATACTCGCGATCGAATTATTTATGGAGGGCAGCGGAGCGTATCCGTCGGGAGTCTTAAAGACCGCGGTCGTGGACCTCAGAAAAGGTAACCGCGTAACAGCCGTGCAAGTGTTTAGGAATTTACGAGGCCTCTCTTCGCTCGTCGGGCGGTCATTAAAAAAAGAGATCGCCGGAGCAATTGTTGAGATAAGGGGCGATCCGGAAAATGGAGATATCGACCCGACAGATCTATTTATTGAATCGAAATTTACCGTAAAAAATCTTGACTCCTTTTCGGTCATGGATGATGGCGTGACGTTCAGGTACGAATACGGGTTTCCACACGTTATAAAAGCACTCGAGCCCGACGGTACGTTTCACTTCACCTGGGCTGAGCTTCGCCCCTATATCAGGCCCGGCGGTTTGCTTGCACAGTTTACTCGTTAATATACTTACGACGTATGAACGAAAGAAAAATTCGAGTACTGGTCGCAAAGCCAGGACTGGACGGCCATGACCGCGGGGCTAAGGTCATTGCGAGAGCATTGAGAGATGCGGGTATGGAAGTGATCTATACCGGATTGCGTCAGACACCCGAAATGATCGCGGCCGCAGCCCTTCAGGAAGATGTGGATGCCGTCGGCATCTCGATCCTCAGCGGGGCTCACAACACCCTCTGTCCGCGAATTGTCAATCTTCTCAGGGAAAACGGTATGGACGATACACTGGTCCTGGTGGGCGGAATAGTTCCTCAAGAAGATATTGCCGCATTAAAGGCAAATGGCGTCTCAGAGATATTTCTTCCCGGAACGTCGACCGAAGACATTGTTACGTTTATTAAGGCGAATGTGCGTTCCAACGGTATATAACCATACTTAACTCCACTTCCGTCCGTGATAACCTTACGAGTAGTTCTGGAGGTTATTATGAAGCAAATATATACACTGTTGTTCGTGTTCAGCCTGATTATTTTCGCCGGTGCGGTCACCGGATATTCCCAGGCCGTTAAGGATGGCGCCGAAAAAGTCGCCGATAAAACCAAGGATGTAGGGGAAACTGTCGTTGATAAATCGAAAGACGCTGGCAAAAAGATAGCCGGCGGAACCAAAAGAGTTTTCGGGAAAACGAAGGATGCCGGCAGCGATGTCGCCGATAAAACGGAAGCCGCAGGTGGAAAGGCAGTCAGAGCTACAAAAAGAACCGCCGGGCCAACTAGGCAGGTCGGAACGACAGTCGGAAACAAAACTTGGGATGGGACAAAATGGGTGGCATCTTCGACCTGGAAAGGCGGTAAATGGATCGCGGAAAATACGGAGAGCGGGCTGAGGTGGATTTATCATGAAGCCAAAGACGTAGTAACCGGAACGAAAGAAGTTATTCAGTAGTAGCCACGCAAACGGGCTAATTGCGGTCAGATGATCTTTGATCATTTGGCCGCTTTTTTTGTAAAGGCCAGGGAACGCCGCGAAGCGTAGCGAAACTGATGACGCCGGGGAACCACGGAAATGCGATCATGTGTTAAGATTTTTCAGCGGTTCGAAAAATTGTGGACTAAGGGGAGAATCAAGTATG
>JBGSXN010000092.1:0-3276 GCA_041751355.1 Pyrinomonadaceae bacterium
TAAATCGTCGGATCGAGATATTTTCTTTGATCGAGCCGATCTTTTCGGCCACGAGTTCGCCGACGGTCTTTGACGGATCTTTGACAAAAGGCTGGTCGACGAGGACGTTCTCCTCGTAGAACTTATTAAGCCGGCCCTCTATGATCTTGCCCAAAACCTCGTCCGGTTTGCCGGCGTTCTTGGGATCGTTCTTGAGTTGTTCCCTGAGAATCTCGCGTTCCTTGTCGAGGTCCGACGCCGGAACGTCCTCGCGGTTCGTGTATCGCGGGTCCGTAGCGGCTACGTGCATAGCAACATCCTTGACGAGCTGCTGAAACTCTTCGCCGCGGGCAACGAAATCGCTCTCACAATTGATCTCGACGAGTACACCGACCTTGCCGCCCATGTGAATGTACGAACCAACCGCGCCCTCCGCTGTCACACGCCCTGCCTTTTTCCCGGCGGTCGCCATGCCCTTTTTTCGCAGGATCTCCATCGCTACGCTCTCATCGCCGCCTGCCTCGACGAGGGCATTTTTGCAATCGATCATGCCCGCCCCTGATTTTTCCCTGATCGACTTAACTGCACTAGCTGTAATTTCTGCCATAACCTACTCCTAATATCTATGTTTCGATGTTTTGCTTATAAAAAAGCGTAGCCCGCCGGATAACGGAAAAGAGCTACGCTTTCAAGTATAAAAATGTGAACTAGCTGGCGGTCGCTTCGTTGCTCTCTTCGGTCTTATCGGTTAGATCGTCGGTCGGCGGATCGATCAAGTCATCAGATCCGGCGGTTTCGATCTCGGACGTTATCTCCGGTGCAGAATCGGCTCCGGCTTCCGGAGTCTCGGCACCCTCGGCTTTGTCGCTATGTGTTTCCTCAGCCGTTTCCAAGGTTTGGTCCGCAACAACGATGTCAGCCTCGGCGTCATCAATTAGTTCTTCTTCGATCTCAGGCGATTCGATCTCGGCGACCTCGTCTTCACTGAGAAATTCCTTGGGTATCGAAATGGTCGATTCGACGATCGGAGCGTCCGCAACCGGCGGCAAAGCACCTTCGCCCGCATCTTCGGCCTCAACCTCGGCACTACGGCCTTCGGTGCCGACCTGACGGCCCTCAATGATCGCATCCGCGATACGCGACGCGAAAAGCCTTATCGCTCGCAGGGCGTCGTCGTTGCCCGGGATCACGTGGTCGATCCCCTCGGGTGAACAGTTGGTATCAACGACCGCGACAATGGGAATATCGAGCCTATTCGCCTCTTTGATCGCAATGTCCTCTTTCCGGACGTCGATGATGAACATCATGTCAGGCATACCGCCCATGTCTTTGATGCCGGCAAGATTCTTCATCAGGCCTTCGTGCTCGCGATCGAGTTTAAGACGCTCTTTTTTAGTAAGCATCTCGAAACGGCCATCTTCACGCATCGATTCGATGTCCTTGAGCTTTTGGATAGATTTTTGGACCGTTTGATAGTTAGTCAGCAGTCCGCCGAGCCAGCGGTTATTGACGTAATATTGCCCGCAACGTTCGGCTTCTTCTTTTATCGCTTCCTGAGCCTGGCGTTTGGTGCCGACAAACAGCACTTTCTGGTTCGGACGTTCTGTGAGCGATTCCGTCACATAATTGAGAGCATCGCGAAATAGCTTCTGCGTTTTCTGCAGATCTATAATGTAAATGCCGTTGCGTTCGCCAAAGATGTATTCTTTCATCTTCGGGTTCCAACGGCGAACCTGGTGACCAAAATGAACTCCCGCTTCCAAGAGTTCTTTCATCGTAACTGTAGCCAAAACTTTATATCTCCTGACCTATTGGTTTGTGTACTCGCGGCAGATTAAGTTAACCAATGATCTGCCGTAATGGATTTGATCTTTGACCTTTGACCTTTGACCTTTGACTCTGCGTCGAAGATCAAAAATCAAAGATCGAAAATCCTTCTATCTCTTCGAGAACTGGAATCTCGCACGGGCACCCTTTTGCCCGTATTTCTTGCGTTCCTTTTGACGCGGGTCGCGGGTAACAAAACCTGCCTTTTTCAACGCGCCACGCAGGTCGGCGTTAAATTCCATCAGAGCACGTGTGATCCCGTGACGAACAGCTCCGGCCTGACCGGTTGTGCCGCCGCCGTCGACATTTACAAGAATGTCAAATTTCTCGGTCGTTTCCGTAAGCCTCAGCGGCTGACGAATGATCATCTGCAGTGCTTCGTTTGGGAAGTAGGTGTCAAATTCTCGTTTATTGACGATGATCTTTCCGCTGCCGGGACGAAGGTAGACGCGAGCGGTCGATGTTTTTCTGCGGCCGGTGCCGTAATACTGTATATCAGCCATATATCTTTACAATTCCGTGTCGATCTCGATTGCCTCTGGTTTCTGCGCGATGTGCCGATGCTCGGCATCTGCGTAAACCTTTAATTTCTTAGCCATTGCCTTGCCGAGCTTGGTTTTCGGCAGCATTCCGCGAACGGCGAGTTCGATGACCTTTTCAGGCTTTTTCTCGAACATCTCCTTGACGCTCGTCTCACGCAAGCCGCCCGGATAAAGCGTGTGACGATAATAGATCTTCTGATCGTCCTTTGCTCCAGTAAATTTGGCGTGGCGTGCGTTGATAACAACGCAATGGTCACCCATATCAAGGAAAGGCGTCCACGCGGGATTGTTCTTACCCGACAAAATTCTCGCGACCTCGGTCGCCAATCGCCCAACAGTTTTACCCTTGGCGTCGACGACGAGCCATTTCCGATTTTCTGCTAAACCCTTCCCGCTGGGAAAATAAGTACTCATATTCACACACACACTGACAGAAATATCCGCAAAAATGCGAACTGATAGGATATCGAAAGCGCGGAAACCGGTCAAGCAGCGGGGACCATTAAAATGTAAAGCCAAATCGCGGTCCCGCGAAGATAAGGCCGAGCATTGTTTTTGCATCTTTTATGCCGCCGCTGCGGATCGACTCAAAGGCATCGGGAAAGCTCATTCGCTTGATCTCCAATATCTCATCGATCTCGAGATTTTGCTCTGTTTCAGTCAATCCCGTAGCGAGATAAACGAACATCTTTTCGGTCAGGAATCCCGGCGAAACGTAGAAGGACGCGATCTCCTCAAGCCGGTCGGCCACAACGCCGATCTCTTCTTCAAGTTCACGGTGAGCACACACCTCAGGTGATGTTTCGCCCTTGTCCAGCGAGCCGGCCGGGATCTCGAGCAAATACTCGCCGGCGGCGTGCCGATATTGCCGCACCATCGCGATCGTCTTGTCCTCGAAAACGGGAACGATCACGGCACTGCCGCGATG
>JBGSXN010000093.1:0-3946 GCA_041751355.1 Pyrinomonadaceae bacterium
GGTCGGGCCAAAGATCACGATGGTCTTGGTGCCCACCGCCGGCGAGATATGGGCCAATCCCATGTCATTCGCGATCAACAGGTCGGCGACACGTATTATCGCCGCAGCCTCAGCTACTGTGGTAGTGCCGACGAGATCGAATGGCTTTCTGACGGCCAGTTCGGTTACACGCTCGGCTGCGTCCCTGTCTCCTTCTGAACCAACCAGCACAACGTTGGAGTCAAGCTCTTCGTGAAGGCGGTCGCAGAGAATGGCAAAGCGCTCGGCAGGCCAGCGCTTTGCCTGAGAATTCGTCGAGCCTATTCCGAGAAGTACCGTTTTCCGGCCGGGATCGACCCCAGCGGCGGTTAAAGAACCTCGTGCTTGGCGCTCGCGATCCTCGGAAATCTCAAGCGATATATTCGGAAGAGCGGCTAATACTGAGTCGCGGCCTAGTATCCGTCGTTCCGTTTCAGCCACGAGGTTAAGATAATAAAATACCTCGTGCCGCCTATTCTTCCATTCAGGAACGGCGACCGGATGGGTTAAGAGAAAACCCCGGAGGTCTTTGTTATACCCGATCCGCACTGGAATTCTCGAGAGGAAAGGTATCAGAGCCGATTCGAACGAATTCGGGAAAAGCAGTGCAAGGTCAAAGCCCTCATTCCCCAGGAAAGAAGAATTGTCGTAAACGTCCATTACCGGCCAACGGTTCTTCTCGAAGGCTACGATCTCGTCAATAAAGGAAGCATTACTGAAAAGGCCTTCAGCCGACGCCCGCGTGTGCAGCGTTATATGAGCGTCGGAAAAGATCCGCCGCATCTCGCGCATGGCCGGGATGGACATGATCGAATCGCCGATCCAATTAGTGCCTCGAATGAGAATTTTCATGTTTCAGAAAAGCGTTTTGAGCCCTTCCTTCAAACCGATCTCGGGCATCCATCCAAGTTCCTGCCTGATCAGGGAGAGGTCCGTAACATAATTTAACGGCGGCGGGGCCTGGATCTCCGTCTCAGTGTCAAGGACGGCCTGTAATCCTGAAACTTCCTCTAATTGCTCAACCAACGATTTGAGTGAAACAGCATTTGCCGGACCGCCGCCTATATTATACAGTCCCCTCCGTATTATGGACTCGGCAAAGGATTGGCAAGCTCTCGAAAAATCATTAACATGCAAAAGATCTCGACGCGGCACGCCGCCGCCAGGCAGAGCAATCGGTTCGCCCTTGTTTATTGAGTCTGCGAAGTGTCCGACAAAATTCGGAGTATTGCCTTCACTCGATGGCCCATAAACCGTGGACATTCGAAATATACACGACCGGAATTTACCCATGCTGGCGAAAAATTCAACATATCGCTCCGCAATGAGTTTCGACCATTCCAACCCGGATTGTCCGGCAAAAAGCGTGGGGCAGGTTTCGGGCACTTCGCGGTAATTGTCAGCGAACGGACCGTAAACGTCCTTTGTAGACGCAAAGATAAATGCCGCCCCCTCCCTAACCTCTTTGAGAACATTTAAGGTTCCCTCGACATTGGTTCGGAATACGAGATCGGTCCCATCTGGCGACTTATCAAGATGTGCCGCCAAGTGGACGACAACGTCATAGTCGCGAACCATTTTAACGTCATACTCATCTAAAACGCTTAGTCCCGACCGGAGCGATAGATCATCAGCGTCGAGGGACGCCCTTATGTGGGTGCCCAGATAGCCGCTGCCGCCGGTAACCAATACTTTCATTGAAAATTATCCTCACCAGATTTTCTAGAAAAGGTTCGACACATGGAGCTAAAACTCGATAGAATATAGAGGTTGCTCTCCGAAGTTGATAATCTCACTTCAACTTAGCTTTTCCAACCCTTAGATGCCGACTAAGAACGAGACAAACATAGTCAGATCAAAAACGCCTCCACGCGGGTGGGTCAAATCGAGACGCCCGGCGTCTTATCAAGCTCCCCCTCCGACGGCGTTTAGACGTTTCATTTCATTAATTTTTAATGTTTGGACGGTCAGTGCGACTTTGCTCATCGTTTTAGGTGGATTCTTGACGTTGACTTATTTCTGGTTTGAATTTTCCGATCGCATCGATCAAAAATTGCTGAGTGGCGAAGTTTATACTGCGTCGGCCGGTATCTATTCCGCTCCTAAAATACTTCGAACCGGCGAGTCTATCGGCGTTGCCGGCTTGGTTGATTATCTGAAATCGGCGGGCTATATTGAAAAGAATAATCGAGCCGACCTTTCTAGAAGTCGATATTCCGTCGAGGACAATGTTGTCGCGATTGAACCTGGAATTACCGGAATTATTGATCGGCAAAAAGTATTTCCATCGCTTACGGTTAAGTTTTCTAAGGATCTGAAAACCGTCGACGCTATCGGGGACCGAGATTCGGGGCAACAAGTTAAAGAAGCTAGAATCGAGCCAAAAATTCTGAGTTCGATCGCCGCTGAAGGTGACGGGCGTCGAAAAACCGTCACGTTCAACGATTTGCCTCCGCATTTGATCAAAGCAATCACTGTTACGGAAGACCGAGCGTTCTTTGAGCATTACGGGGTCAATTTCCGAGGTATCGCCCGGGCACTGTGGCGGCGATACGAAGGTGACGCTAATTCGCCGATCGCCTATCAAGGTGGATCGTCGATCACACAGCAACTGATCAAAAATCTCTTGCTGACTCGTGAACAGACGCCTGAACGTAAGCTGACCGAGGCCTATATGTCTCTGATAGTTGAGACTCGGCTGACAAAACAAGAGATCTTCACACTTTACGCAAACCAGATCTACCTTGGCCAACAATCCGGCGTTGCCATCTACGGCGTAGGCGAGGCGTCGAATGCCTATTTCGGAAAGGATGTTTCCCAGCTAACCCTACCGGAAGCTGCATTTATCGCGGCGATCATTCGCAGCCCAAACCGGTATAACCCTTATAAAGATCCCGAGCGGGTTAAGCAGCGGCGAAATCAGGTTCTGGAATCAATGGCCGAAACCGGTGACATCACCCACGAACAATTGGCCCAATACCGCACCCGGGATATAGAACTGCGGCAGATCTCGAATACAAAAGATCTCCAGGGAATGCCTTATTTTTCGCAATACGCGATCGAGGAATTGCAAAAAACTATAAATGATCCCGAGGCTCTCCAGCATCTTCGCGTTTATACATCGATAGATCCGGATCTGCAGAGGATAGCCTACGAGATCGTAAATAAAAGGCTTGCAGCCCTCGATAAGCGTTTTCCGAAACGCGGAAAGGGAACACTGAACGCTTCGTTGGTCGCGATAAGGCCCAAAACGGGCGAGATCGTAGCGATGGTCGGCGGTCGCGATTATCTAGCCAATCAATTTAACCGGGCCACCAGCGCTATGCGGCAGCCGGGGTCGGTGTTTAAGCCATTTGTGTATGCTGCTGCTATCAATTCGGCCTATGACTCAAGCTCGAGGCAATTTACCGCCGCCACCGTTTTCAAGGACGAGAAAAAGACATTTACATTCAATCAGGATTCTTATACCCCGGGCAATTTCGGCGATTACTTTTCGAATGAGGAGATAACCCTCCGGGATGCATTGGTAAAGAGCAAGAACGTAATAACAGTCGACGTGGCGATGCAGGTAAATATTGGCAAAGTTATGACTTTGGCTGCCAAAGCCGGAATGCCGAAGGTGGAGAAAGCTTATCCTTCGATGGCCCTGGGCACAGCCGAGGCCACTCCGCTACAGGTAGCTACGGCATATACGGCATTCGCTAACCTGGGAGATCGTGTGCTTCCAATGCCTATCACCAAGATCGCTGCTGGCGATGGTTCGACAGTGACGGCCATCCAGCCTGATAGGAAGAATGTAATGAGGCCCGACGTTGCATTTGTGATGGACGACATCATGAAAGACGTCATCAATCGCGGAACGGCGGCACAGGTCCAAAGCTGGGGATTAAGGAATGTGCCCGGCAAGACTGCTTTCGCGGGAAAGACA
>JBGSXN010000094.1:0-19842 GCA_041751355.1 Pyrinomonadaceae bacterium
CCCGTTGGATATCAGACAAATACGATGATCTACGGGCCGGGGCAGTATAAATTCACTGATTTCGTGAGGGTTGGAACACCTCTGAATATAATGTTCTGGATCTTGGCAACAATAATGATCCCGTTGATCTGGTCGTTTTGAGAAAACCACTTAGAACGGGTCAATGCACGGAAGTCTTTATTGTTTTCGCTAAGTCATAATGGTATTTTATTGGATTACCGCTGACGTATAAGAAATGCCCTTGATAAATACTTTTCTGGAGAACTCTAAATGAAGATCGGTTTACCAAAAGAAATCAAAGATAACGAGTACCGTGTCGGGCTCACCCCTGCGGGAGTTCAGGCCTTGGCCAATGCCGGACATTCTGTTTATGTCCAAAAAACCGCGGGCGAGGGCTCGGGGTTTACCGACGATCAATATATAAAGGCCGGCGGGCAGATGCTCGATACCGCCGACGAGGTTTGGGAGACCGGCGACATGATCGTAAAGGTCAAGGAACCGGTCGCCCCGGAATACCCCAGGATGCGAGAAGACCAGTTGCTATTTACATACCTGCATCTGGCTCCAGAATTTGAATTGACCAGGCAAATGCTCGAACGAAACGTGACGGGCGTGGCCTACGAGACCATTGAGGACCGCCATGGCCGGCTGCCTCTTTTGACGCCGATGTCGGAAGTTGCCGGCCGGATGTCGGTCCAGGTCGGTGCCACATATCTCGAAAAGATGAACGGCGGCCGCGGTATTCTGCTCGGCGGCGTTCCCGGCGTTCCGGCGGCAAATGTCGTGATCATCGGCGGCGGCATCGTCGGTACCGAGGCCGCAAAGATGGCGGTCGGATTAGGTGCAAAGGTAACTATCATCGACCGGAATCTGGATCGCCTGAGGCAGCTCGATGATATTTTTCTTTCGAAGGTCCAGACGCTGGCTTCATCGCAGTACGCCATTGAGGAAGCGATCTCGCATGCCGATCTCGTTATCGGGGCAGTCCTTGTCGTCGGGGCAGCAGCTCCGAAACTCGTTACCCGTGAAATGCTCCATCTCATCCCGCAGGGTGCCGTGCTCGTCGATGTGGCTGTCGATCAGGGCGGATGCTTCGAGACGACACATGCTACAACCCACTCGAACCCAACTTACTATGAGGAAGGCGTTCTGCATTATTGTGTAGCCAACATGCCGGGTGCGGTGCCGCGGACGTCAACGTTTGCATTGACCAATGCAACATTGCCATATGCTCTCGACCTTGCCAACAAAGGGTTTGAAAAGGCGATTGCGGACGACCCGGGCCTGGCTGAGGGAGTAAATACCTACGCTGGCAAGCTCACTTATGAAGCGGTCGCGACTTCTCAAAACCTGGAATACACACCGCTCGACAGCCTGCTCGGCAAAGCGTCCGCGGCGTAAAATTCAGGAACCACGAAAAAAGCACGAAGTTTTCACGAAGAATAGGCATCTAAGCGATTTCGTGTCTTTCGTGTTTTTTCGTGGTTACTCTTCTTATATGTACGAATTTGCCGTCACACCTGCAGTCACACAGCTTCGCCGTCCCGGCGTGATCATTACCGAGGTCACCCCTGAGAGCCTCGGCGCGGAGCTGGAGCTTGAGCCGAATGACCGCATCGTCCGGGTCAATGGCCGGCCGGTGCGTGACTATCTTGATTTTAGGTTTCAAACGGCGGGAGAAACGGACCTTACATTTCAAGTCAAAAAACCCAATGGCGAAACGGTCGAGATCGAGTTTGACCGCGACGAAAGCGAAGATTTCGGTTTGATGTTCGAGCAGATCGTACCGCGTCAATGCGCCAATGAATGCATTTTCTGTTTTTGCAAGGGTAATCCTGATGATGCCCGGCCCTCGCTGTTTGTGCGTGATGAGGACATCCGTCTGTCATTTCTTTACGGCAATTACACAACGCTCTCGTCGATCACCGAGGACGAGATGAAGCGGATCATTGAGCAGCGTCTATCGCCGCAGTATGTTTCTGTGCATGCTACGGACCTCAAAACCAGGGCGTATCTGCTCGGCGTTGATGAGTCGCGGGCGGATATCTCGGACAAACTGCATCGGTTGCTCGATGCGGACATTGAACTGCACGTCCAAGTGGTACTTTGCCCCGGTATCAACGACGGAGCGATACTCGAAAAAACCCTGCGTGATCTCGCTGCTCATTATCCCAAGGTTGTCAGCACCGCGGTGGTGCCGGTCGCACTGACGCGGTATAACACTGACGAACGACTTACTAGAGTAACTCCGGAATTCTGCCTCCGGACAATTAAAGAGGTCGAAAAACTCCAAAAGGAATTTCGCCGCACGCTCGGTGTTACTTTTGCATTCCTCGGTGACGAGATCTATATCAAAGGAGGTGTCGATATCCCGTCGCGGCGTCATTACGGCAATTACCCCCAGATCGAGGACGGCGTGGGGATGGTGCGGTCGTTTGTCGAGGGGTTTGAAAGGGTTATTCAACGCAAAGACGCCCAGACGCAAAGCCTGGAAAACGTCCGAACACACGATCTCGCTCTGATTCCCCTAGATCAAAGATCAAAGACCGAAGATAATCTTCCAAAAACAGGCTTTGGCACGATCATGACGGGCGAGATGTTCGCTCCGACACTGCGGGAGTTGATCGGACGTTACAATTCACTTACGGGTTCGAGGCTTATTGTTCTGGCCGTTCCCAACACTTATTTCGGCGGCGACGTCGCTGTGGCAGGTCTTCTTAGCGGCAAGGATTTTCTGGCGGTTGGCGATCAGGCGGTGGGAGATTTTGTGATCATTCCGCGCGTTACGATCAAATCGGACGAGCCGATCTTTATCGACGGGATGTCTTATGATGAACTCAAGACCCGATTCCCCCTCCCCGTCTATGACCTGGACACCGATGGCCTGATCGACTGGTTTTCACAAGAGCTGGCGCAGTAACGGAGACTGAAGCACGAAATCACACGAATAGAACACGGTATACAAGGAAAAGCGCTTTCCGCGCTTTCGCTGCGTTCTTCGCGTCTTTGCGTGAAATCTTTCAGAGAATCACGCAAAGCCGCAAAGTTCGCAGAGGTAGTACCCTAACGCGTAAAGTTGTAGACGATAACGCCAGTCACCTTGACGGGCACTTTGGAAAGGTACGTTGGGCTGAATTTTGCCCGCCAAGCCGCCTTCTCGGCGTCTGCTCGCAAAAGAGGATTTCCGCTGACAGCCTTTGCCGAAATTACCTTGCCGTTTTCGTCGATGGTGACCTGAACGTCCACTTTGCCCGCTGCTCCGATCGCTCTGGCAGCAGCCGAATACATCGGGACAGGAAGATAGGTCGCCTTTCCATTTATCACACCTTCTGACACCGTTTTATTTACCGGCGGCGGCGTCTTCACCACAGGAGGCGGTTCGGGGTCGGATACCTCTGGCTTAGCGCTCGTCGTCGCGAGGCCTGTACTGGCAGGTCCCGATGAATCGCCCGATACCGCTCGTGCCGGTCCACCGTAAGACGTAGGGTTCGAGTCGTAATTTCGGATCTCGTAATACCCCTTCGGCCTCGCTAAGGCCCGGACCGGTGCTGTCGATGTTGTTGTCGGCACGATCGTCGGCTCGTCCACACGCGACATATTGAATTGCCGAATCGGAACTGGGCTGTCCGATGCCGGAGCCGCTGTCTTTTCCGGTCTGGGCTCCTCGATCTCGGGCGTCGGCGGCTCCATGTCGGGTGGAGCAAGCATTGTGTTCAGAACAAAATTATCGCTGCCGAGACTTATATCGGCTGCGTATAGGCTAAAGACCACTGCGGTTGCAAAGAATACACCCACAATGAGCGACGACACCATAAAATAACGCCAGCGTGTTTTGAAATCCGCACTTTGCGGTTCGCTTTCGATCAGTTTGTCAAACATTTTATTCCTCCTGTAGCGTCGGTGCCAGCCGCTTGGTAACTTAGACACCGGCGATGATAATTGGTTCCATCAAACGGCACGGTTGATGCGAAAGGGAAGAAAAAGCATTCATATAACGTCTAAAGGAAAGTAATCAGGAGGATCCAAATGAAATTTCATCGTATCTGCATTTCGCTTTGCGTAGTCAATTTGCTGCTTTTGGCGTTTTTAAGCGTTCAGGACCGTTCTCAGGCCGACGAGCGGATCGTGCCGGTATTGCGCACCAGAGCGATCGAACTACTTGACGAAAAAGGCAAAAAGCGCGCACAGCTAAATGTCGAATCCAATGGCGAGGTCGTCTTTCGTTTGCGCGATTCAACAGGAACCATCCGCGCAAAGTTCGGCGCCGACGGGCGAGGTGCAGGCCTCATTCTGATGGACGAGCGGACCGAGGCAACAGTGCAGCTAAGGGCAAACCAAAATGGCGGAAATCTTTCGCTGTTCACCCGCGACGGACGTAAGAATGAGATCAAATGACCTTCATTATGCTGTAAGCACTCTTACGAGTTTCTGACAGAAATGATCTCAGCGGCGATGCTGACGGCGATTTCCACGGGGGTGCGGCTGTTTATCGGCAGGCCGATCGGCGCGCGAATACGTGCGAGCTGCTCGCTCCCAAAGCCGTCGGATTCGAGATCTCGAAGTAGCGTTTTCATCTTTGCTGGGCTGCCGAGAACGCCAAAATATTTAAAGTCCTTGTCGAGGAGATTTCTGATAACGATCCCGTCGGATTTATATCCAAGCGTCATCACGACGACATAGTTGTTTGCTCCGGCCAAAATCAATCTTCCGATTTGATCATAATCGTCAATGATTTTTATGTCGTGGGCGAATCGGTTTTTATGTATTGTGTTGAGGTTGGGACGGTCGTCGAAAAGCAAAATGTGGAAATCCATTTTCGACATCAACTCAGAAAGCGCGAGAGCGCAGTGGCCCCCGCCGACTATGTAAAGAGCATCTTTGGTTTCTAGCCGTTCCGTGAAGGTGAACGCGTTGTTCCCCAGTTCCTCAAAGCTTACATCGGGGGTTTCTACTTTAAAGCTGCCGGCCCGAACTTCGAATTCGTCGGATGAGATCAACAAGGTATTCGGCCGACGATCTCTTTTCGCATCGAGAACGCTTTCGACCGTTGGCAAGTCATATGGATCGAGTTGTTTGAAGATCACGGTCTGCCGGCCGGAGCAGATCATGCCGGAAGAATTTCTCGAATCCCGCCGATGGACCTGTTCTATTAACAAAGACAGCGAAGACCCGGTCGCTACCGCTCCGGGTTCTGACAAAACGGCCCGGCTCTGCTCGACCAGGTTGACCTCCATTACGCCGCCGCCGATGCTTCCGGCAAGTTCTTCATCTGCGGCAACCGCCATCTTGTAGCCGGCACGGCCGGGGCTGCTGCCCGAACTTTTCGCAACAACGAGCAGCATGATGTGCTCGCCGCGGCCTAACCGGTCCGCGATAAATTGCCAAAGCTCAAGCTCACTATTCATGGACTGAAGTTTACAACAGGGCCATTGGTAAATCGTGGTCTCGGATCTAAAGTGCTCAAAATCTCTGCGTCTATGTGATCTGCTTTTTTTTAAGAATCGTAACAATCATCGGCATATAGGTTCATCAACACTTTCTCCGGGGTGAAAGGAGCCTCAAAAGGGGGCGAACATTCGCTAAAGGCACGAACCGCGTTGCGGAAGGCAAAATAGGCACCGATACCATACATCAGCGGCGGTTCGCCCACGGCTTTAGAATTGAAGATGGCGAGGTTTTCGCGGTCGGTTTCGAGGGCGACTACGCTTATATCCTTTGGCACCGAATAAATATCCGGGACCTTGTAGGTCGACAGGGCATTCGATCGCAGCCGGCCGTCAGCGTCATATACCAGCTCTTCCATCATCATCCAGCCGAGGCCCTGGACGATGCCGCCCTCGACCTGGCCCAGGTCGACAGCAGTGTTCATTGACGTGCCAAAATCGTGACAGCATTTTACATAATCTACCTCGTACCGGCCGCGAAGGCAGTCAACCGTTACACCGACGATCGCCGTGCCAAAAACATGATATGCAAATGGATGGCCTTTTGCGGTGCCCCAGTCGAACGAAATACCCGGCGTGGCGTAATGCGAATGTTCGCTGAGGCTGACGCGCTGCAAATGAGCTTCGAGGGCCAGCGTTTGCCAGTCAAGGCTGGTCTTTTCACCATTCCGATAAACAAAGCCGTCCGACAGGGAAAGATCCGCAGCCGTTTCGGCCTCGACGAGGGTTGTTGCGATGTCGAGCAGCCTCCCGCGAATGGCCTCACACGCCATTTGGGTCGCCTTACCGTTGAGATCGGCGGCGGCAGAGGCGGCTGTGGGGCTGGTATTGGCGATGCGAAGCGTATTGGTGGTATGGACCTTTACCTTTTCTATCGGAAGCCCAAACATCCGGGCCGCGACCTGCGCCATTTTTGTATTCACGCCCTGGCCCATCTCAACCGCACCCGTAGAAACGGCAACCGAACCGTCGGTATAAACATGGACCAGCGACCGCGCCTGATTCATCGGCGTCTTCGTAAATGAAATGCCAAAGCATACCGGCATCATCGCGATGCCCTTCCTGAGGTATTTCTGCGAGGCGTTAAATTCCTCGGCCTCTTTTTGCAGCTCGGCAAAACGATAAGCCTCGTCAGCCTGCGTCCATGACGTGATCGCGTCGCTTTCGGCTTTTTGGCCGTAAGGGAATTCATCGCCGTCGTCGATCAGATTTTTGCGTTGAATGTCGGCAGCCGAGACTCCCAGTTGCTCGGCCGCGTGGGCGATGGCGGATTCGATAACGAACATCCCCTGCGGCCCGCCAAAACCGCGAAAGGCGGTATTCGGCGGCAGGTTGGTCCGGCAGCAGAAGGCTGTAGCCGTGACGTTTGGGATGAAATAGGAATTTGTGCAATGAAAAAGCGTGCGTTCCAGCACCGGCGGCGAGAGGTCGCATGCGGCTCCGGCATTCTGATAAAAGACGGCCTGATAGGCGACGATCTTGAGGTCACGGTCGAGGCCGATCTTGTAATCGGCAGAATACGGATGCCGCTTGCCGGTCATCCGCATGTCCTCCATACGGTGTAGGGCATATTTGACCGGGCGCTTTGTAAGTTGAGCAGCCACCGCGCAGATCCCGGCCCACGCATTCGCCTGGTCCTCCTTGCCGCCAAACCCACCGCCGAGCCTTTGGACGTCCACCTCGACCTGGTGCATCGCTAGCCCCGTAACGCGGCAAACCGTACGCTGCACAGCAGTCGGCCCCTGCGTCGAGGAATAAACCCGTAGCCCGCCGTTCTCGGTCGGCACGGCGTACGCACCCTGAGTTTCGATGTAAAGATGCTCCTGGCCGTTGATCTCGGCTCTGCCCTCAAACACATGCTCGCAATCGGCGAATGCCACTTCGACATCGCCCATGATGAACTGTTTCGGCGGCACGATTAGATCGCCATTCGCCGCCGCGACGCGAGGATCAGTAATCGGCGGAAGCTCATCGATCTCAGCAGTTATCTTCTTAGCGGCCCTATGCGCGAGATCCTCGGTTTCCGCAACGACAATGACAATAGGCTGCCCCGCAAAATGCACCTCGGCCTCGGCCAGCAGCGGTTCGTCAGGCACGATCCCGCCGATCTGGTTCTCGCCGATCAGGTCAGCGGCGGTGATGGTGCGAATGACGCCCTCGCTATTTTGTGCACGGCTAGTATCAACGCTTTTTAGCTTTCCGTGGGCGATCGGCGAATCAAAGACACACGCATACAGCGTCCCCTGAACGATTGGAATATCGTCGAGATAAACGCTCTCGCCGCGGACGTGGGAATGTGAATCGAGGTTTGTCATAAGATCAGCCACAGAGATCACCCAGAACACAGAGTAAATTGATCTACTCCGTGTTCTCTGTGGTCTCTCTGGCAAACAGTTCTTCAAAATGAGCTCTAAAAAGTTGTCGCAGCAACAGCCGTTTATAATCCGCCGAGCCGCGGACGTCGGAGATCGGCGAGATCTCGGACTGCATTATCTCATTGGCGGCCAAGATGGTTTCTTCGCTGATCTCGCGACCGCGGAGAAATGCGGATGCTTCTTTTAGATACAACGGGATCGGGGCGACGCCGCCGGCAGAGACATGGGCTTGCTCGATGATACATAGAGAACCACCCCGGCCTTCGGCCACCCCTCCTTCGTACGAAGGGGAGCTTTTTAAAGAGAACGCGGTGTTTACCGTGGCGATGTCGAGATATGTGCGTTTCGAGACCTTTTCGAAATTGAAGCGGAAATCGTCTGTAGGTTTGGCGAAGCGGATGGTGGTGATGATCTCGCCGGGTTCTTTCGCGAGTTGTTTGTAGCCGAGGTAGAGGTTCCTCAAAGCTAATGTTCGCGATTCGCCCTTACCAACGTGCGGGCTTGTGCAAAGATCGATATCCGCGTCCAGACCGAGAAACCAAACGGTCATATCGCCGATCGGCGAGGCGTTGACGAAATTTCCGGCGAGCGTTGCCATATTGCGGATCGGCGTCGAGGAGACTAGCTTAAGGTGTTTATATAAGTCAGGGAAAACCGACTGCATTAAAGGCGATTCGAGCAGGTCGGTCACGGTTGCTGATGCTCCGATCTCGATGTATTCACCAGTCTCGCGAATACCTCTAAGCTGCTCGTCATAAAGCACTGGACGCGATTCGGAATCCGCCATCTCATCCGGCTTCTGGACATAAAGGTCGGTTCCGCCGCCTACAAGAAGTGAGCTGTTAGCCGTAAGCGGTGAACAGACTGCAGCCAGGGCCTTCAGACGAGCGGGTATGGAACCAAAATAGACGGGAACGCACTGCTCACTGCTTACCGCTGACTGCTCACTTAAAATAACAGCTGCGCGCTCGATCGACTTGTAACCGGTGCAGCGGCAGATGTTGCCGTCGATGGAAGAAATCGCGGCTTCTGTGGGCAGGGTTGAGCCCTTACTTACGTGCGGGCTACGGACACTAGGGCTACTGACACTTGGGCTACTGACACTTGGGCTACCCGCGCGATCCAGGCAAAAACCGGTGAACGACATTACAAATCCAACGGTGCAAAAACCGCATTGGGTGCCGTTCTCGTCTACCATTGCCTGCTGGACCGGGGTTAATCCGCGATCAGGCGGGTTGATACCTTCGATCGTAACAATATGCTTGCCCGCCGCATTTGCGAGCGGCATCAGGCAGGATGTCATCGATCGATATTTCACGCGATCGTCGACCAGCTCACCGATAAGCACCGTGCAGGCTCCACAGTCGCCCTCGCGGCATCCTATCTTTGTACCCTTTAAGTTCTTGTGATAACGAACGAACTCGAGGACCGTCGTGCCGGGATGCTCGTCGGTCGAGATCGTTTGGTCATTGAGGATGAACTGCATCGAGGGGTAAGGAATACGTTAATACTCGACCTTGTCGGGCTTCTCGGCCCAAGCTCGGAAGACCTCGATGGCCTCGGCGCGCATCAGGCTGATCATTACTCTTTCACGGTCGCTATTGGCTTTTTCAAGCTCTGTATAAATAAAATTGTCGTCAAAGCCTATTGCTGCGGCATCCTCACGGGTGCATGCGAAAAATACCTTATCTGGTCTCGCCCAATAGATCGCCCCTAAACACATTGGGCAGGGCTCGCACGAAGTATATATCGTGCAGCCGTCGAGCTGAAAATTCTGCAGCTTTTCACACGCCTGCCTGATGGCATTGATCTCTGCATGGGCGGTGGGATCGTTTAACGAAGTAACGCTATTGTTGCCCTCGCCGACGATCTCTCCATCGCGGACCACTACCGCACCAAAGGGGCCGCCGGCGTTGGCCGCCATACCTTCCCGGGCAAGCTCAATGGCCCGCGTCATGTATTTACGGTCCTGATCGTTCATTTCGGCGGCGTCAGCTTTATCTCAAACAGCTTTCTCCAGTTTTTTCCTGTTACAAATATCCGGTCACCCTCGGGGTCATAGGCGATGCCGTTTAGGGTGTTTTCCTCGCTTCGCTTTACATCGTCTGGCGAAATGCCGTCAAGATTGATCCAGCCAAGCAGTTTTCCATTGGCCGGGTCGATGCGGGCTATATGGTTGGGTTTGCCCAGTATGTGGGACTGTTCGGAATGCCATATGTTGGCCCAGATCTCGCCTTTTACATATTCAAGTTCATTTAGCTGCATCAGCGGCTTACCATCCTCGCGCATGACAGCGATCATCCGGACCGATTTGAATCCCGCCGGGTCCATTACGCGTATGACGTGCGTCCCGTCGGTCATGAACATATGGGTGCCATCGGTCGTGAGGCCCCAACCTTCCCCCTGATATCTAAATTCCCGAACAAGCTTGAAATCATTGATATCGAAAACGCGTCCAAGCCCATTTTTCCATGTCAGCTGATAGATCTCTCCGTTCAGAAGGGCGATGCCCTCGCCAAAGTCGTCTCTGGGAAGGTCAAATTTCTGCAGGACCTTACCCGTCTCTATCTCTACCTTGCGGAGTGTAGACATTCCAAATGAGCCCGTGCTTTCGTATAGAAATCCATCGTGATAAAGCAGGCCCTGCGTAAAGGCCTTTGGGTCATGGGGATAGGTATTCACGATCTCATAACCGTAAACGGGCAGGGAAGCAGCTTTGGATGTATTTGCATTGCTCACTGAAGCATTATTCGTAGTCGAATTGGTTCCGGCCGAGCATCCAAGTGCGGTCGAAACCGCCAGTATCATTAACAGTATCCGCATAATAATCCAAAAAAAGCTGCCGAAGGAGATCATTTGTTCAGAGCCCGGTCGATTGCCTTTCTAAAACCTGCCGCCGAAAAACTCCTAACCGTGACGCCATTCACAAAGATCGTGGGCGTTGAGTTTACACCATACGATTCGCCATCGGTCACGTCTTTGCGGACCTCCGAAGCGGTCTTTGCGGAGTTAAAGTCTATATCAAATTGTTTTACATTCAAACCCAATTCCGCGGCGTATTTCCTGAGCGATGCGGCATCCAGAGCGTCCTGCCGGGCGTAAAGAAGTTCGGTATATTCAAAGTATTTTCCCTGCGCGTGGGCTGCGTTCGCTGCTCTGGCTGCCGCGAACGCATTATTGTGGATACCCTCTAGAGGAAAATTCCGAACGACAAATCTTACTTTGTCTCCGTAGCCGGCCATAATGTGCTTCAGTATCGGATGGATCGCCGCACAGGCGGAACACTGAAAATCGCTGAACATGACCACTGTTACCGGGGCGGTTACCGGCCCCTGGAATGGCGCGTTGGCGACGGAGATAACCTGAACCGGAGGTTCGGGTTCGGGCAGCAGTATTTTGGCATTGAATTTAGAGTAAAGCCGCGTGCGAAACGCCTCTTGCAGTCCAATACGTTCTGCGTCCGAATATTCCTTTAGCTTCGACGTGATCTCTCGGGCGATGAGTTCACCAGGCTCGATCTTTAGAGCCTTGGCCTCTTCTTCGACGAGAGCGTCAAACAATGCTCCTTCGACCTCTTTTACAAGCTCGTCATAAAAATCCGCTCGGATATTGTAAATGGTCAGACGACTCTCATCCTCTAATTCTTTCGCCGTCAAGCTGCGGCCCGCAACCGTAAACAGCACATCCGCCGCCTTTAAGTCAGGGGCGTTTAAGTCTTTTCCGTATACGACTTTATGTTTAGCGGCCAGGGAATCAACGTAATCGCTAATGGCCTTTTCTTCGGGTTCGCGTCGGATAAAGGACACGATCTGTTTTCGCACATCAGCCAGCGGCCGCCCGCCGATCTGTTCCTGATTAGCGTCGTAAACGGCCTGTATTTCGGCTGGGGTCGGGTCCTTTATCCTGGCGATCTGCAGCTTAAGCAAAGCCTCAACAGTTGTCTTGCGGGCGCGGGCCTCTGCATCGAGAAGTAACGTACCGAGCCGCTGCGAATAAACCTGCTTACGGACGTCCGAAAGAACAGCCGGAAGCTTCTCGATTGCCTGCTGAGCCGTAGGCGACAGGTCGCGCGACGTGATGGACCGGCCCGTTAGCGTCGCCAACGCCTCATCCGGTTTCTGGCCCCACGCCGAAACTGCCATGAGGATTAAAAATGTAGTCGTAAAAATTCTCATTAAAAATGTTCTGAATCCCCTGTTTTAGAAGGTCACATGATTTTACCAAATATTCACTTTGTCTGACGCACAGCCAGTATCGATGGGTTGTTTCGGCCATTTTGATAATATCTCGGTATGAAGCTCGAGAGAGATTTTTATGTCCGTGACGATACGGTCAATATCGCCCGGGACCTGCTTGGCAAATTGCTCGTCGTGCCTGATGAGTACGGCAAACGCGTATCGGGAATGATCGTCGAGACTGAAGCCTATCTCGGCATCGCCGATCGTGCCGCGCACAGCTATGGCGGACGGCGGACGGCGCGAACCGAAGCAACATACGCACAGGGCGGACATGCCTACGTATTTTTCGTTTATGGAATGTACCATCAGCTAAATGTTGTGACCGGCCCGATCGATCATCCTCATGTTGTACTTATCCGTGCTCTCGAACCCGTAGAGGGAATCGAAATTATGCGTGATCGACGCGGTCCGATGATAGACAAAAACCTGACTTCAGGCCCAGGCAAACTTTGCATCGCACTGGCCATTGATCGCTCTTTGAATGGCGTCGACCTTCTGAGCGACCGGATCTGGATCGAGAAATATCATACTTTCTCTGATAAAGAGATCGCGGTCGGCAAACGCATCGGCATCGACTACGCTGGCGAAGACGCCGAGAGACCATGGCGATTTTGGCTCGACGGAAATCAGTTTGTCAGCCGAATATAAAAGCCCTTCTCGACATGTCTGTTGGTCGAATGCCTCTCCTACAATTTTGTCGGCCCGTGATCTCGGCTTAAGGAATCATCCAAAAGCTGATATTTTAGAGCATATGTCAGAACCCACGATGAAGAAAGTTAAACCGGATATCCGCGCCATCACGCGGCTTGTGCCGCCGAGCGGCAATCTGGTTCAGGGTCAGTCGGAGCTGCCCATCGATCCGCAATTAGCCAAAGAGGCTGCCGAGATCATCGCCGCCGGCCAAAATCATTACGGTGGTAGCGAGGGCGACGCAGGGCTTCGTAAGGCTGTAGCTGCCAAAATCGCACAATATAACGGCATCCCGGTAGACGTTGAGGCCCGTCCTTTCGAGGTGATGATCACCAACGGCGGAACGGGCGCCCTTATCGGCACCGCTCAGGGGTATTTGAGAAACAGTTCCGCCCTCGTTTTTGAGCCGTACTATCCCTATCATCGTCGGATCCTGGAAGAGTTTTCCGCTAAGACCGAGACCTTCGAACTGGATGAACAGCTAACCTTCGAAAAGGGCGACCTAAAGGCCCGCTGTCGCGAGCTTAAAGGCCGCAGTGAATTTCCGCTCAAGGCAATTATCGTTTGCACACCAGCAAACCCCAGCGGCAAGGTAATGTCGCAGATCGAACTCGAGGCCGTGGCTGAGGTGGCCGACGAACTTGACCTGCTGGTCATCTCCGACGAAGTCTACGAACATTACGTCAGCGGCGAGAACCCGCATATTCCGATCGCCAGCCTGCCCGGAATGTGGGAGCGGACGATCACGGTCAATTCCTTTTCAAAATCCTGGAACATCTCAGGTTGGCGCCTTGGCTACGCTTACGGTAAAGGCGAACTGCTGGCTCCCATTAATAACGCAGCGAATGTCATTTACGTCTGCCCGGCGACGCCCCTGCAAGCGGCTTTGTCCCGTGTTCTTATGGCTGACGAAGGCTACTATCCGCGGCTTCGCGAAAATTTCGAGAAGAAAAGATCGTACACGAGCGAGGTCTTATCCGATCTTGGGTTCGAGATATACAACTCGGGATCGGCCTTTTATCTCTGGGCCCGAATACCCAGACAATTCGACGATGCGATCGCATTCAACGAGATTCTCATGCGCGACGCCGGAGTCGGGATGACGCCAGGCAGTGCCTTCGCGGATGGCGATCTTTGGGATTCCCATGTTCGCATCTGCATTGCCCGCGAGGATAAAGTCCTTGAAGGTGCAATGGCGAAATTACAAGGCGTTCTCCGTTAGGCGATCACGACTGGAGCCCTGTAGCCGACATCGTATACCAAATCGTGTAAATCTGCCCTCCTCCTTTTCCATCTTCTGCTCTAACTGAATGCAAATGCAGGACGTTTCTGCTGTGGCACGCGTCTTGCTATTATCCTTGCGACGGTCAGATAAGTGCTTACTTATCAATCGTTTACAAAACTTTACACTGGGCGGTAAAGTCGACAGGGAATAGCCCAGAAAAACAGAAAAGGGGAAAAATCATGAAATTATTCAATCTCAAAAACACAATATCTATTCTGGGTTTAGCAGTAGCAGTTCTCATCGGAGCGTCAGGCGTGAGTGCCCAGACCCGAGCCCAGATCCAGCGTCAGAACCAAATCAGGCAGCAACAGATCCAGCAGCAGCAACAGATCAGGCTGCAGCAGCAACGAATGATGCTCGAACGCCAACGTCAGCAGGCTGCCCGACAACAGGCTGCCCGACAACAGGCCATCCGACAGGCACAAATGAATCGATATCGTGTCAATCGGAATGGCCAGTGGCACACGGTCGACCAGCGGCAGACCCAGTTGCTTCAGCAGGCAGTCAACGCAGGCTATCAGCAGGGCGTAGCGGCCGGACGAAACGACCGTAACTACCAGCGACAGATGAGCTGGAACAACTCGAACGTTTATCGCTCGGGAACCTATGGCTATCAGTCATATGTAAGCCGTGACCTGTATCAACACTACTTCCAGCAGGGATTTCAGCGTGGATACCAGGATGGCTATAACAGCCGGAATCAGTTCGGCAGCGGCAGCGGTGGCAGCATACTGGGAACGATCCTCCAGGGGATCCTCGGACTGCAGCGTTTCTAAACACTCGTCATAGCAAACGATCAAGGGGGAAGGCTCGGGCAGAAATGTCCGGGCCTTTTTTAATATATTTAAATTACAAGTTCTCGATTTTTAGGACCTATAACTTATGACTTCTAACCTATTCCGAAAGGGGGAAAGCAAACCTCGCCGATATTAACGATTCCGCGCCGTTTTGTGTGCCCGTAATCCTGGCCGTGCCATCGCTCGAGCGATCTGGCTTTTTCCCTGAGCTGAGCAGCAGTAAGGGCAGGGAAGTTTCGCTTCCACTCGCTGCAGCTATTCCGTTTAACAGATCGCCTTACGGGCCCCACGAGCGTGAGCCTAAATGCCGACGGGTTATAGGCTTCGTTCATATGGTCGCTGATAAATGGTTTGAGCATGTGAGCATGCAGGACGTCATCGTCAGCGAGATGCCAGCGGCCATCCTTTAGCGTAAACATGGCCGGTCGCATATGGCCGCCGATATCTATTGGACGGGCAAGGCCCTGATAAAATTTCAGCCCGACATAATTTGCGAAAAGGTCGGCATTTGAATAAACACCCGATGTCAGAATGCCGTAATAGGTACGCTCGGTCCGCTTGCCCCAGTCGATGGCTTTTTTAACTGCCTCATCGCGTGCCTTGCCGTCTTTTACCGCCACGTTTACCCGCTCATAATACTGGTGCCCCTGTTGAAAAAGGTGCTCTAGTTTGTCGATGCCAAATTCGTGCCCGTACATCCTGATAGTCGGGCTAAGGGTTACGTAATTTGACGGCTTGATAAGGTAGATACTTTCAAGATACGGCGACTTATAGCTGGCGGGCTGTGCCCGGAACTTATGAGCGTCAATCCACTTTCCGAATTTTGTCGTCATCAGATGGCTGCCGCTGAGCAGATCGTAGACGGCCTTTGCGACGGCAGCATCGGAACGCAGATATTCAAGCTCTTTTCGCCCCTTCTCAGCCCGCTCGCACCCCTTTGCTTTCGAAGCAAGACAAGCCTCAGACGCAGTGATGCGGGCGTTGACATTCGCCGAAGCAAGCCGCAGCTGGGTGACCACATACTCCGTCACTTCTTCGCCGATATCGGCCAGCGGCTCGGGCGGCAGATTGAACTGATCTGTCTCAAAAGCCAAAGTCGATGACATAGGGTGAAGAAGGAAGGCTGCGAGAAGAAGGGTGGAAATGAACTTTTTTTGTTTCATGGCCCGTATTTGCATAAACAAACATTCGTTAGAACTTCACGTAAATTCACGGCTGCATTAAACTAAGATGTCTCGCTCGCCGGTCCGGTTGCGCGGGTACGGAGGAACCTTAACTGTGAAAAAGATCGCACTCTCGACCATCCTATTGTGCATCGTTTGCGCGGCCGCGGCGATAGCACAAACCAAAACAACTGAGATCAGGCAGATCGACACGTTGGCTAAAAGCATAGACGCCCGAGCGAAGCGGCCGAAAGCCTCGAAATTGGTCTTCGCTGACGTCTCCGATTACGAGACGGACGAATCGGCCAAGTGGAAGAAGTTCGCCTCTGAAAAAGCACTTGAGCGGCATCGCGAAAAAACCGAGGCGTATACGATCGCGTACGTTTGGCTCGATGGCGGAAAGATCGCCTCGACTAACTTCACCCTGTTTAGCCCGTCGGGCGACTGGGCCAAATACGTTTACTCGTACTTCCGGCCTGACGGTTCGCTCGCCCGGGTCGAGACTGATTATCGAACCTTTAACGGCGATTTCAAAGTCGTTCGCCGCATTTACTTCGACCGTGCCGGTAACGAGATCAGCCGTTCCGCAAAGATCCTCGACCTCCAGTCGGGCAAACCCAAGAAGGCTCCGGACGGTGTAATGGGCGATGACCCGGACGATGCAGACTATTACATGACCACCTCTAAGCTGCCCTTTGCTCATCTGATAAACACGAAATAGATCCATGTATTATCACCTGATCGGAATTTGCGGCACGGCGATGGCTAGTCTCGCCGGTATGCTACAGGCACGCGGCCATAAAGTTACCGGCTCGGACCAAAATGTTTATCCGCCGATGTCGACCCAGCTCGAATCGCTGGGGATCGAGATCCTGACGGGATACAAGGGCGAGAATGCCGATGTCGGCGCCGATGTGACCGTTGTCGGCAACGCCATCTCGCGCGGTAACCCCGAGCTCGAAGAGGTCCTCAACCGTAAACTCCTCTATCGGTCACAGGCCGAGATCGTGAAAGAAGAATTTATCCGCGGCCGCCGTTCGCTGGTGGTTGCGGGCACTCACGGCAAGACGACAACGACGAGCATCGCCGCCTGGGTCTGTGAGGTTGGCGGACTTGATCCTTCGTTCCTGGTGGGTGGTATCGTGCAGAATTTCGGGGCGAGCTTTCGCGTGACTGGCGGGGAGCATTTCGTCGTCGAGGGCGACGAATACGACACCGCTTATTTCGACAAAAAACCCAAGTTCATGCATTACCTGCCCGAGATCGCGATCGTCAACAATATCGAATTTGACCACGCCGATATCTATGACGACCTCGACGATATCAAGTGGGAATTCTCACGCCTGATGAATCTCGTCCCCGGCAACGGCCGCTTGATTTGCGGTATCGATTCGCCGGTCGTTCGCGAGGTGCTGGCCGAGATGGAGGGCAAGCTGTTTACACAGGTCGAGACTTTTGGCCTGTCTGACGATGCCAAGTGGCAGGCCCGTGATATCGATTTTACGGGCGACGTCACCAAGTTCGGCGTTCATAAGGAAGGCGAGCTGTGGGGTGAATTCTCGACTAGCCTCATCGGCGAATTCAACGTGCGAAACTGCCTTGCTGTGATCATCGCCGCCGACGCCTGGGGCATTTCGAAGGAAAAGATCCAGGAGGCGTTCGACACTTTCAAGTCGGTAAAACGCCGGGTCGAGGTTCGCGGAACCGTGGGCGGCGTGACCGTCATTGACGATTTCGCCCACCACCCGACAGCCGTCGAGGAAACCCTCAAGGCCCTCAGGATGAAGTACGCCGGACGACGACTGATCGCCGTCTTCGAGCCGCGCACTTGGTCATCACGCCTCGCCATTTTCCAGGAGCCTTACGCCAAGGCGTTTGTCTACGCCGATTATGTAATCATCGCCGGGGTCTATAATACTTCAAAAGCCAGCGAGCTCGGCAAGGTCCTCGACGTTGACGAGTTGGTCGCCGATATCGCCATGCAGGGCAAACCCGTCATGAGCTTTCCCGACGCCGACACCATAATCGAACACCTCGCTCCCGAGCTCCGCGAAGGCGATGTCGTCGCCATAATGTCCAATGGCGGCTTTGGTGGGATCCACGAGAAACTGCTCGATCGATTGAGCAGTCGATAACGAGTTCGGACCAAAATGGGGCCGGAGTGATGCCGCCCGGAATATCGACGCCGTTAATTTGAATAATAACCTCGACTCGACGTCGCCATGAGCGGCTTCGCGGATGTCGGTACCGAGAGCAGCAGCAGACTGAGGTAGAAATGGTAAATCTATTTAACGCCGACGATCGCCAAAACTATTAACAAAGCTCTCTGACTTCCTATATAACTGTCTTTTGAGTCCCATTGCTCATCGAGAGAATGTGCTCCTTTGCCGTTTCCGCCGCCGTCAATTGTTATCGCCGGGATCCCGATGCTGATCGGCAGATTCGAATCCGTGCTTGAAAAACCGAAGTCGTTCTTGATATTCATAAATTTATTAGCAGACGCGGCGACTTTTATGATCGGCGAATCCTGCGGCTGCGTTCCCGTCGGGCGATCGCCGATGAGTTTAATATCAAGGTTTAATTTTCCGTTATCTTTCCAGCGCGCATTCTCTTCATTGAGTGCGGCTTCCGCATTGAGTTTAAATAATTTGTCGAGTTTTGCGAGTTCATTCGGCTCAACCGAACGCATATCGAGATCAAATGAAGCCTCGCGAGCGATCGAATTCACGCTTGTTCCGCCGCGGATCGTCCCGACACTGAAGGTGGTTTTCGGTTCTGCCGGAGTTTGAAATTCCGAGATTTTGGCAATCAGTCTGCCGACGGCATGGATCGGATTTGCCATTCCGAACGCTCCGTAAGAATGTCCGCCGGGACCTGAAAACGTAACGCGGTAGCGTTTGCTTCCGACCGCTCCGGTCGTCACGCCCAAACCGGTTCCGTCTATCGAAATAAAATGCGTTATTTTCCCCTTTAATTCGTGGTTAAAAAGATGCCGGACGCCCTTCAGATCGCCCAGACCTTCTTCCCCCACATTTGCAGCGAAAATTATATTGCCGATCGTTTCGATCTTGTGTCGCTCTAGAGTCCGGGCTATGGCCAGCAAAAGCGTCAGCCCGCGAGCGTCGTCGCCGATGCCCGGCAGTTTTATGACGGTCCCCTCGCGGACGGTTTTAAGCGGCGTATCCATTGCAAAGACCGTGTCGAGATGGGCCGCCAAAACAAGCGTCGGAGCATTTTGTCCGCCCGTTCCCGGTCTTTCGCCGATCACATTTCCGACCGCATCAACACGGACGTTCTTTAATCCGATCTCTGCAAAACGCTGTTTGAAATAAGCTCCGCGTTTTTCTTCTTCAAAAGTAGGAGCCGGAATTTCAGCGATCTTTATCTGTTCTTCGACCGTATCCGGTTCGATCTCTTTGATGTATTCAAAAGCCTTTTTTACTTTCGAATTCGTCATTAGAACATTCGCATCAGTCAAAACTTGCGGATGTACGGTCAACGTCAGAAAAATTCCTGACAGTATTAGTAGTAGTATTTTTTGGGTTTTAATTATCACAATTCTTATTAGGATAGGACGTTATAAAGCCTAATAACACCCGCCCGGATTCTTTACTCTCAAAGGAGACGAAGCCATCCAGGGATCATCGCCTTAAAACAACAAAAGCCGCCTTTTTGAGGCAGCTTTTAATAAGTGGCGGGGCCGACGGGACTCGAACCCGCGACCTCCAACGTGACAGGCTGGCGTTCTAACCAACTGAACTACGACCCCGCAAGAGTGGTGGGCACGAAGGGACTCGAACCCCTAACTTCCTCCTTGTAAGGGAGGCTGTCTACCAATTGACGTACGTGC
>JBGSXN010000095.1:0-8314 GCA_041751355.1 Pyrinomonadaceae bacterium
AAGAGGTTTGTCGACTCTGCGATCTCGGTGGATGTCTGCACCTGGGCGTTGACGTATTTGCTAGCCAGCTCGCCCGCTACATTGCGAGCGGCCTGAGGATCGCGATCGCGATACCTGATACGGAATGCAGCTACTTTCTCGTTTCCGGTGTCTTCAAGATCGACGTTTATGTTTCTGTACATTTTGTCGACGATGAGTTCCATCGGCACGCCAGCCGAACGTTCCTGCTTGTATAGGTCATATTTTTGGACCATTGGTTCGAGCGACGACCGGCTCAGTACTTCCTGGTTTATGGTGGAAAGCCGCTGGGAAAGTGCCTCTGTCGACAACGCCTGAACCAGGCTCGACGAGATCGTCGGCGGTTTGACCGTCAACAGCGAGGTTGATTCGTAAATGCTCGGCAACCGGTAGACCACATAGCCGATCGCGATCGTCATAGTGATCGTCGGAAGCACGATCAACCATTTCTGGCGCTTCAGCATGGCGAACAGTTCACCCGGTTTACGCTGTCTAAATTCCACACTCATTTCTTTTTCACCTCTTCCAGAATCGTTTAGATCCCGATGATCAGAGTCTCCATCGACAATTAGGAACCTGCCAGGACGCCGCGGGCGTCCGAGACTTCTCGGTGGCTAAGGCTGTCGGTAAATCGCAGCGATATCTCTGCCTCGCGTCGTGCACCGGTCTTATCTCCGGCCCGTGCGAGTGCCATTCCTAGCCTTACGCGATACCCCGCATTCGGGGTGATGCCGGTGCGTTTAGAATTGGTTTCTTCCAGAGCAACCGCCCTTCTGAGCTGTTCGACCGCGGGCAAGGCGAGGCCTTTTTTCAGATAAATCCACCCGAGAGTGTCGTAAAATCCGGCGGTAGTCGGGCTCTTGCTGACAGCGCTTGTCGCCCACTGTAGGGCTTCGTCCAGATTCCCCTGACGTTCTGCGAGCAGCCAGGCAAGATTGTTAGCGGCGATCGACGTGTCCGGGGCGATCTCGAGGGCCTTACGATAAGCTTCTTCAGCCGCTGCACCATTACCTCTCGAATCTTCGAGAATTCCGAGCAAAGTAAATATCTGGGCGGTCGGCCGCATCTCGAGAACCTTTCGATATTGGGCGATCCCTTCATCTGCCCGATTCTGCTTAACCAGCAAAGCGGCGTAGCCCGAATAGGCCGGCAGATATCCATTGTCTAGGTCGATGGCTGCGAGCAGTTCTCTTTCGGCGGCCGAATGATTTTGTTCGGAGCTATATACCGTTGATCGGAGATAGTGGAGGCCGGCCGCTAACGCGGGGTTTCCGCCATTGTTATTAATAAGTTCATTGACACGCGAATGGGCGATCGCCGGTCGCTGCAGCCGTAGGGCCGCATTGACTATCCCGCTGGCCGCGTCGAAGTTTTGAGCATCCAGGGCCAAAGCCTTTTCGTAAAGTTCCATTGCTGCCTCAAAGCCACGCCCGGCCATATGGACCTTCGCAAGGTTGACCGCGGCAGAGGCCGATCGCGGAGACATTTGCACCACCGCTTGCAGATCGGCGCGTGCTTCGGGCAGCTTTCCGAGATCCATGTTGGCGAGACCTCTGGAGGTAAGAGCCCGGACCCGCATATCCTGGAGACTCTTGGGGTCGGCCCCGGCATTTGTTATGACCGTCGCGATCTTGTCCAGCAGCTCGTTAGACTGCTTCAGAGCGCCTTGGCTGTCACCGATGGTGAAAGCGGACTGGATCTTTAAGAGGCCTACCTGGAGATAATTTGGGTGGTAACGTTCCAGGTCCATTATGAATGAATTTGCCTGATCGACCTGACCCGCAGCCAGACGGGACTGGGACATCAGATATAATGGTTCACGGCCGCTGGGGATTCGCTTCAAGACTTCCTCGAGGTCCTTTACGGCCTTTTCCGGTGAACCCTCGCGTAGGTGCAGGCGTGACCTCAGCATTAGTGCCTCAAGGTCGTTATCGTTGATCTTAAAAAGCTCGTCGAGTTGTTCGTTGACCTTGGCGATGTTTCCCTGGTCGAGATATATCTGTCCTACCCGGTATCGGGCAAGTGCATAGCCGGGAGCATCCGCGAGGATCTGTTCGAGAACCGCGATGCCCTCAGGTGTCCTTCCCACACGTTCGTAGAACTCAGCAAGTTCGAGGCGGCTCTCCGGGCTGTTTTCCTGAATCTCCAGCAGGCTAAGGTAAGCACGTTCGGCCTTTTCCATTTGCCGGCTGACGACATAAAAATCCGCGATCGCCTGACGTGCCTCGATGTTAGCTCCATCCAGACTGATCGCTTTCAGAAACTGGGTTTCTGCTTCCGCATCGCGATTGGCGTACGTCAGGAAGCGGCCATATTCTATATATCCGAGCACAGAGTCGGGAACAGCAGATATCCCGGTGTTTAATGCAGCCTCGGCCTCGGCGGTCTTATCGCGCGTCATATAAAGACGTTGAAGGCTGATGTAGGATTCGATCCGTTTAGGATTTAGGGCTATTGCCCGATTGACGGCCGCCACCACATCCGCGTCCGGCTGGCCGAGGGCGGCCATGATTGACGCGGTAAGCATATGGCCCTCGATAAACTTTGGGTCGGCTTCGAGTATCTCGTCCCTTATCGTTTCAGCCTCGGCAACCATCGGCGGCACGAGTAATAGGAAATAGTTTCCAAGCTTTGCCTTGGCATCAAGGTTGGTTTCGTCCAACTCGACGGTTTTTCGTAATTCTTCGAGTGCCTCGTTGAATTGCCCGAGATTTTCATACGATCGGGCGAGTCCCCAATGTGCCCGAGCCGAACCGGAGTCCGATTCCGCGGCCGATCGGAACTGCATCATGGCGTCATGAAACTTTCGTTTTTGCAGGTATTCTTCGCCCTTGGCGAGAAATGCTTCGGTTGATTGGCCGCAGGCCGCGGCGAAGATGCTAAAGCAAAGAAGCAGGGAAAGGCCTAAAATACGGCGTGACGAGACTTGGCACTCTCTGTAGTTCATAATATTTTGTTGCCTTACGATCAAAGTTCCGGGCAAGGACCAAGGATCGTTTTATTCGGCTGATCAGGTTCGCCGGTCGGCCGGTTGTGAGACCTGAACTCTTTTAATTCAATTTCAATCGCCGATATCATCGGCACTTTTGAAATAGGTCTAATCAGCTTTAAGTTTCAGAAAGTTTGAGTATTTAGCGAGTTTTGAGGGAGTACGTGGACCTCGAATATCGAAAAATGTGGACGTCTGGGAGATCATTCGGGAACGAATGGAGATAGTTCGTCCACTATGCGTCCGCCCAGATCATATGCCGCTTCGGTCGAGGCAACCTCGTCGTACCAAACGCTGGTCATAATGCGAACCATGGCTCCGTCGCTGCGGCGCTTTGAAAGGCTGTCGAAGACGGTATTGAACTTATCGTTATACTCGTTCGCCTCAATTCGGCCCCGACCCTGATACCAGTAGATCATAACCTCGTTGTAGATACCGTTCTTAATCGTGTATTTCCGGGCCGTAAAGCTTCGGCCTTTCGGTGAGACGATCTCGATATATTGAGGATCGTTCAACGTCCATCCCGATCCCGGAAGGCAATTCTGCGGACTGTGATACGTGGCACCGCTGCGCTGCGATTCGTAATAGCCTATATAAACGTTAGCTATTCGCCCGTTTTCGAGCTTGTATTCGCGCATCGTATAGTCGGTGGTCTTGAGTACATTCTCGACCGCCTCTTCAAATTTGATCTCGCTCCCGCGCTGTTTCCATTCGCCTAATTCCGCTGACAGTCCGGCTAGACTCTGACGCGGCGGAGTAATCTCACCCCGGTTTACGAACCACTGGATAAGAATGCCGCTCGCTGCCAGGCAAATGATCAGTGGCCAAACGCCGGCTGAGTTGTGACTTATACTCGGGGTGTTTTCGTTTTCCATGGGATCACCCTTTCGGCCGCCGATGACCTTACTTAAGATGAAATTTGCACCTATAAGCAGAGCCAGTGCAACGATGTAAACCAGCCAGCCCGAGACGTCGTGCCACGTTCCTTCAACGGCCTGAATCCCGTACTTATATGTAAGGTAACCCGTGCCGGTCACGCGGGCAGCATTTGTCAAAACGGCGATCGGGACCGCGAGAACCATTAGAACGATCGCTCTGACGAGATCTACTCCAGAGAATCCAGCCCGTGTTCCGTGCTCATCGCGTCTCGTAAAATACGCGAGTACCAGGGCGAGAGTCACCAGGGTCATCAGCGAGCGTATGCCGCTGCAGGCCTCGACAACTTCCAGTGAGATGGTCTGCGTCGATCCGCTGGGAAGAATATCGATGACATTCCCGTTGCGAAGTGTCGGTACGTCGAAGATCCGTATTCCCCAGACAGCGGCCTGAGATGCCCATATCTGAAGCGGAAACGCGATTCGATTAAAGACTATCTGAGGTATCGGGATCGCCAAAAGCAAAAGTACAAATGGTACTGCGAGAATATTCAGGACCTTTAGGCCAAAGAGGTAAATGACAATGCCGGCCAGCATTAGAACGAGTGAAATTCGCTGGGTGAATAGCTCAGACGCGAGCGTTCCCGCCAGAAGCATCAGGGCGGCAGCGACGATCATTGAGCCCGAAAGCCAAGCCGGCCCCGCCGAAGACCATTTTTTCAGTCGGTCCCATTCGTTCCAGACAATAAAGCCGATCACGAACGGAATAAGAAGGCCGTGAGAGTAGTTCTCATCGATCCACCAGTCGCGTCCGAGTTTTTCGAGGACCGCGAGATACGACACGACCAAAGCACAGATCAGTGCTGTGATCTTTATTGTGTTGAGTTGATTGTTTCCGTTTTCGGTCATGGGCCAACATCCAGAAAAAGGCTGAATGCGGCGTTTCTTCCGACTTTCAGGACAAATGTATTTGAAGATCAGTTAGTCCTGCTGACAACGAACATTGCTAATCCTGACAAAATCTCTGAATCTCCCTTGAGCGGGGCAAGAGTGTTGATCGCTTGATCGCGGACTTTTTTGGCAAGTTCCCTGGTGCCTTCGATGCCGAGGTGGGTTGGATAAGTGGCCTTGTTGGCAGAGGCATCTTTGCCGGCCGTTTTGCCGAGTTCAAGGGAGCCTTGGGTGACGTCAAGAAGGTCGTCGGTTATCTGAAATAATAATCCGAGCTTTTTCGCATATTTATCGATAGCAGTAAATTCCTCGTCGGTTCCCTTAGCGATCATCGTACCTGCGGACGCTGCGGCCGAGATTAGAGCACCTGTCTTTTGCTGGTGTATTCTTTCGATCTCTTCCAGTGGGACGACATTGCCTTCCGCGGCGAGGTCGAGTTGCTGTCCTGAGGCCATGCCGCCGGGCGAGCCCGATGCTGCTGCCAGCAGCGAGATGAGTTTGATCCGGACATCGGCCGTAAGTAAACCGTCTTCAGCGATAGTCTTGAACGCCTGAGTTTGAAGAACGTCACCTGCCAGTATCGCCGTGGCCTCGCCGAATTGACGATGACACGATGGCTTTCCCCGGCGGAGGTCGTCATTATCCATCGACGGCAGGTCATCATGTATCAGGGAATATGTGTGGACCATCTCTATCGCAGCGGCGGTTGACATTAATTCAGCCCGGCTGCCTCCGAGTGCTTCCCCCACCGCCAGGACGATGGCGGGCCTGATACGCTTTCCGCCGGCAAATAGGCTCCATCGCATAGCGGCATGCAGGCTTTGGGGCTCAATGTCCTCGGCCGGTATCAGCGAATCCAGTAGCGCGTCGATGTCGCTTTTAACCTGGTCGAGGTAATGCTCAACTGCTCTCATTGCCGAAAATTATCTTTTATTAATCGACAATTATCAAAACCCAGTTTTTTGCCAAACATCTGTCGATACTGTAGATTGCTGTCTTACGATGCCTGTTTCAGAAGCTGAATTTAGGAATGCCCTTTCCCGTTTCGCCAGCGGAGTCAGCGTCGTAACGACCCGGAATAGTGAAGGAAAATTTTACGGTATAACGGTTTCTGCATTCTGTTCGGTTTCGCTTTTCCCTCCCCTTGTGCTGGTATGTATTGAAAAAAGTACGGCCAGCCATTTTGCTTTTGGAGAGTCCCGCGCTTTCGTCGTCAACGTGCTCGAAAGTTCGCAGGTCGATCTGTCTGAAAGATTCGCGGCCCCGGCGCCGGATAAATTCGAAGAAGTCGATTGCTCAACAGGGATCGACGGTATTCCGCTGCTTAAAGGAGCTCTGGCCAACATTGAGTGTCGGGTAACGGGCGTTCACGATGCCGGCGACCATACCATCTTCGTTGGTGAGGTCGAGCGAAGTGCCGTCGGCGACGGTGATCCATTGTTATATTTTCGCGGCGGATACGGCAATATCGATCGATAAAATAGTCAACTGTTTCCGACAAACCGGTAAACCCTTCAAAATAGAGATATTACCTACTAATAGTTAGTTTTGTGATTTACCATACAATATATTGTGTAAAAGTTTTTATTGACATTATTCCCGATAAGGTCTACGATTGGCGAATCGTACATGATCTCCGAAACGGGGATCTCATGCTCGCAAGCTAACATTTCTTCCTGAAAATCATTTCCGAATACTATTTCGAATGTTAAAATAGTATTAATAACGGACATTCATCCGCAATCGCATGATGCGCAATAGGAGCGATCATTTTATGAGCACTGTTTTGGAATCAGCCGTCAGTAGTTTTCTGGAAAAAAATGGAGTCGGTACAGGGGCCGGCACCGCCACGTCGCGAGAGTTTACACCGCTCGGCCTGAACGCCCAAAAGGTGGTCAGCAAGCGATATTCACTCAAGGATGAACGCGGAGAACCTCTCGAAACATGGCCTGATATCGTACGTCGGGTCGTCGGCCATATCTCTCAGGCCGAAACTGACCCTTTTAAGCAAAAGCTCTTTTATCATGATATGTCCGCGGTGATGCTGGCACGCGAATTTGTGCCAAATACGCCGTGTCTTGTAAATGCGGGCAAGCCTAAAGGCCAACTCGCGGCCTGCTTTGTCCTCAACGTTCCGGATTCGATCGAGGGGATAATGGAGCATGCGCAGAATGTCGCGATCATCCATCAGACCGGCGGCGGGACGGGCATGACCTACGAATTTCTGCGACCGGCGGGGTCGATGGTCAATTCGACTCGTGGTGTCGCGTCAGGGCCTGTCAGCTTTATGAACATCGTCAATCAGACAACCGAGGTCGTAAAGCAGGGCGGCGTTCGCCGCGGTGCCAATATGGGCATTCTGGCTGTCGCGCATCCCGATATTTTACGGTTCATTCACGCAAAGAACGACCAAACGAGCCTTACTAATTTCAATATATCCGTCACTGTCACCGACGTGTTCATGAAAGCGGTTGACGGCGGCGTCTGGTTTCAAACAGAGTTTAAGGGAGAACCATGGACCCAGGCAGTGTTTGACGCGGTCACCGGGCGTGATTATGTCGTTTATCGACGGCCCGACGGTTCGACGGCGACATTCGCCGACAAACTCGCTTTCGAGACAGCGGACCTCTCCGAATGTACGATAGAAGAGCCGCCGATGCCCGGAATGGTATTTGCCCCGGACATATGGAACCGCATCATCGCGTCGGCCCACAAGTACGCTGAACCCGGGATAATTTTTATCGACGAGGTCAATCGGCATAACCATCTTATGGCCTCGATGGGCCCGATCTATGCGTGTAACCCATGCGGCGAACAGCAGCTTCATTTCAATAATTCCTGTAATCTCGGATCAATAGATGTAGCTAAGTTCTTTCATCGATCAGCCGAGGACGAGGGCATTATCGAATGGGAGCGTCTCTCCCGTGTGACCCAGCTTTGCACGCAATTTCTCGATAACGTCGTTGACGCTGGTCATTTTCCATTGCCGGAGATCGATGACGTCGTAAAGCGGACCCGTCCGGTCGGCCTCGGCATCATGGGCTTTGCCGATCTTTGCCTCAAAATGGGTATCACATACGGCAGTGACGAATCCATTACATTAATGGAGCGAGTCATGGGCTTTGTCAGGCGTGAATCTTGGCTTGCCTCGCTGCGTCTGGGCAAAGACAAAGGCGTATTTCCGGAATTTGAGGCAAACCGCGATGCTTATGCCCGGTTCATCTATGACGATCTCGGCATTCCCCGTGATATACCGCTGACGCCCCGCAATTATGAAGTGACGACTATCGCCCCGACGGGGACGATATCTCTGGTCGCCGAGACATCGTCGGGTATCGAGCCCAATTTCTCATGGGCGTATGTCCGACAGGACACTCTCGGGACGCGTACCTACGTCCACCCGCTGGCGGCCGAGGCATTGGGTAAGTCGGTCGACCATATGGATGAAGAATCTGTTAAGGAAGCCGCCGATCATGTTGTA
>JBGSXN010000096.1:0-17188 GCA_041751355.1 Pyrinomonadaceae bacterium
CGAGTCGGGCGAGACGAACGATATGCCCGTGTCTATAACATCGATTATGGACGCTGCATATTCTGTGGTTTCTGCGTCGAGGCGTGTCCGAAAGATGCGATCACCCACGGCTATAATTTTGAACTGTCGGTCTATAATCGAGCGGACCTGTTAAAAACCAAAGACGATCTGCTCATTACTAAACAGAAACAATCAAAAAATTACCGCGTCGCCCTCTCCGGCGAAGATGTCGATTCTGAATTCAAAGAGGTTTAATAAGGTTCCGATAGCAAAGCGCGATTACGGCAGCCGTGGTCGTTGATGATGATCAGTTCATCTAATGATTAATGATCTGCCTCCGACTCAGAAGGGACGACATCACGAGATCAGGGCCATAGGACTTCGGCAATTTGCTGGCCTCCACCGAGACGATCAGCGGCTGGATCCGTTTAAGCTGGCATCTTTCGCAAAACTATTTGTTGCATCCTTCGACCAGATCGAACCTTTATTAAGCGAAGAGACACGGAAACACCTGATAGGTGACGGAAAAAATGCATGGTCGGGCGGAGCGGCTTCGCATACGCTGCCTGATGGGCGCAAGCTGATAATTCTCAATCCCACGCACGGCAAGAACAGGCAGAACGCAACTTTGATGGAAGAGATCTGCCATGTATTTCTGGGCCATAAGCCGAGTCGTCTTGCGATCAAAAAGCGAAATAAGGATGGAAAGGTGATCGCCCGCGATTACAATCATGCTATCGAGGAAGAGGCTTATTCGACCGGGGCCGCTGCACTTGTGCCCTACACCGCTCTGAAGCGAATGGTCGAGCAGGGAAAGACTGTAAATGAGATCGCTCGCCATTTTTTGGTAAGCCGGGCTTTGGTAGAGTATAGGATCAAGGTCTCGCGGTTATGGGACGCGTATAAAACGAAAGTCTTTAATGCCGAATAGAAAAAAGCAAAATTCAACGGATCAACGCGCGGACGGCATCCGGCTATCGACCATAGATAAACTGCGCCTCTTGCTCGATATAACCAAGACCATAAGCCGTTCGCTGGATCTCGAAGAGGTTTTGAACCTTGTGATGGACACACTAGGTTCGCTTCTGCCGTATGACGCCGCAGGTATTTATCTGATCGAGTTCAGCACTGAGAACAAAGATCCCTATATTTTTAGGTCAAAAGCTATTAGGGGATACAACATCAGCTTTGACCTGATCGAGCCGCGACTAAAAATGGGCGAAGGCTTTCTTGGGACCGTTGCTCAGACAGGCAAGCCCATAATTTCGCATGACGTTAGCAAGGACCCTCGATATTTTGCTGCACGCGAACAAACCCGTTCCGAAATTCTCGCCCCGATCATATCCAATGACAAGGTAATCGGTGTCTTCGATCTGGAGAGTGACCAGCTCAATGCCTATTCGGACGATGACCTCGCGGTACTGCAGCTTCTAACCTCTCAGGTTGCGATCATTATCGAAAAGGTACAACTTCACGATCAGGTGGTCGAAAAGAAGCGGATCGAGGCCCAGCTTGAGATCGCCCGACAGGTACAGTTGGAACTGCTGCCCTCCACCGACCCTACGATGGACGGCTTTGACGTGAGTGCCTATGTGTTTCCGACCGAAGAGGTCTCGGGCGACTACTATGACTGGGTCAAAGTTTTCGACGACCAGATAGGGATCATCGTGGCCGACGCCGTCGGCAAAGGAATTCCCGCCGCATTGCTGATGGCGTTCCTGAGAGCGTCGCTACGTTCTTGTGTTCAGATCGGATACGCACCGAACATTGCATTTTCAAAAGTTAGCGAACTTTTATGCGATTCTATCGAAGATAATCAGTTCATCACGGCGATCTACGGAATACTCGATACCACGAACAAGACTTTTGTCTTTTCAAACGCGGGCCATAATCCACCTCTGCTAATTAAGCCAAATGGGGAATATCGTTTTGTCGAATACGGTGACACGCCGCTCGGGATGTTCCCCGGAACCCATTTTCACCAGCACTTTATTAGATTTGAAGCTAATCAGGTAATGGTCATCTATACAGACGGCATCACTGAGGCGGCGAATCCGAATGGCGAAGAGTACGGGCCGGACCGATTTGCTCATCGAGTCCTCGACGGTATACACCTGCCGGCTAAACAGTTGATCGATCATGTCAGAAAGGGCGTCGCCGATTTTACTGAGCGCAAATTCCTCGATGACGACGGCACGCTCTTCATTGTGAAAGCACTTTAAAAGAGGAAACGGAAGGTTTCCAATTGCTTAGACACCTTCCGCGTTCCTTCAGTTGACAGGGAAATGTTACCCGCTAGTGAGCGGTAAGAGAACAGTGTAGATTGTCCCCACCCGGCACGACAGGTGTTGAGTAGTCGTCGTAATTGATCTTATCGTTTCGGGTTGAGAAAGCGTATATATCAAAGCCGTACGCATCTAGAAAATCCGTAAGTTCCTGTGAGCGATCGAGATAAAGCGTTTCGGAAAATCCGAGTTCCGCTCGGATCTGGAGCAGTCGGTCGATGACTTGGAGAGGGGCGAAACAAAGATCAGGATCCTTAAAAGTAGCCATAAAATTGCTGCCGTGACTTTCGTCCGGCAACAGTTAGATAACCGAAAGCATCGTAGGGGTTGTTCACCTTTTTTGGGAAGCGCGTAAATAAGCAGGGCGATGCAAAAAACTAATTGTATTTAAACCTGAAGGAGGATATTATCGATCTATTCCTGCTTTCCCCTGGAGAATATATGACAAGAAACAGCTTGATGTCCTTTTTTGTTACAGCTCTTTTGCTTACTCTGGCCGGCGGGGGAACGGTAGCTCAAACAACAGCCGCGGATAAATACATTATCTCGGCAAGAGCCGGGGGAATTAACTATATTCAGGGTTCCGTGGCCGTGGCTCGAACGACAGTCTTAGGAGGGACACTGATTAGAGGTGATCGGCTCGAGATTGGCGATGTGGTTTCGACCTCAGTTGCCGCCAAGGCCGAAGTGTTGCTTAATCCTGGTTCGTTCCTGCGTCTCGGTCCGAATTCGGAATTTAAATTCTTATCGACGGCTCTCGAAGATCTCGAAATCGAGCTGAAAAAAGGCACCGCCACGTTTGAGGTGTTTGCGACCAATGATTTTCAGGTGAAAGTGTCGACCCCGAATGGCCAGGTCGCGATGGTTGAGTCCGGAGTGTATCGTATCGAGATCGAACGTGACGGAACGGCGACGATTGCCGTCACTGAAGGCATGGCCGTTTTTGGCGAACCGAACACCACAGAGGTCAAGGCGGGACGCATGGCCACGATCGGACAGCCTTCAACAATTGCTAAATTTGATCGTAAGGATCGGGATGAGATGGCTGAGTGGAGCCGTTCGCGAGGAAAAGAATTGGCAAAAATGACGGCGTCACTGAAGCAGAAGGATATCCGTGGTTCTCTGATGAGCTCGTTCCATAATAACCGCTGGAATCTATACGGTTCGTTCGGCGTCTGGATCTATCATCCAATTTACGGCTACCGCATCTTTTTGCCATTCGGGAATCGATGGCACTCGCCTTACGGCTTTGGTTTTGGTTACGGTATGGATTGGCGCGATTTCTGGTGGTACTACCGTCAGCCGACGAACGTTGCCGGAAACGGCGGAAACGGAGGAGGGGGTGTAACTGCCCCGCCGGCCAAGGTACGCCGCCATCCCCCGCCATTTACAGAGGTTGAGAAAAGGAGCGGACGGCAGCCGAGGGTTGATGATTCGCCGGGGATTTGGTCCACTCGAACATCGGGCAGAGGCGGCGTGGATGCCGGGGTCTCGCCACTGACTCAAGCACCACCGATACAGCGTGTCGACACTGCTGGCGACACCGGTAGAGTGCCGGTTCAGAAGACCAGACCGGTTGACTAAGATCGATAGAATTGATTGCATCTATGCGTGGGGCTGTAAGGCTCCACGCATTTTTATTTAACAATGTGTATTAGAGTCGCTGCTTGTTCAGGAACTATAGATGGTGCCGTTTTAGGATCCAGGATCAAAAAGACGGACTGCAGAGCGTTGAACAGGGTGTGAAGAATAACGCACGGCAGCAGGTTGTTTGATTTAACCCGAATTGCCGTCAGGGTAAGGCTAAGAACTGTAAGCAAAAAGATCGTCGAGAAACTCGGGTAATATTGCGGTACGTGGACCAATGCGAACAGCCCGGTGACGAGTACGAACGCCGCGGGAATGCCGAACGCCCGTTGAAAGGCCGAATAAAGCATGCCTCGGTATATCACCTCTTCGACGAGTGGGGCCGTAAAGGTAGCGACGATCGCAACAATATAGATCGCCGATCGCGAGCTCTGCAGAATGCGTATCAGGTCATTTTCCTTTTCCGGAAAATAGCTGCCTACCACTGCGGCGAGAGCGAAAAAGCTCACCAAGATGACAATATAGTGCCACCAGACAAAGCCGCCGTTTTCCCAGCCAAGCATTTTAAGGAATGAATATCGTCGGGCCCGCGTAACTACGAACCACGCCATCAACAGCGTGAGAATATGAGCCGGAATTATCGCCGCGATCTGAAGAATGATCGCCATCGGATCAGTTCGCGCAAATTCCAAGAGAATTTGCGGATCGGAAAGCGGCGGGTCCTGTACAGCAAGGTAGGGAAGCAGGAACAGGGTCGGGATAACAAGTATTAACAGCACACTAGTGAACCAGACGCCAACTGCCGGCAGTGTTGTCCATGGCGGATCGTTAGGCGTCGGGTGGTGTGTAATGAGAGCCTCAGCCACTACGGGCGTAAGGGGTTCAAACTCTTCGTCAGTCAATGGATCTTCGTTTTGCACGTCAATGAGTGTAGCCAATGGCAAATTAAGTTCCAAGTTCGTCTTTTCGTTCTTGATGTTTGGGCGAATACGTTCTAACCTAAAATCCCGTGGAGCAACACGGGATGAATCCCCAACAAAACGTGATCGCCATAATCCCCGCACGCTATTCGTCTACGCGGCTGCCGGGTAAATTATTGCGTGATATTGGCGGGAAACCGCTGATCCTTCACACCGTCGCCCGTGCAAAAGAGGCGATGACGATCTCTCGCGTGATCGTCGCGACCGACGACGAAAGAATCTATAACGTGGTCAACGATTCCGGAGCCGAGGCTGTGATGACATCGAAAGAGCATCAATCGGGAAGCGATCGGGTTGCTGAAGTGGCAGAAAATCTCCCAACGGATTCGATAATCGTAAATGTGCAGGGTGATGAGCCTATTATCTCGCCTCGCATGATCGACCGAGCTGTTGAGGCGATCCTCGATGACAGCAAAGCCGACATTGTGACAACTTGCGAACCTATAAAGGATATAAATGAACTATTTAACAGTAATGTTGTAAAGGTGGTAACTAGTGAAAAGGGTTTCGCGTTATACTTTTCTCGCTCCACGATACCTTATTCGAGAGAAGCATCGCTTAAGTTCGGCAGCCTTGAGGCCGCGATGCGAAACCAATCTGAGCTAATCGGCCTGTATCGCAAGCACTCGGGTCTGTATGTGTTTCGGCGGGAATTCCTGATCCAATTTTCGCAAATGAAACCAACCAGGCTGGAGAGAATTGAAATGCTCGAACAGTTGCGGGCACTCGAGAACGGAGCACGGATCCGGGTAGTCGAGGTTGGTGAAAGCTCAATCGGGGTAGACACTGAAGAGGATCTCGAGCGGGTCAAGAGGATAATAGAGAAAAATGAATGATCTGATCGGTGCTGCCTTCTTGTTATTCCTGTTGATCTGCGGGTCACAAAGAGACCATTTAGTAGGGAGAATTCAATGAACGTTAAAAAAACAAAATACATATTCGTTACGGGTGGGGTTGTATCGAGCTTAGGAAAAGGACTAGCGGCGAGTTCTATCGGCTGCTTACTCGAAACCAGGGGTATGAGCGTGCAGATGATGAAGCTCGACCCGTATATAAACGTCGATCCGGGCACGATGTCGCCATTCCAGCACGGCGAGGTTTTTGTGACGGATGACGGGGCCGAGACCGATCTCGACCTTGGGCATTATGAGAGGTTTACCAATGCCAAACTTTCCCAGGCTAACAATTGGACGACCGGCCGGATCTATCTGTCGGTGATTGAAAAGGAAAGGCGTGGTGATTACCTGGGTAAAACGATCCAGGTGATCCCGCACATTACAGACGAGATCAAGGCCGCGGTCCGAACCGTCGCTGAAATGCATGATCCCGATGTGCTCATCGTTGAGATCGGCGGGACGGTCGGTGATATCGAATCGCTTCCCTTTATGGAGGCTATTCGTCAGATGGGTAATGAAATGGGGCGGGATAACGCGATTTTTATCCATGTGACCCTTGTTCCTTATATAGCCGCGGCGGGAGAATTGAAGACAAAGCCTACTCAGCATAGCGTTCGAGAACTTAGGGAGATAGGTATCTCGCCCGATATTCTGCTTTGTCGCTCAGATCGGCCTCTGCCCGTTGATCTGCGGAAAAAGATCGCTCTCTTCTGCAACGTTCAGGAAGGAGCTGTTATCTCGGCCCTCGATGTCGGCACTATTTACGAAGTTCCGCTCGCCTTTCACGAACAAGGCCTTGACGAGCTAATTGTGAGCAATCTGCATTTGACCGAGAGATTCCCAACCTCGGAACTCCGACGATGGCGTGAACTTGTCTCGACGATAAAGGACCCCACCGCGGGTGCCGTACGGATCGCGATCGTCGGCAAGTATGTCGAGCTTGAGGATTCATACAAATCACTTCGCGAGGCCCTGACGCACGCGGGCGTGGCCAACAACCTGCGGGTCAATGTTAATTGGATCGAATCGGAAAACCTGATGCGTGACGATTATGAGAACGAGCTTCAGGATTTTGACGCGGTCCTCGTGCCCGGCGGGTTTGGAAAGCGAGGAATACCGGGAATGCTGCGTGCTATCAAATACGCCCGCAAGTCGGGCACCCCGTATTTTGGTATCTGTCTCGGAATGCAGACGGCATGTATCGAGTTTGCCCGGGATGTGTGCGGGCTGCGTGACGCCGATTCGACTGAATTCAACGAATCAACCCCATTCCCGATCATCTTTAAGCTCCGCGACCTGGTCAACGTCGAAGAATACGGCGGGACAATGCGTCTCGGCAATTGGCAGTGTTCCCTAAAAGAAGGATCCCTGGCGAGCCAGATCTACAGCGGCGCCCGAGAAATAGGCGAACGCCATCGGCACCGTTACGAATTTAATCCTGAATTTCGTGAGGTATTGGAACGAAACGGTCTGGTTTTCAGCGGCGTATCGCCCGACGGCAAATTCGTAGAAATGGTGGAACTTCCGGCCGATGCTCATCCTTTCTTTATTGCTTGTCAGTTTCACCCCGAATACAAATCGAAACCGCTTGCGGTCCATCCTCTATTTGATTCATTTGTTAAAGCGGCGTGGCAGAATCGGCTTCACAGTGAAAACCTTGAACATGATGTGTCGAGCGACAAGCACGTTGAGATGCCTGAACGGGCCGAAGTCCATAGCAATGAATAGTCCATAGCAATGAATAGAATATGAACTCATTTGAAGTCGGTAATGTGACATTCGGCGACGACCGCCTCTCATTTATCCTCGGCCCGTGCGTGGTTGAGTCGGCCCAGCACGCGCTGTTTATGGCGCAGGAGATAAAGGACATCTGCAATGTCGTCGGCGTCGACGTTATTTATAAATCGTCTTTTGATAAGGCCAATCGAAGTTCGATAGAAAGCTTTCGCGGACAGGGAATGGAATTTGGGCTCGAGATCCTTGCGCAAGTCAAAGCCGAGATCGGGGTGCCCGTAATTACGGACGTTCACGAACCGTGGCAGGTAGAGAAAACTGCCGAGGTCGCAGATGTCTTGCAAATACCGGCCTTTTTATGCCGGCAGACTGATTTGCTCGTGGCCGCGGCACGGTCCGGTAAAGCTGTGAATGTTAAAAAAGGCCAGTTCCTATCGCCGTGGGACGCGAAGAACATCGTCGAAAAGCTGCAGGCGGCTGGCTGTGAAAAGATCCTGCTTACCGAGCGTGGGGCGAGCTTTGGATATAATAATCTTGTCGTCGATTTTCGCTCTTTCCCGGTGATGCGGTCCTTTGGAGTGCCGGTAGTTTTTGACGTGACCCATTCACTGCAATTGCCGGGCGGGCTTGGCAAGGCAACCGGCGGGCAGTCGGAATACATCGAAAACTTTGCTCGAGCTGGAGTTGCATGCGGTGTAGATGCAGTTTTTATGGAGGTCCACGATAATCCTTCGCGGGCTCCGAGCGACGGGCCGAACCAGTTACCGCTCGCCAGATTAGAAAAATTGCTGATCAAATTAAAGCAGATAAACCAGATTGCCGCTGACGATTTGGAAAGCTAATCCCTAAATGAATAAATTACTTAGCCTTGCGACCGCAGTACTGTTTTTAGGTATATTATCGATATCTTTCGCTCAGGACGCCGGTCGTGGGGGGACGTCAGCTACATGGCAGGTACAGAAATACGATCTGGATGTATCGCTGCCGTCAGGAACTTCACGTATTGTGAGCGTAAAAGCACTGCTCAATATAAGAAATGTATCGGGCAGCCCCGCTTCGACTCTAACACTTAGGATTTCTCCGGATGCTCAGGTCGTATCGGTTCGAATCAATGATTCGCCAGTCGAATTTAGTAGATCGGACGAAACTGTCACCGCCGGATCGAGACTGCAGCGCATTGCGACGCGAATTCCATCGGTATCTGCGAATTCGTCTATAAACGCTCTTGTCGATTACCGGATCGATTTGAAAGAAAATTCCGCTTTAGGCTCGGTTACGCCCTCAGCCTCGACCTTTCTGCCGCTCTCGTACTGGTATCCGACACCCAACAGCTGGTTTTTTAGAGCCGGGGCCGACGTTGCTCCCGTCCGCATCAAGGTCGGAGGTGCCGGTGGTAACAGGGTAGTATCATCCGGAGTAGAGGCCGACGGGGTTTTCGACATGTCGGTCTCTGCCCAGCCGTTTTTTATCACCGGAACATGGGAAACGTCGATCCAAAACGGCGTAGCAGTCTACATGCCGGCCGGCGCAGGAGCAGAAGGGCAAAAGAGAGCGGCTGAGCTTGCGGTGTTGGTCACGGAAGCGAGAGCTTTTTTCACAACAGTGTTGGGCAAAGCCCCCGATGTGCCATTACGTGTTGTTTCAGCACGTCGCGGGGCGGGATTCGGTTCGGGCGGGACCATGATCGTTGAAGAGGCGGTTTTTCGCCGTTCAAAGGTAGACTCGCTTACCGTGATGAACATTGCCGAAGCTGCCGCCAAACTTTGGTTGGGCAATGCCGTTACCGTCAATGGCGATGGCCATGGAGCTATCAGCGAGGGTCTGTCCCGATACCTGGCGACTCAGTTCATAGAGCACAAATTTGGCAAGGACGTGGCGGACATCGAGCGAATGAGACAGCGTAACGCATACGCCGCCGTATCAAAGCGAGATGCCCCAATAGCCCTGGTGTCACCGCTTGACGACTATTATTTTCCCGTTGTTGCAAACAAAGGGGCGATGGCTTGGCGGCTGATCGCGAGCCGAGTTGGATCGGCCGAGTTCGCAAATATTATTCGGGACCGAATGCAGGACGGTAATTTGAATCTCGCCGAACTTCGATCAGCTTTTTCATCACAAAAGGATCTCATCGATTATCTCTTCGATCAGATCACGGATATGAATTTACTGGTCGGATTGCCGCAGAAAGATGCCGGCGAAACTAAAGCGGCCCTGAGAAATACCGGAGCTATTGATGCTGACGTTGATGTTGTTGCGACAACTTTGACTGGAGAGAGACTAAAGATATCGACTACGATCAAGGCTGCCAGCTTTGGCGAGGCAGTTTTCAAAACCGCTGCAGCGGTTTCAAAGATCGAGATCGATGTGGAAAAACTCTATCCCCAGATCGAGTATTCTGACGATATCGCTCCGCGTACTTCTACTGAGAGCGATCCGCTGATCGCGGCGAAACGTCCATTCGATCGACAGGACTTCATCGGCGCTGAGACCGCGGCCCGATCCCTGCTCCGGGACCATCCGCATTTGGACGACCTGAGAGTCATTTATGCCCGGGCCCTCCTTGCCCAGAATAAGAATACCGAGGCCGAAAGGGAATTTCGAATCGTGCTGGAAGAGAAACTGCCGACGTCCCGAAGCCTCGCATGGGCTAATGTCGGACTCGCCGAGATAGCCAGCCGGGGAAATCAGCGAGAGACAGCCCAAAGATTTATCGAGGCGGCCATTGCCGCCGATTCCGAATATGGCGCCACGCTTGCAGCTCGCAACCTGCGAAGCAAAATTGGCACTGCCGCCCCCGTCGACGAATCGGTAAAGGCTTTCTTTGTAGATTTTGACCGGGCAGCGTCCTCGAACCGAAAGGCTAATGTAGATCAGTTGGTCATGCCAGGCGAGGTAACTCGTTTTGCTGCCGGCGTTTCGGGTTCAACCGAAAGCTGGCGGACCCAGATCAGACACGTTGATCGTATAGATGCAAACACAGTTCTTGTCGAAGCTAATATGACCGTAAAACTTTTAAACAAGACTGCCGAGACAGGTCTCGCCGTTTATCGGCTGGTGAAATTGGGAAACACTTGGAAGCTCGCGGCTGTCGAAATGTTTGAGGTTCGGTAAGTAGATCCCGACCGACAGGAGCGATAATTGATGGATCTGAACGAAAGGGCCCGGAAGATAAAATTGTTGATCATGGATTGTGACGGCGTCTTAACGGATGGCCGTCTTTATTACTCGGCAGCGGGCGAGGACCTCAAGGTATTTCATGTCCGGGATGGGCAGGGGATCGTCGATTGGCACAATGCCGGATTTCGAACAGGGCTCATTTCCGGTAGAAACTCACCCATTGTCGAACTGCGGGGCAAACAGCTGGGTATCGAATTCATATTTCAGGGAAGAAAGGAAAAGATATCTGCATTAAACGAATTGATCCTTGCATCCGGAATACTTCGGGAAGAAGTCGCATTCATCGGCGATGATACGCCAGATGTCGAAGTGTTTCCGTTAGTCGGGCTAGCTGTGGCCGTCGCGGATGCTCATGAGGCGGTTCGTTCGACCGCACACATTGTCACAAATCTTGCTGGCGGCTACGGGGCTGTACGCGAAGTAATCGACCTGCTGCTCGAGGCAAAAAAAGTTTGAATCTTGCTGGCAAAGTCGTGGTATGATTCTCAAAAAAGCGGGCGTAACTCAGTGGTAGAGTGTCAGCTTCCCAAGCTGAAAGTCGCGAGTTCGACCCTCGTCGCCCGCTCCAGAAAATCCGTGGGTGCCCAGAATCGGTCGCAATTGAAAAATCAATCAAACCGCGAACTTGTTGTGTGCATTATGAGGAAAAGTAAATGTCGTTTCTTCGATTAGCGGCTTTCATAACGTTACTTATCTTCTGCTCGCCATGGCCTGTCTGGGCTCAGCCTGATGAGACGCCGCCGGGGATCGCATTACAGTCGAACATCGTGTACTCCACAATCGGGGGGCGCTCGTTGAAACTCGATCTTTACATTCCAAAAGATGGGTCGGGCCCATTTCCGGCGGTAATACTTATGCATGGTGAACGGCCGTCGCACCGGGGTCGAGATTACTATCGGCAACTTGCTGTCCTTGCGGTTACTCGTGGAGAAATGGCCGCGGCGGTCATCGAATACCGAAACGCGGCCGAGGCCGCGTTTCCCGGAGCTATCGACGACGCTAGAGCAGCGGTGCGCTGGCTTCGCACGAATTCAGCGAAATATAGAATCAATCCAAATAGGATCGGCGCCGGCGGCGAGAATTTTGGCGGCTATTTGGCGGCCATGCTCGCGCTAGACCGCACCGATCCGTCATCCGCCGTTCAGGCAGTCGCTCTCATGAGTCCGGTAACTGACTTATCCAGTTATGCACCGCTTCCGGACGGCTATCCTTATCATTACGCGTTGTTTCTTAGATATCCCCAAAAGGAGCGGCCTGAGCTTTGGCGGGCCGCATCGCCACTGACGCACGCACGCTCAGCTACGACACCATTTCTTTTGCTTCATGGCACAGATGACCGTGTGGTTCCGCTTAACCAGTCGACAGCACTGGTAGAAGCCCTGCAAAAGTCAGGTCGAGACGTAGAGATGACCGAGTTTGCCGGTGCAGGCAATGAGCTACTCGATGACCCGCAGGTGCGACAGCGGGTAATGCGCCGGTTCGTGCAGTACCTTCACCGCGCTCTTTGGGAACCACCGCCGGGAGTGACAATGGAGCGGGACCTTGTCTATGCCAGGCCGGATGGGCGCGAGTTGCGGCTGGACATGTTCCTTCCGGCCCAGCGGGGCCAGTCGAGGCCGGCCGTTGTTTTTGTTCACGGCGGCGGGTGGCTCTGGGGAAGCAAGCTTGACCACTGGCCGACGGCCGGATATCTGGCATCGCGTGGTTTTGTGACCATGTCTATAGAGTACAGACTTGCGCGCGAACGAATTTATCCGGCTGCACTCGACGATGTCAAGGCCGCTGTTTCGTGGCTGAAAGCTAACGCGACCCGGTATGGCGTCGATCCTCAACGCATCGGTGCGTCAGGTTCTTCCGCCGGAGGACACTTAGTTTCCATGCTTGGCGTGGTTCCTGCTACGAGTTCAACAAACACTGTCTCTGTGAAGGCAGTCGCGGCCATAGCGGCCCCGGTGGATCTGGCATCGCAATACAAGCGCGACCGTTTTAGTCCTTCGCTGCTACTCGGAGCCGGTAATCCTTCGGAGCATCCGGGCCGCTGGGCGGAAGCTTCTCCGATCAACCACGCGAACAAACACGCGGCCGCATTCCTGTTTCTCCACGGTACGCAGGACGGACTAGTGTCCTTCGACGAGGCCGCGAACATGGCCAAGCTCCTATCCGTGGCGGGTGTGACTGCTGAAGTGCACGCAGCAGAAGGAGGCTCGCATGATTTCTTCTTCGAATATCCGTGGCGCTGGCCGGCCCTTCGGCGCATGGAAGAGTTCTTCACCAGAACACTGTGCGCGCGGCCATCACTATTGAGATGAAGGACTGTTACTGAAGCAACTAGCCTTCGAGCCCGATCATCACCTTCTGATTCAACCCAAGACCACCTTCCGCCTGTTAGTTCGAGAGTTCAAGCGTCCCCAACGAAATGTGGCCGACGACCAGACGACGACCCCTGTTCGTCGTGAATAATTCTTCACCGTCGAGTTGAAGAACAATCGTGGCCGCACTGCCGCAGGTCGGCGCGGCGATACCGCGGTAATTCAGCGGGATCTCTGCGATGTATTCGTTATCGTTAGCATCTCTCAAAAAGACTGACAAGCTGTCGATAGTCCCGCTCTTGAGCTGAAAGCTCAATACCCATCGAACGATGTGAATGTCGTCTGAGGTGCCTAACTGAAGATCACGGCCAGGGAGGTAGAACGGGTCGGCGCAGCCTTCTGCAAAGCGAAGAGCCAAAATGTTCTTTCCCTTGCCAACGTTGGCTCCACACATGTCAGGGGCGCCGCTCGCGTCCAACGAAGTCAAAAGCGGCGCCCCGCTGGAGGGCAGCCAGCCGCCGGCGCGGCTCCCCGCTTTAACACATTGCGATTGAGACAACACAGAGCTGCTCGCCAGCAACGAAACCAGCAGCAGCGTAATAACTAGCATTACTGCTTCAAAAGTTTTTCTCGTCATCGTTTTCGTCCCGCCAATTACTAGACATTTGCAAAAGTCAATGGTCGTTTCAGGTGTCGACCGCTAAATTACTTGCTTTTGCATTCGGTCAAGATGACTTTTGCAAGATGTCGAATATTTGTGTTTGCATTACAGCGAGCCAGACGCTTAAAATGCTCCTACTCGTGACGGTTGCGGGCCGGAGCGTCCGCATGGCTCCTGTCGCAGCAACCTTAATTAGAGACCTGCGTAAAAGTCTTTAGGAAGTTCTGATTTAGTTGCCAAAAAGTTCTGACGACGGTTATGAGCAAGTTCCCCCGGCGATTCTACGAATTTGGCGAATTTCGCATAGACGAGTCGCAACGCGTCTTGTTACGTCAAGGACTGCCCGTACCTCTGCCGCCGAAAGTCTTTGATACTTTGATCGCGCTCGTGCAGGACAGTGGAGATATAGTTGAGAAAGAAGAATTGATCAGGCGTATTTGGCCTGACACGTTTGTCGAAGAAAACAGTCTTTCTCAGCACGTTTCAATACTTAGGCGTGCACTCGGCGACCATTGGGCATGGGCTCCGCTCGCGCGCGACTCAAGTGGTCGTCAGATGGACGCGCACTGCTTTAAACAGTTGACCAGAACAATGTCACCAAAATCTGGAGTCAATTGATCGACGGCGGTCAACCAAAGAAGATCACAGAATTTCGGGATGGCCTGATGGGCGCATTCGACTGGTCTGCAGATGGGAAGCTCGTATGTGTGCGCGGCCAGTTTACGAGAGATGCAGTGTTGATTACAGATGCGACCGCGCGTTAGGTCCGGCGGCGACGCATTCCTCAATTTTCGCGACGCCCAGAGGAATCGGTTTCCATGTTTAGTAATCAAGTATTTGGGAAGATCAAGTGGATTTAAAGTTCTTTGCGCTATCTATTTTGATAGGATTGTTGCTGGTTCCTTCGGATGCGATCGCGCAGAGAGATCCGGTGGAAGACACAGCGTTCAAAGTGATCGTGAAGAATCCTGCATATCCGGAGGGTAAAGGGCCTTTGGTCCTGCTCGATGAGGCACATCACAACATTCACTCACTGGTTGGATTCTACAGGCCCTTTGGCGACATGCTGCGGTTCGATGGTTATCGGGTGGGGACCCTTCGAAAACGCATCAACTCAGCAGCTCTCAAAGGTGCAAGCGTTGTCGTGATCTCGAACGCACTTCCGGCACCGACTGCCGAAGCGTCCGATACGCTGGGTTCGGCATTTTCAAGAGCGGAGATCGACTCGCTTATTCGATGGATACGGAAGGGCGGCGGCCTGCTTTTGTTCGTCGATCATCGGCCGTTCCCAAAGGCCGCCGCCGAGTTAGGGAAGCGGCTCGGTGTCGAAATGCTTGATGGCTATGCGCTGGATTACGAGGTATGGGACCCAATAGTATTCAGTCGGACGAACGGAACCCTTAGACCTCACGCGATCACTAACGGCCGCGGCCCCGATGAACGCGTGGACTCAGTGGCTACATTTTATGGCCACGCCATGCGTGCGACTGATCCAGCGGTGCGCCCGATCATGGTGTTTGGACCCGAGATAGAATCGATGCAGCCCAAGCGCCTCTGGGAGATCGGCGATGATACCCCTCGCATCCCCGTTGGCGGGTGGCTCCAGGGAGCTGCGCGCGAACTGGGACGGGGCAGAGTCGTCATTTATGGTGAGGCTGGCATGGCCGTGGCACAGCGGGCAGGCCCTCGTTCACAGCCCGTTGGTATGAACACCGCGGTAGGAGAGCAAAACGCCCAGATGCTGATCAATACAGTTCGCTGGTTGAGCAAGGTTTTACCGGAAAAGTAGTGTTGTGGGGGTGTAACTCAATGCTAGAGTGTCAGCTTATTTCTCATCTTCGACCATTGCGATATGCCTTCTAGGTATCACGGTTGCTTTCGTCGGTAACTGTTGTTTTCGGAGAGTTATGAAAATTTTGCTTCTCATCATCGCTACGGTAGTGGTTGCTTTCACAGCAGTCTCACAGCGGGCGCAGGACCAACCTTTTTCGTTAAGTGGCAAAGTGGTCGATAAGAGTGGAAAACCAATTGCGGATGCAAGAGTTCAGGTTTTTCTAGCGAACTATCGATGGGCTGGCATCCGTAATCCTGTGGCAAAAACTGACGATTCCGGCAATTTTGCGCTCGCGATACCTCGCGTCGGTACCTACACCATTATTGCTGATAAAGTAGTGGCGGGTTTCCCATCTACATATCAGCTTTTCTACAATCCTGAGAAAGGGCTCCGTCCATTGATAATTGTTAGCGAAGAGAGCCCCACGCCCGTTGTAACCGTACTTCTGCCTGAACATCATGCCGCGATCAGTGGGGCGATTGTTAAGGCGGGAACGAATAAGCCGGTTACGTCAGCGTTGATTAAGCTATGCCGGATGGAGGCTCCTCAATATTGTTTCACACACTTGAATCGGAGTGTTGATGGGAAATTCCTGTTGGCCGCGATCGATGGGCCATTCTCAGTTGATATTACCGCTGATGGTTACAATGACTGGTTTATGTCATTCCCGAAAGGTTTAACGGCCGGAGCGGTCAGGCAACTTGAAGTCGCGCTCGGCGAAAATGCGTCCATTCCAGCCGCAAAGTTCGACAGATTACCCGCACCTGAGATTGTCTTTCCTCTTAATGATGCGGAATTGTACGGTTTTCCCCGGATTACGAGGATTCAGTGGTCACCCGTTCCTGGTGCTGCGAGTTATTCGATCGACATAGAGTTATGTGAAGGATTGCGGAAAGAAAAGGGCTGCTTTGGCAGTGTGCCGCTGCAAATGCCTACTTACGAACCTACCGCGGGCATCAAAGACACACATTATGAATTCGAGTTCATAGGTCAACAACCGGGCCGTTATCGTGTGTGGGCCGTAGATTCCGATGGTCGGCCCGGTAAAAAGACCAAGTGGCTCGTTTTCTATTATCGTTGACGGATCGGGTGAGCATCATTAGTCGAGCCATTTCGAATACCAGGCAACTGGCATCTCCCAGGAGGAATCTTATCCTGCTCGCTGGAAAATAGGGGTTTGCGACTAAAAAAATAAGCTCAAGAATTTGAGCAACTTTTGATAAGCTGATAACATCTTATCTAGCTCGATTGAAAACGAGCAAGTATTTGCCAGTACTTATTCTCTTCATTTAGTTGGAGGGAATTTATTTTCGGCAAAATACAAAATTTTGATCTTTGAAGTTTATGATCTATATGCCTTGAGAGGCTGTAAAAGCGGGTGTTTTCCTGGTTGTGTAACAAAGATTACAAAATGACCGATCCCTGCTTGACAAAGTTCGGCCAGGGGTACAAAATCATAAATTGCCTCTGAGCTTAGCCGGTTCGCTGGTTTTGAAAAAAGTTGATAACTTTCACTCAGATGGTTGACATACAGAATGAGTTCTGTATAATCGATAGTTTCGCCTCGATGGAGAAGTTGAGGTAGTGAAGTTGATATTTGAAAACTAAATATGCGTGTCCATGTGTTAATTCGTATGAACAACAAAAAGTCCTGCAAGTAAAATTGTAGGCATTCAAAATGATGAACTAGGAAACTAACGAGAGTTTGATCCTGGCTCAGAATCA
>JBGSXN010000097.1:0-4637 GCA_041751355.1 Pyrinomonadaceae bacterium
ATAAATTTGGCGGCTATTTCAATATTGACAGCGGCACTGGCCGGGCAAGGGGATTGACGGTTTTTGGACCGCCCGAGGCCGCAACTGTGCTTCGAGAAGCATTGGCTCCTTTTGCCGATCTCGGATTTGCCGGAGCACTTAATACACGAAGCCGTAACCTTGGCGGCACGGACAGTACATCATTCAATCAGGCCGGGCTTCCGGGTATCGGCACGCGTCAGGACCCGATCGAGTACTTCACTACAACTTGGCATACAAACCTTGATACCTATGAACGTATCATTGAGTCCGATGTAAAGGCGTCGGCCATAATATATGCCGCCGGCGTCTACCATTTAGCCATGCGAGACGAATTGCTGCCCCGTTTTGCTGCCGGCGAAATGCCGGCTCTCCCGGTGAGGCCAACACCAACACCAACGCCTATGCCGGTCCCAACCCCGGCACGCTAAGTCCGGCTTGCCTATGGAACATACGAAATTAAAGAGTCTGTCGGGAAGGTGATTCCGGACAGACTTTTTCTATTGTTTGCCGCTCGTTGCCCTGGTTGGCAGATCGGTTCGTCGCTCTGGATTCGGAGTTCGCGAGCTAATTTGCGGAATCGGAGTCGAAATGCGCGTGTGTATCCTAATCTGGACTTTATAAACCTTTGAGTGCCCGTCCGTCGGAAGGTAAGCGCGTGACTTCGATAATGATTCGTTTTCTTCTTAGCTTAATGATTTTGGCGGTATGGTCACTTCATTGTGGGGACAGCGGCAGGTTGTTGGCCGATGGATCAGCCGACAGTCCGAAGCCTGTTTCGAAGAAAACGAACGCACCGGCGTCGGACATTGTAAGTAATTTCGAGTCGAATACTCTTGAGGGTTGGCAGCCGCGTATCGGTAACGAAACAGTCACGGTCACCTCCGTCGACAGACACACGGGTTCATATAGTCTGCTGACCACAGGTCGCCAAAACGCTTATGACGGCTGCAAGATTAACGTGACGAATTCAATGGTGGCGGGGTCGGAATATCGGGTTTCGGTGTGGGTAAAGATCGCCGCGGGTTCGCCGACATCAACGATCAAAGTAAGCCTTCAACGCCAACTCGGCTCTACTCTCACCTACCATCCGGTTGTTTCAAAAGAAGTTAACAGCCAGTCTTGGGCCCGGCTGACCACGGTTTTCGATTACTCGCTGCCGCACGACAATCTCTGGCTTTATGTCGAATCGACAAGCGGCACGGCGTCGTTTTACATCGATGATTTTGAGCTCGAGCACCTGCCGCCGCCGAAGATACAGACCGAGATCCCCTCGCTGCGAGACGAACTTGCTCCCCATTTTAAGATAGGAGCAGCTGTTTGGCAGGGTGATCTCGCCGGAGCCCACTCCCAGCTTTTGAAAAAGCACTTCGACACGCTTACGGCGGAAGATGCAATGAAATGGGGACCCATCCACCCGACGGAATCAACCTATAACTTTGCTCCGGCAGATGCGATAGTGAACTTTGCGAAAACAAACGGGATGCAGGTTAGGGGTCATGCATTGGTCTGGCACGAACAGGTCCCCGACTGGCTTTTCCGTGACCAGAACGGGAACCCCATGACGCCAACGCAGCAGAACAAAGCTCTTCTGCTTAAGCGTCTAGACGACCATATCCGCGCGGTCGTTACACATTTCGGCAGTGACATAACTGCCTGGGATGTAGTCAATGAAGTGATCGATCACGGGCAGCCGGACGGGTTTCGGCGAAATATGTGGTTTCAGATCTGCGGCCCCGAATATATTGATAGAGCCTTTCTGGCCGCCCGAGCGGCCGCTCCGAATGCAAAGCTTTACATCAACGATTATCAGACGACAGTTCCTGCAAAGCGATCCCATTTGTTGAACCTGATCCAGAACCTCAGGAGCCGCGGGATTCCGGTGGATGGCATCGGCCATCAGCTTCATTCTGATATCGAATCACCGACGGCGGCCGAGGTTATCGAAACCGTCAATTTATTCTCGGCCATCCCTGGAATCGATAATCAGATAACTGAGATGGACGTAAGTATTTATGACAACGATCATCAAATGTACGAGGTCATCCCGCCAAGTGTCCTTCTCAAACAGGGCTATCGTTATCGTGACCTATTCAACGCTTTCCGCCAGCTTGACGGCAAGATAAGCTCTGTTACCTTTTGGGGCAAAGCGGACGATCACACGTGGCTGTCCTATTATCCGATAGAACGGCTCAACGCTCCTCTGCCGTTCGACGACAGGCTCCAAGCCAAGCCTGCTTTTTGGGGGATCGTCGAACCCAACAAGCTAAAGATCGAGATCTCAGGAAGGGTTATTTCAAGCGATGGACGGGGCTTGCGAGGGGCTACCGTCACACTCACCGGCAGCGGATCGCCGGTGACAACCGTAACAAGCTCGCTGGGGTATTACACGTTCGCGGGCGTTTCGCCCTTTGAGCCATACACGGTTAGTGTGTCATCAAAACGCTACCGCTTTGCTCCGCGAACCTTGGCACCTTCGGGTAATCTGGCTGGTATAGATTTTGTTGGGGTTGAATGATCTTGTTCGACGACGCCTATCTTTGGACATATATCGCTCAGTACACACTCAGGGCATTTAGGTTTTCTCGCTACGCAGATCTGGCGGCCGTGAAAGATCAGCCAATGCGGCAGCATTATCCAGTGCTTTTTGGGCACGATACCGGCCAAGTCCATCTCAATCTTTTCCGCTGTTGTATTTGAAGTCAGACCGAGACGCTGTGAAATGCGGCTGACGTGCGTATCGACGACCACTCCCGATGCGATGCCGAAGGCGTTACCGAGCACCACATTGGCCGTCTTTCTTGCGACCCCGCCAAGGGTCAAAAGCTCGTCCATCGACTCCGGGACCGCACCGCCGAATACAGTTTCGATTCGTTCACAGGCCGCCTGTATATTCTTGGCTTTATTCCGAAAAAACCCGGTTGAATGGATGTCCTTCTCGAGCTCGGCCGGAGGAACTTGGAGATAATCGGCTGGGCCCCGATATTTGCGAAAAAGATCGGCGGTGACGATATTGACCCTGGCGTCCGTACATTGTGCCGAAAGAATCGTGGCTATCAGCAGTTCAAACGGCGACGTATGGTTTAGCGCACAATGGGCATTGGGATATGCCTTTCGAAGCCTACTGACCACCTCGGCAGCAAACAATTGTTTACTTTCGCTCATGCGAGTAAAGGCTAAAAAAGAAAACGGTTAAATGCAAATTGATAGCAGTTTAGGTAAGATAATCGGCAGATCGATCGATTTTTCCTGACGCTATAGATTCTCCATTCAGCCGCAATAAAGATTGATGAAGGTCCCTTTACTTGATTTAAAAAAACAAAACGACGCCTTACGTCCGCAGATCGATGCAGCGTTGGCACGAGTGCTCGATAGCAACGGTTTTATCCTCGGCGGCGAAGTGGCCGCCCTCGAGGATGAATTGGCCGAATATTGTGGAACGAGATTCGCGATCGGTTGTGCCTCAGGCAGCGATGCAATACTTCTGGCCTTGATGGCTCTGGGAGTCGGACCCGGCGATGAGGTCATAACGACACCATACAGCTTTTTTGCCACCGTCAGCTCGATCACCCGGCTCGGGGCTACTCCGGTTTTTGTTGACATACAACCAACGACCTTCAATATCGATATTTCTCAGCTTGAGTCTAAGATCACCTCTCGAACGAAAGCTATCGAGCCTGTCCATCTTTACGGTCAGGTCACCGATATGCCCCAAATGCTTGAGATCAGCGGAAAGCACGGTATTCCGATCGTTGAGGACGCCGCTCAAGCCATCGGGGCAGAAGAGCAGGGAACTCGGGCCGGCGCATTCGGAGCTTTGGGCTGCTTCAGCTTTTATCCGTCAAAGAATCTCGGCGGTATGGGCGACGGTGGATTTGTCACGACCAATGACGATGCACTTGCCGCAAAAGTTCGGGCACTTCGTGTTCACGGCTCCGAGGAAAAGTACTATCACAAGTATGTCGGTCTCAATTCGCGCCTAGACGGGTTTCAGGGTGCGGTTCTTCGGGTGAAATTGCCCCATCTCGACAGATGGACCGAGCTCCGGCGGGCCAACGCCGCTTTTTATCTCGAGATGTTTCGCGACTTCGGCATTTCTGAACAAATCATAGGCCCAGCCGAATCGGCGGGTTCACGACATATCTATAACCAATTCGTGATCCGCGTGCCGAACCACCGCGACGAACTTCGCTCGTATCTGACCGACAGAGGCATCGGTACTGATATTTACTATCCCGTACCGCTCCATCTGCAGGAATGTTTCGCATATCTCGGCTACTCAGCGGGCGATATGCCAGTGGCCGAACAGGCTGCTCGTGAGACACTCGCGTTGCCCGTGTACCCCGAGCTGAGCACGGACGAGCGGGAGTATGTCGCCGCGATGATCGCAGATTTCTTTAAGGAGCGATCTGCCGAATAATGGAGGACCTCCAGACCATCAAAGTTCAGGGCCTAAAGGTACGGGCTGCGATAGCGGCGGCTGTCCTGCTAACGCTTTTTCTCGGCTGGATATCGATCTCATACCGCCTTGGGGGTATGGTGGCCGAACTGACATCGGCGAGCGACCCAAACGCGGCCGAGATCGCCGCATTCTCGCACAGCCTCGCTCCGTCTGACCC
>JBGSXN010000098.1:0-32442 GCA_041751355.1 Pyrinomonadaceae bacterium
GCTCGGCGTCGCACCCGTGCAGCTCCATGTCCCTTCGGTGTAGCCCGCGATGTCGTTCTCGCGCAGCGTGTAGCTGCCCGCGTTGACCGGGATAACCTGGCTCGCGTACCGAAGCGTATTGGCCCCGTCAGCCGTTCCGCCACCAAAGGTCAGTGCTCCGGCTGACGAGGTCACGCCGAAGGCAGTCACCGTGGCTGTCCCGCCGTTGTCGTTGACCACCCGCTTGACGATCTGCAGCGATCCCTGAACAGCGGCCGCGGTGACTTGAAAAGTCGTCGACGCTCTTTCGGTATGGCAATTCGCAGAAGTGAATTGGCTTTCACAGAATCGAACCGTCCACGTGCCTACCGGAGCGTTGGCAGGAACATTAAAAAGAGCGTCAAATGTGGTTGTTATATTTGTATTGCTACCATGAGCCCCCCCGGTACTCTGCTGTTGTACCCCTGACGGATTGTACCAGCGGGTGCTGAAGTCAGTATTTCCCGGCCCGGAAACAGTATAGGAGGCACGAGCGCAGACCCCTGATGTTCCTTGCGTGACCGATGCAGTCGTCGTTCCGCAGCTTGTTCCCACGGTGACGGAAGCTCCGCTGATCGTTCCATCCGTAAAAGTAACTTCTGCCGTCTTTCCCGACGTAAGGCCGAGGGCCGTGAGGTAAAAGGTCGCCCCCAGATCTTCCTCGACCACGAGATATTGGTTATTGAAGATATTTCCCGATGCGTCCGCCTCCGCAGTATAAATGATCGTATCAGTATTATCATCATCAAGCGGAACTCGGTCACGCACGATCGTCAGGCGGACGGTCTCGCCCGGATTCCACCCCGTTCCCGAAATGTTCACAATATCGCCCGGTTGATAGTCGGGCTTGTCTGTGGTGACTGTCGCTTCGTCTTCGCTGGCCGCGTTGGCAGCACTGTTGACCGCAGCTTTACCTGTGATCACAGTCATTCGCTTATCTTGATCAAACAATTGGACCCGCCCGTTCCCAAAAACTTCTTGAATCGAATCAAGAAAAGCGAGGTTCGCAGCGTGCGTGCTGCCTACAAAAAATAAAACCGCCCCGAAGGCGATCGAAACACAAGCAGCCCGAGCTGCAAACGAATATAAGGACGACTTTTGAGTTTTAAACAACATAATTCTACACTCCGAAAAAGATCCGGAAACTCGTCCGGCCGATAAACATATATACGCCCGAACTTCCACGACTACTTCGTGCTAGTTCCCATACGTGGAAGTCAAAACCCCTTGTGCTAAATAAACAATATACGGTCCTGCAAGTATAGATTAACAAACGGCGAAGTCAAGCACTTTCTGAGAAAACTTTCAGATTCTCCACTCTGATTAAAATTCAAGTAGCACATAACGCCAGTGTTTACAACTATTTACCTTAACTGCCCATGAAAGTATTGTGATGATTTGATACGCCTAATTAGTGGGTATTTCCAGAACTATCTTTCTCCTTTTACAGAGCCCACTAAAAAGCATCGCGGGTGTCTGCACAATCGCTGCTTTGACCTATGAGTCGGGTGTACCGGTGAACGACGACGGCCGGGCGAACTAGTTCATTTAGATGAGCGACGTGGTGTGATTCGATCGTCAGCGGATGGCTTTGGCCGCTTTCATCTTCTGCTGGTACACGACGCTCTCGCGATGGCAACGATATGGACGAAGGCGTGTTAAAGAATCTAGCGGATTTTCTGCATTTAGTGTATTTTGTAGGGACACAAGTAACCAATCGTCTGCTCCTGTCACCGATCAGATTGCCGGATACTATGAGGAGACGAAGGGAAAAATGGACTACAAGAAAACTTGTATTTGTGAGCCTCCCGTCATCTTTCGTTTTATGAAAACCGTAGCCGCAAATATCTTTGGAGCGTTAGAAGGAGAGATATGTTTAGACACCACACGAAGATCGTAATCTTTGGTATTTTCAGTCTTATTTTTGGTTCCGGCGTGCCGATAGCTGCCCAGGATTTACTAACGGGGCCTAGTGTATTTGTGTTTAAGCGTCCGCCGGCCAAAGGCGCTCCTCCTAAGAAACAGGCTTACCGTAAGAAGGGCCAGCAGCCTCGACGATCAAAAGATCAAGGTCCCGAGACCGCTACGGCAGCGACTCCGGCGAGCAAAGATCCTCGCATCCCGCCGGCACAGGCCATACACGAACAAATCGGTGTCACGCTGTGGAAACTTCGTCCGGAGTCCGCCGGGGAAAGTGGAGCGCGGCTATTGTCCATGGGGACGCAGGAACAAACAAAACTCGTCGCCGAACGAGTCGAGTTGGACACAATGTTCGTAAAAGGGGACAAGGTCCGTATCAGCGTAGAGTCCCCGCGAGCAGGATATCTATATATAGTCGATAGAGAACTGAAAAAAGACGGATCCCTGGGGGAACCTTATTTGATCTACCCCACTTTAACCACGGGGGGCGGCGATAATCGAGTCCGGGCGGGAAAGGTTATTGAAATTCCGGCCCAGACTGACAACCCCTTTTACTATGAAATTACTCCGATCGAGGAGAACTATGCCGGAGAAATGTTGACCATCCTCGTAAGTCCGACAAAGATCGAGGGCCTCACGCTTGGGAATAGCCCTATCAAACTCCCTTTGGCCATGGTCGCGGAATGGGAACAAAAATGGGAGGGATCATCCACCACATTTGAACTCGACGGCGGGACAGGTCAAAAGTATACGCCGGAAGAAAAAGAAGCGGGTACGGGCACGCGCCAACTTACGCACAAATCTCCATCCCCGCAATCGGTCATCCTAGTCGACGCAAAAAAGAACTCTCCATTCATGGTGAGTTTTCCGCTCCGCGTGAACACATTAGAGTGATTGTGAAACACCGGCCGAGTCCTTATCACAGCGCTCGAAATCGTCCGCATTCCGGTTTGGTGCAAATCTGGAGATCAAAAGAAAAGAGGCTGTCTGAAAAGTCCTCAAAGTCGCTGAAGGCGACAAATACAGTAGCCGGGTGTGAAACGCCCGGTTAAGGAAGAGAGATGGAACCCGACCCTGAAAGGGTCGAATAAATCGTGGATAATATGACCCTTACAGGGTCCGAGCGGTCTCTGGATCCGATCGTAGGGTGCCGCTCGCGTTGCTCGCTTTACCCTACGCTATTGAATTTGTCCCCTCTGGGGACCTCAAGAATGACCTTTCAGACATCCTCAACTTTTTTTGGAAATTGGTGATCCGAGAAGGACTCGAACCTTCGACCCAATGGTTAAAAGCCATTTGCTCTACCGACTGAGCTATCGGACCACAAACAGTAATGATACACGCGAGAGGGTCGAGTTGACAATTGGAAAACGGAATTCAGAATTCAGAATCCAGAATTCAGAGATGATAAGTTAGAGATTTGATATTGGGCGTAGATCACTTCCCTTCAGATTCAGGTTTCTATTGCACGAACCAGCCTTCCATTACAGATTCCTTCAGTATGATCGTTTGATCTCGTTCCGGCCCGGTAGATATAAGGCCGATCTCGACGCCGATCTGGTCTGAAAGAAAGCGGACATAGTCCCGGGCCTTTGCGGGCAATTTGTCGAAGTCGGTCGTGCCGACTGTGTCGGACATCCAGCCGGGGAGAGTTTGGTAAATGGGCTTTATCGCACGCAATTCTCTCGAGACAGCCGGAAACGTGTCTACTCGTTCGCCATCGATCTCATAGCCGACGCAAACCTTGACCTCTTCGAGAGCATCGAGGACATCCAGCTTTGTCAGGGCCACAGAATCAAATCCGTTGAGTTCGGCGGCGTAACGAGTGGCGACCGCGTCGAACCAGCCGCAGCGGCAGCACCAGGCCGATCCGCTTCCGGGTTTTCGACTGCTAATCCCAAAAACTCCCTCGCAGAATCGAGAAATCCAACCCGCGACGACGCTCCGACCGTCGACGAAGCAGCCTCAAAATAGCCCGAGAGAGCCACGAGAGCGATACCGGTAATACAGATCGCCGATACCAATAACCGCCGTTCATTCGCAAAATGAGCAGATACACCCTTCTTATCCGATCCAACCATTTACATCCCTCCAAACCTATTTCTTTCAGCATTCAGCGTTGGAATCTCAGAACCGATTGGATTCTAAAATTCGTCATTTTTTTTCGGGAGGATAAACAAAGGGAAAGTGTGGGAAAGCTTACGGCTTAGCCGAATCTTATTACGGTCTTGCACGGGTAGTAGCATGGCGGGCCACGTGCAAATCAGATTAGGTTAAACGGTATTTCAACCAAGCATAGCATACCGAAGTAAGCTCGATCAATTTGCGCGCCGTCGCTCTACACCGAATCCGCCCATATTCTACCAATTATTCCTAGGTTCGCACTGCGATCAGCTCGAAGAGGGCGTTCTTGAAGAACAGCTTTTTGAGAACTGCGTCGGGATTTGCGGATTTGCGGGCGCGCTGCTTTGCGCGGGTTTCGGCAACGGTCGAGTTTTGTTCGATGATACGAAGCGGCTGGCGAGAAAATACCCCGGCGATCTTTTCCTCGGTCAAATGGACGGTGTGGTCGGCAAACGCTGAAAGTTCGATCTTTAGGCCGACGGCGTTCCACATTCCGTGCGCTCGTGACGCCAGATCGTAGAAAGGATGGTGGACATTTACCGTAAAGTACAATAGCCCGCCCGGCCTGAGCACCCTGACGAGTTCGTCAACGATCGCCAACGGCCGTTCGGCATGATCGATGACGTTATCGCTCATCACCACGTCGAACGCGGCATCGTCGAATGGGAGTTTCTCGCCGATCGCCGCCACGGTAAATGCGGCATTCTGCAGTTTCGGAAACAGTCGCTTGTAATCGACGGCAAGCGGATCAACGCCTATTCGGAAACTGTTGCCCATCCCGAAAACCAGGCCGTGGGCACCGCTGCCGACCTCGATAATCTTGTCGGTATCTTTGAGAGACTTGACGGCCTCGAGCTTTTGCCGCACATGCTGGGTGCGCATGAAATTGAGCCGAACGAGTTCGGCCTCGCTTTCGCTGAACTTCTCAGCTTTATTTTCCTGGTAATCCAGTTGGCGCTCCAACGCACGCCGGCCTCTCTCTTCTAACTTTCGGGCTGCCCAATTCATTTGCAACGACGATCCGCGGCCCGGCAATTCGGGGAATTTCATTTTCAGCGGATGTCGAGAGTTTATTATTTCAGGCTCGGGCGGTCAATCGCGGACACGATCAGAATTGGGGCGGAACGAAAGCGATCTCGGCAGATCGGTGGGACTTATAAAGCCTTACAAGTGAACTCGGGGCTATACGTGACATTAAGGATATGGCGGCCAGCTTCAGGGATTTCCGGTGATTATTCGCCTCTTTAAAGGCATTCGCCGCGTCGGTATAGGCCCCGTTTAACAGGAATACTTTGCCTTTTTCGACCGCAAGGTCGGCCTCGAGGCCCTCGATGCGTTGATGCACCCGCCGGCTCTGCTCATCGGTCATTTCGATGGTCTCGAGGACGCGTTTGAATACGCTAATCATCCGGTTTGCACGGTCAACTGAACTGCCTGACAACCCGTTAACGTGAACCCGGTATTTTAACAGTGGCTTTTCCTGATAACCGATCTTCGCACCTGACTTTGCGACCCGCAGCCAAAGGTGAAAATCCTCTGACGCCACCTGTTCTTTTTCGAACAATCCGGCGTTCAAGAGGGTTTCTTTTCTGGCCATTGTGCCCGACGTGATCACGTTGCATTGAATATCGAGAATGCTGTCAAAATTGGCCTCGCCTTTTGAAGGAGCCGTTTCCATAAAAGTCCGTCTGTAGGGCGAACGCATTCCGAACAACTCAGCATCGCAATACACCATGTCATAACCGTTCCGCTCGAGGAATACGTATTGCGAGGCAAGAAAATCACGGTGCCAGACATCGTCGGCGTCGAGAAAGGCCACGATGTCGCCGCGGGCGTGCTCGATAGCCAGATTACGGGCCATGCCTGCACCGGCGTTCCGCTGCTTGATGTAGATAATGTCCTCGAGCTGCATCTTGATCGCACGCTCAAACTGGACCGAGTCGGGCGATCCGTCATTTACCACGATGATCTCGTGTTCGCGAAACTTTTGTTTGAGCACCGAATCGATGGCCTCGGCAATGTGTTCGGCACTGTTATACGCGGGTATAACGACAGAGATCTTTGGAGATGCCTCGAAGACATTTCGGCCGATCCGTTTACTAAAATAGGTGGTTTGGGTTTCAGTTTTTGGCATGGCAAGGTATCAGCGGCCTTCGCGGACAGGTTCCCATCGAGTGTACGTCTCGCCGCGAAGAAATTGGTAAAAGGCGACTGCGGAGGCTAAATTTGCGAGGACAAAATAGAACGGGACAGCCACGAGCGTCAGGCGTCTGCCGGTCCGCTCGACGAGCCATCCTCCGAGAGCAAGCGAGTAAAAAACTACCTGAATGAGAAGGACGCTTGCATAGAAGACGGATGAACCGGCAACCGCCGCACTGGCGGCAAACAGGGCAATCAGTATGAACGGAACCGCGTATCTCATCAGCTTGTGAGAGATCAACTCAATGCCATAAAAGCCGCTGTTCAGCGGATTCAGCATATCGCGGTTTCGCCAGAGGTCAGTAAATGTTTGAACGATCACTCGCACCCGCATCTTCAATTCGTCATTGGCGCCCTTATTCGTTTTTTCAAAACAGACCGCATCCGGAGCAAAGACGCTTCGGAGCCCCTTTCGGTAGAGGCTGGTGCAGATCAGAAAATCGGAACAGGCCTCGGCGTACATCGGTTCATAGGCCGATTTTCGAACGGCGTAGAGGCAGCCTGAAGCGCCGATCAGCGAGCAGGCCCGGCTCTCGGCAGTTTTGAGAAATGTCTCGTAACCCCAATAGCTCTGGGCCCCTTTGCCGACAGTTGTGCTTTCGTCAGCGACATAGACCAGTCGGCCGGCAACACAGCCGACCCTATCATCGGCAAAGATCGGGAGAATCGAGCTAAAAACATCGTCCCGGTAGCTTGTGGTGGCGTCGGAAAACAATATTATCTCGCCAGTGGAAACCTCGACCGCGTTATTTTGCGTGATGGTTTTACCAACCCGGCCATCCTGCCGGAAAAGCTTTACGCCTCGCGGAGCGAATGACCTTACGATCTCATCGGTTCTGTCGGTCGATCCGTCGGATGCCACCAGGATCTCGAGCTTATCAACCGGATATTTGATGTTGAGGGTATTTTCGAGCTTACCGGCAATAGCCGTTTCCTCGTTAAAAGCGGTGATAAGGACAGTAACACGCGGTTGGATATCGCTCGTTATTATTTCCTTGGGAAACAGCTTACTGACGAGAAACACGAGCAAAGGATAGCCGAGATAAACGTACGCCAGCAATGCAACGCATGTCCAAAATATTATCTGTTCCGCTTGTATTATCATACTGCTGCCCGAACCGTCGGGTCCCACGAGTTTGCGGGCTTGGCATCATCGGCGAGGCCATTCTCGATGCTGTAGATTCGCCGAAAAGCTACTGCATAGGCGATCAGGTAATAAATGAACCAGTTATATGCTACCGAGGCAAAAAAGCTCGAAACCATGTAACCGATAATGCTCGCCTGTAAACCGATGGCGAGGTAATAGAACCAGTCGAGATTTTTCGACTCGAACAGGGTTCGTTCGATTGCCCCGAGCTTGCGAAAGGGGCTGATCATAAATATGAGATACGCAATAAGACCAAGAATCCCCAATTCTGCGGAAACTTGAGTAAATGCGTTATGCGATTGAAGGTTGCGAATACCGACTATCGGGAAATTACCGATGCCGATGCCCCATGGATTTCTGGCTGACACGACCAGTGAGCGTTCAAGTAGACTCCATCGCTGATCACTCGAACCTACGGGATCAAGGCCGGGCACAAAGATCGAGAGCATACGCAGCCCATAATTACCCGGTGCGGCGACAAGCAGGAGAACGCCCACAACTATAGATGCGATCGTTACATTTAAACGATATTGACGGCCTAGCTTCCATATCAGGACCATTCCGACGGCAATCAATCCGAGAAAACCACCGCGAGAAAATGTCACCATATTCGCCAGGACAAAGAGGCCCGCCATTGCAAAGTAAACGAGCCGCATCAGATAGCTTTTGGATGCAAGTCCGAGGGCTATCACAAGGGGCGTCATCATAACCAGATGGAGCGCCATCTCGTTCGGATTGCCGAACATGCCGCCCACATCGACGCCGACGCGATATTCCTCGACATTGAACTGCCCCTTCATATACATATTCAGGGCGGAGAATCCGAGGTATATCCCAATGCCAAAGGAAAGCCACATCAGGCCCATAAGTCTTTTTCGAGTCCGGACAACGTTGACCAGCACGATGAAGATGGCCACCGCCTTTATGAATGAATCGTTGAATTGCCCCCAGGCGAGGCCCGGGTTTCTGGCTATCGGGATCGTGAGCACGGCGATAAAGGTCATTGCCAATATGGCCTTGACCTCGGTCGACAGCATAGTCAGATTGCCTTCTGCGGCAAGTTGGCTGGGCAAGTAGATGGCGAGCGTAGCAACCGCGAGATAAAATGCCGTGGCCGAGAGAAATCCCAGCCCCGGCACGATCTCATAGGGCCTGAACAGGACCATGATCGAAAACAGGAATAGTCCGATATATGTAGCGGTATGGCCGTTTCGCACGAGCCATCTATCTCTGCTTAGCAGATCGCGGTCCTTGTGTTTTTTCTTTGTTTTCCTATCCGGAGCGGCTGTTATATTCTCGGCCGTTTCCTCGGTGCCCCCGAAACCCTCAGCGGCGCTTTCAGCCTCGGCCGAATGTTTAGGGTCGCCCGATGGAATAGTTCGGGCTCTGCGGCCTTCGCTGGGCGCGGCTTGCCCGAGGGCGGTATAGGCGGGGATTGAAGTATTTGCGGCAACAGAGTTTCGAGCTGGCTTGAGGGAATGCTGGACGGCATCTACCCGCGGCCTGTCAGGCGACGACAGGGGCTTATAGTCCTTTCCTTTTGATCGCTCGTTGGACATTTATGGCAATGCAAGGCATATCAAATATGCGAAGAAACTTTGGACTGGATCAGGCGGCTACGCCTTCAGCATCCATGGTGATCAAGTCACGGACCTTTAGCTTAAGGGCCTTTTCGAATTGCCGTGCTTCATTGACGCCGTTGAACGAAAGTTGCTGTAAGTTAGCCTCGATACGCTTGCGGTAATCGGAAACGAGCGAATCCGAAACCCCGAGCATCGCGGCAACTTCGAGTTGGGTGCCGCTGTCAGAGATCAGGTAGCAATGCCACAGCACATTTATCATGCGGTCATACTGTTTCTCTTTGCCGCGTACCGATTTGTTGAGTGTCTTCAGGAAATTATCGACGAATCCCGCAGCCGCGAGTTCAGCCTCGTTCCTGAGCAGGTCCTCTTCGGGGGTTTCGCGAGTGTCGGTGAATTCGAACGGCATTCTGTCATCGTCATCACTGTCGGTTCCGCTTCCGACCGGCACCAGATGGATATCCATGATCGGCAGCCGTGACATTACGAATGAGCGTAGCGATCTCACGTCGACAGGTGAATCAACAGCCTTGAAGACCCGGACGATCAGCTTTTCGAGTTCCGGATTGCTGATGACGATCTGGGCATCACCGGTGCAGCCGACCATTCGCGTATCGCGTCCATAGAACGAGACAGCCTTGACACGCTCGTCCATTTCCTGGACATCGCGTCTGGACTTCTTATAGGTCCAGTCGGACAGTCCGTAGAGGCGATCTGCCAGCCGGCGATGGGCTTCAGGGTTGTCGATATTGTCGAATCTTTTGAATGTCTTGCTGGTCTGGATCAGGGTCGAGATCCGGCGTGCGAGCCGATACGATTCGGGATAGCGTTTTCTGAGCTCGGCCGTGAGCATATTGGTCAGCTCGATCTGGCTGATCTCGGCTTCGATCTCGGCATCCGACATTGCAGTGTCGATATAATGCTGAAAACGGTCCTTGCTAAGCAGGGCCACAAACAGCTCCTGCGTCAGGTCGGTGTAAGCATTTTGCTTACCCTCTTCGACGAGAAAACCGGCACGTTTAGAGGCTCGGACGAGCGGATGAGATGATACTATGCGATGGAGTTCGATCCAGATCTGGTTGACATCTGATACTTTCAGACTGTCATTCCATTTCCCGACCTTGATCTGTCTGTGGTTTGTTCGTGGAAGTCGTTCCTTTGTTTTCAGTTCGTTCATAATCAGCCTTTCCGATCATTGTTGTTCGCCCTTCGCAGCTTAGGAGAGTCTTTGAGCACGCACCCGAGGCGGTCGGGTATCGTCAACGCAATGCGCTTTTTAGCGAGTCAAATACGATGCGAAATGATTTTTTGGTAGAAGTATGGAAGGATCGATTTGCCGAGCCAGTAAGTCGATCCGATTGGGGTTTGTGAGATGATTACCCTCTCACTACCTACAGTTAAGATAGTAGCAATTATCGGTCGTTAGGGCAACTATTTTTTGTTATGTTGTTACATGTTAAACTACCCGCGTTAAGTAGTTTATTTGCATGTATTTACCGGCGGGATTACGAAAATCTCCCGGTTTGGATCGAATAATAAGAGCTTTTTATCTGATAAGTTTTGGAAGCAAACCCGCATTATAGATTTACTTTTGATGTAACAAGATGTGTTTCACCTTCCGCCTTAGGTCCTGGGTCCGGGCGATCTCTGAAGCTTATTGCTATGTCTAAATTAATGGCTATCGATTTTTGCAAGAACGAAGACTGTCCTTCGTCAAACGAATTGCTGGAATATCAGGTAGGTGAACTGCCGCAGATCCGAAATGTTGAAGTCCGTAAACATCTTGGCAATTGTGAATTCTGCTCTGCCGAGGTTGAGTTCTATTCACATTACCCGCAGGAAGAAACCATCTTTGACCCTAGCGAACGAAGCGAGATTCCGGCACCTCTCTTCGAGTTGGCCGAGGCTCTCCTTAAAAACCGGAATGGCGATTCGACATCGCTAAACGATCTCCTGCGTGAAAAAGACGGTCTGGTTCTCGACGCGGCCTGACCGGCGAATCAGGATCCGCATATCTCATCGATCGCTTCGGCGTACTTCTCATCGATTACGTTTCTTTTAATTTTTAAAGTTGGTGTCATCTCGCCCTTATCGATCGAAAACTCTCTCGGCAGTAAAAATACACGCTTTACCCGTTCGTAATCGCTAAGTTCGCGGCTTAGATCGACGGCATCCTGCTGAACACGTTTTATCCAGTGCGGGTTCATGCACCATTCCTCACGAGTTCCGTCGACTGCCAACCCGGCAGCTTTCATTTCCTCCTTGAGTGCGTCCCAATCGGGGACAATCAGTGCACCGACCTGCTTGCGTCCGGATCCGACAGCCACTGCCTGAGAGACGAGCGGACTTTGCTTCAAAAGGCTCTCGACCTGAAGCGGGGCAACATACTTCCCGTTTGAGAGTTTGAAGAGATCCTTGATCCTGTCAGTTATGTAGAAATGGCCATCGGTGTCGACATAACCGACATCGCCCGTGTGGTAATATCCGTCGGCGTCGATCACCTTTGCGGTGGCCTCGGGATCATTATAATAACCCAGCATCACATTCGGGCCGCGCACCAGAACCTCGTCATCTTTATCGGCGATCTTCATTTCGACCCCTGCGAATGGCCGGCCGATAGAGCCCACTTTATTATCGTCAGGTCGATTGGCACTGGTAACGCATGCTTCGGTCATACCGTATCCTTGAAGAATGGGTATCCCGGCTCCCCAGAACGCGTAGGAGAGTTTTTTGGACAATGGGGCTCCGCCCGACACAAAAAATCTCAATGAGCCTCCAACACCTGCACGCCATTTCGAGAACACCATTTTGTCAGCCACGAGATGTTTGGCCGCCAGGGCCGGCGAAACTGAGCGTTGGTTATCTTTAGCCTCCCAATAATCCTGCCCTACCTGAAGTGCCCATTCGAATAGCTTTGTTTTCCAGCCGCCGGCTGCCTTCCCTTTCTTTACGATCTTATGATAAACCTGCTCGAAAAGCCGCGGCACGGCGGTCATGATGGTCGGCTTGACCTCCTGCAGGTGAGAAGCTATCTGGTCAAAAGCCGCACAGTAATGTATCGAAACTCCATTTGAGCAAAGGACATAAAAAACGGTCCGCTCGAAAATATGCGAAAGTGGCAACACCGCCAGGCTGCGGTCAGTCGAACGGATCGGAAGGCTCTTGGATACTGCCACGATATTTGACACAAAGTTGTTATGGGTCAACATCACACCTTTGGGTTCTCCGGTTGTGCCCGATGTATAGATGATCGTCGCCAGGTCTGTCGCCTCGATCTCAGCCAGCGAGTTTTCAAATATTTCCGAGTCGATCGACTCGAAAGCCTTGCCCGCGGCTTCAACCTCTCTCAGTGTTATCGCTCGGCTATTTTCCGGGGGCCTGCCGTCATCGTCAAAGAAAACAAGTTTTTCCAGCCGCTCAACGCTATTGATCGCATTCTCGGCGTGTTTCCAGATCTTCTGGCCTGAAATGAATAGCAGCTTGGCACCCGAATTTTCGAGGATGTATCTGACCTGCTCGACTGATTGGGTTGTGTATATCGGAACGTTGACGGCTCTCAATGACAGGATCGCAAGGTCGACAAACGACCATTCGGGTCGATTCTCGGAGATTATAGCTACGCGATCACCTTTTTTGATCCCCAGGGCAGCCAGGCCCAGAGCGATGCTCTTTACGCGCTCGATCGCCTCCAGCCCGTTTACGTAGTTCCAGATCTCGTCGATCTTGAACGCCAGTGCATCGCGTTTGTTGTGTCTGCGAAATGATTCGAAACAGTAATGGGGAATGGATTGAGGTAGATTTTCGAAACCGATAAGATTTGGGGCGATTGAAGTTGCCATTTAATATGATCGAGCTGCCACGGCTCGTTAGAACGTCCGAGGTTCAAAGTATTTTGACAACCAGAATACCATTTTCGACCGGTAAATTTCATTCAGTCCGACCGGTAGCTGCCATTTTGAATGGCGATCGCCGCATGTTGAAAGCATTCGTCCGCGGAAAAACAGCTGTTCGACTTTGGGTTATTGGACGTTGAACTTCCTCCCATAACCCACTACGATAGTGCCTATGCGAAAGGTATTATTTGCACTTCTTGCGGTTTCGATCATTTCCGGGTGTCGTCCCGCAGCGGCCCCGGTGTCGGTAGGCAATAAGCCCGTCTCGATCAATGATCGTCCGACGACCAATCTGCCGCTGGCTCCGACAAAGCCCTTGGCTGAGATGAGTTGGACCGATGCGAATGATCGAGTACAGAAGATATCCGACATGAAGGGGAAAGCAGTGATCCTCGATTTTTGGGCAACGTATTGTGCTCCGTGCCGTGAGGCCATTCCCCATCTCAATTCACTCGTTGCAAAATATGGCGAAGATCAGTTACTGATCGTGGGCCTTAATGTGGGCGGCGAGGAAGACCGGCTGAAGATCCCGCAGTTTGTTTCCACCACAAGGATCGATTATCTGATCGCTTACCCCGAAGACGCTTTGAGCAACTTCATTTTTGCCGAAAGAAGCGAAATACCGCAAACAGCGGTCTTTAACCGTAGCGGCGAGATGATCGCTAAACTGGTGGGCTACAACCCAGCTATCCAGAAAGAGTTAGACGCCGCGGTAGAAAAAGCCGTCAACTCGCAATGATCACTCATCCGAACATATGAGAGATATCCCCGTGGGTAACGGCAGCCTGCTGATAAACTTCGACGATAAATATCAGTTACGCGATTTTTACTTTCCTCACGTCGGGCAGGAAAATCATACAGAAGGATTTCCTTTTCGTTTTGGCGTTTGGGCCGACGGGGTATTTTCGTGGTTTTTTTCCGACGGCTGGCAGCGTGAACTCAGATATCTGCCCAACACGCTGGTTACGGACGTCACGCTCACCAATCATGCTCTTGGTATTCAGATCAGCTGTAATGACACCGTTGCGCATGACGAGAATATCTACCTAAAACGGATCGCGGTCCGAAACCTTTTCGATTCCGAGCGTGATATCCGTGTCTACCTACATCATGATTTCAGGATTTATGAGAACAAGGTTGGCGATACGGCTTATTATGATCCCGACACGCTCGCGCTGATCCATTATAAGAAGCACCGCTATTTCCTTATCAATTCGACTCCTCATTTTGACGAGTTTGCTACAGGTCGGAAGGCATTTCATTCAAGTGAAGGTACCTGGCGAGATGCCGAAGACGGCCATTTGCATGGCGGTGCTATCACGGAGGGCTCGGTCGATTCGACAATAGCCCTTCATGCCAAAATAGCTCCATTGTCGAATGCAGCATTCCATTACTGGATCGCTGCCGGCTCATCGCACCAAGAGGTATCGCGTTTGAATAAACTCGTCCATAAGGTCGGTGCCGCCCAACTGCTCGAACAGACGCGGGATCGATGGTCCGAGTGGCTCGGCAACACTGCGTTAGATCCATCGGGACTGTCCAAACCGGTGGCCGAACTGTATCGGCGAAGCCTCTTGATAATAACCACGCAGATCGACAAAGGCGGAGCTATAATCGCCGCAAACGACCACGACGTCACGGAACGAGCGACGGATCATTACAGCTACCTCTGGCCCCGTGACGGGGCGTTTATAGCTAATGCTCTGGATAATGCCGGATATCCTGAATATTCGAGAAAGTTCTTCAAACTCTGTCATCGGATCGTTCATCAACGGGGATATTTTCTTCAAAAATATAACCCGGACGGCTCGGTCGGATCCGGATGGCATTCTTATTGGGACAAAGGCGAAAAGAAGCCCATGTACCCGATCCAGGAGGACGAGACGGCACTCGTCCTATGGGCTTTGTGGGAGCACTATTCCAGATATCCCGATATTGAATTCATTCGAGGAATTTACACCGGCCTGATCGAAAGGTGTGCCGACTTCATGATGGGCTTTCGAGATCCGGACACAGGACTGCCGCTGCCGAGCTGGAACCTTTGGGAAGATCGAAGGGGCGTCCATACTTTTACATGTGCGACGGTCGTCGCGGGCTTGCGAGCGGGGGCACACTTTGCGTTATTATTCGACGACGAGGAACGTGCGATCAGATACCGACATGCAGCCGATGAAATAGTTGCCGCCATGCGTACATGTCTTTACAGTGAGTCGGAAGATAGGTTTTTACGGGGCCTTTTGGCGAATGGCAGCGATGCGCTGGTTGCTGACGCCACAGTCGATGCTTCTCTTTTCGGCCTATTCTATTTCGGCTGTTTTGATGTTGACGATCCTGTCGTCACGAATACGATGAGAGCAGTCGAAGAACGGCTTATGCACCACGGGCCGTTCGGCGGGGTCATACGTTTTGAGGACGACAACTATATGCGAAGCAGTGAAAACTCTCCGCCGAATGCATGGATCATTACAACCCTGTGGCTGGCCGAGTATTACATCGCGTCGGCACGGTCGGCGGATGACCTTGCCAGAGCCCTCGCCATATTGGAATGGACAGCTAATCGAGCAATTCCGTCTGGAGTCCTGGCCGAGCAGATCGACCCCGATAACGGCAACGCTGTATCCGTTTCGCCCCTCACGTGGTCGCATTCGACTTTTCTCGCCACAGTACTTAGATACGCTGAGAAATTGAGCCGATTCTGATTAGGCCTTCAGCGGCATTCACGGAAAACCGTCTATTGCGATAAAATCGACCCAATGCGAAAAGCCAAGATACTTGCCACCCTGGGACCGGCGTCGGAATCTCGCGCGGTGATCGAACAAATGTTGGCTGAGGGCTTGAACGCCGTGCGTATAAATATGTCTCATGGCACTCGAGATGAGCACGAACAGGCCATTAGCCACGCCCGCGAGGCTGCTGAGGCGATGAATATCCCGATTTCGATCCTCGTCGATTTGTCCGGGCCTAAGATCCGAACACGCAGCCTTCACGACGGAGCCGCGGTAATTCTGCAGCAGAATGAATCGTTCGTTATCACTACGAGAGATATAGTCGGAAACCATAATGAAGTTTCAACCAACTTTGATCAACTTCCGCACGCCGTAGAGATCGGCTCCAGGATTCTGCTCGATGATGGTTCTATAGAGCTTTTGGTCCAGTCAAAGACCGAGACCGACGTGATCACAACTGTAATAACCGGCGGTGTCCTCGCCGAGCGAAAGGGAATAAATTTGCCCCATACGCCGCTGCCGATACCGTCGATGACGGAGAAAGACCACGAGGACCTCATCTGGGCGATGCAGCAGAATGTTGATTACATAGCTCTTTCTTTTGTTCGAACGGCCCGGGACTGCATCGAGGTAAAGGACATCATCAAGAGTCTCAACCGTCGCGAGCTCGGACGCGCTCTTCTCGTTGCGAAGATCGAAAAAGCCGAGGCGATTGAGAATTTGGAAGAGATTATCGATGCGACCGACGGTGTGATGGTGGCCCGCGGCGATCTGGGTGTCGAGACCAGTGTTGAGCTTGTGCCAGTGTATCAAAAGAGAATAATTGAAAAGGCGATATCGAATGATAAATTTGTGATAACGGCAACCCAAATGCTTCAGTCAATGATCGACAGCCCATACCCGACCCGGGCAGAAGCATCCGACGTCGCCAACGCCGTTTGGGACGGCACTGATGCCGTGATGCTTTCGGCCGAAACAGCGGCCGGCCGTTATCCGGTCGAGACCGTCAAAACAATGGTCAGGATCATTGACTCCGCTGAAACTATCAAAGCCGATCAGCTTAAAAAGCCCGTCAAATTCTCTCAGCCGCCATCACGGAGAACAAGCCAGGCCCTTTGCAAGGCGGCTGCTTACGCGGCCAAGGAAATGGAAACTGAGAAGGTTGCGGTCTTTACGGAATCCGGCCTGATGGCGCGACGGTTATCAGCATTTCGGTCGGGCCTCCAAACCTTTGCTCTAACCACTTCACGCGATACTTGCAGCCAACTAGCTTTAATTTGGGGTGTTAGGCCCTTTTTCGAGGACAAATTGAGTTCCGCCGGGGCTCAAAAGGCAGTCGGCGATTCGACAATGTTCGATCTCCTGCGTTCGGACACGGATGCAACTGAGGAAATGCTGCAAACCGGTGAAAGGATCCTGAAGGCCGCTAAAGTCGTGGTAGACGGTGAAACTCTTGTGATGCTAGCCGGCCGGCTCTCGGGGCTTGGGCTGTCGAGTTCTGTCATCGTTTGGACGATCGGCGAAGCGATAGCTCATCGTTCGCATAGTAATTAGGGCAACATCTTTGACCTTATATCACCGTTCCAAATAATCTGCCAACGAACGCGGTGGCGATCATTGCGGCCGCTCCCCAGAACAGGACACGGGCGGCCCCCCTCACGATACTGGCACCACCGGCACGGGCCGCCAGACCGCCAAGAAGTGACAGGAATACAAGCGAGCTTAAACCGACCAACGGTATTACCGAACTTATGGGCACCAGAAAGGCGACGCTGAGCGGTAACCCTGCGCCAAGGGCAAAACTAACGGCTGAAAACCCCGCGGCTTGCAGCGGCCGGGCTGTCGACACTTCATTGATCCCGAGTTCGTCACGGGCGTGTGCGCCCAGAGCATCATGGGCGGTCAATTCAACCGCCACCTCGCGGGCAAGCTCCGGTGTCAAACCCCTCTCAATATAAATGTCGGTCAGTTCCTGCAGCTCGTGGACAGGGCTCCGCACTAGTTCCTTCCTTTCCCTCTCCAGGTCAGCCTTTTCGGTATCAGCCTGAGAATAGACTGAAACATATTCGCCGGCCGCCATCGACATAGCTCCGGCAACCAGACCAGCTACACCCGCAATCATTACGGACTCATGTGCTGCTTCGGCTGCCGCGACACCTATCACGAGGCTGGCGGTCGAAACGATACCGTCATTAGCTCCGAGCACGGCCGCCCTAAGCCAACCGACGCGGTGCAAGTGATGCTTTTCTCGGTGAGGCATAAAATTTTACGAATGAAACTTAGAGGGGAGATTCTCGCGGCCCCATCGCAGAGTGGCCGCCAACCAAATTAGTTCGTCGAGAAAAGCATCCGCTCGAGCGTCATAGGCGGCGTCTAGAAGATCGCCGTGCTCGTCAAACTTTGTCTTTACACTCGGAAAATTTAGGTCTTTGAATGTTGGCGACAGCCCAAGCTCCCTAACCATCGGCACCATCGACTCAATCACCCTTGTGCCTCCCCAGGGGCCGGCCGATACACCGACAAACGCTACGGCCTTGTGAATATACTCTTTCAAAAGCAGGTCCAGCACCGACTTAAGTGAACCGGGATAGCCGTGGTTATATTCAGGCGTGACTATTACAAGCCCGTCCGCCGCGATGATCGCGTCACGCCATTCCGGAAAATCGCTTCCCAAGGCAGTTCCGTAATCATCAATCGGTAACCGAAAGTCGCGAACGTCGAAATACCGAGTTTTTATCGCCGGATGCTCCTCCATCTTCTTAAAGACCCACCGGGCGACGTTTTCGCTTTGGCGCTCTTTGCGATTGGTCCCGAGCAGTAGGGGAAAAGATAACTTCTTGTTTTCCATAACGTTTACGGCTTTTCAAATCCCCCGGCACGTATTGTCATTTCGTAAAGCCGGGGATCATTGGTAAAGTATAGGCCGCCACGACGCGTTGAATTTGCAGGGGCGTAGGCGAGGGTGGCGTTGCTTTTCTCAACGCTTTGTCCGCCGTTGCTTAGCTCACCCTCGATGACGACGGCTGCGGCCGTCTGCGTGCCGCTATTATTGACGAGAAAGTCGACACGATAACCTTGTTCCCCACGTTCAACACTTTCGACCGATACCGACAGATCAGGCGGCTTTGATTCATGCGTAACCGCCCGATAAAGAATAAACCCGAGAGCGACCAAAAGCACGGCCATGCCGAGAACAGCTATGATCCATTCCATTTTGTCGGCGGCGGCCGCCTGTTTCTTCGATTCCTTCGTGGCCATTTAATCTCTAAATAATAAGCCTGGACGCCCCGCCCCCGACAGCGGCTGGGAAACCAAGAACGATAATTACCTTTAGCCGTTCTTCCAACCCCATTCCGTCGATACTACCGAACGTCCATAGAATATAAAAACTGATCAGCAGAACAATGGCATAACTCACGAGCGTAAGTCGAAAAAAGAGGCTGCTCCCTGAGGATTCACGCACAACCTCATGCTTCCGCCGCTTCTGGTCTGCAGCGTAAATGAATCGGTGCATCACTCCGATCGTCAGGACAGCCAGCCCAAGGATATGCCAATCCGACATTTGATATGAGATCAGCATTATTTCCTCTGTGGGGGCTACGCTCATCGATAAAAAAAGAGCGCCTACTGCTGTCAGAAAGAGTTGCCCTCCGTAATGGAGGCTTCTTTTGTGTTTTTCAGCGGATTGGGCCATTCCGCTATTCGGCCCAAGCAAACTTTGAGTGAACATCGCGCCTATACCGGCAATGACACCCAGAAGCGAGATCTTGCCGACTATCTCATCCAGGGACATTCCCGACGTAATAACCCCGAAGAGATAGAGCATCAAGGCGGCAATTACAAATCCGACAAAATAGGCGATAAATGTTTCCCGGACGTCGTCGCCGAAGGTTTGCGTGTCCTCGAACCCGTCATAATAGGACAGTCCGAACATCAGGGGCATGGAAAGCAATATAAACAGCGCGAATCGATAGCCGCTCATCGAAAACCCCAGCCACCACATTTCCATCGTCATCAGGAGCGGGAACGAGAAAAGAACTGCCCCGGCGTTTGCTCTGCCCAGATCAATAAAAAAACGGCCGTAGCCGTCGTTGATCGGATCGATTCTAGGTAACTGGATCGCCATTCTTTAAACCCGTTATTCGGAGCCGCGGACGAGGCACTCTAAGTCAGACAGTCGGCAGAACCAACCGTCCCGGAAAAAAACTAAGTAACATTCTCAGCCATCAGTTCAGTAAGATTCATGCGAAGTGGCCGCTGATTCATCGAACTACACGCTATTTCGAGTCGCGCTTTGCCTGATTGCGTTTGTTTACCGACGAAAGGTGCGACCGCTTTTTAGTGATCCCGCTTCGCGATATACGCTCCTCCTCAACCTTTCCCTTCGCCGGCCTGCGTCTCCCTGCAGACTGCGGAGCCGCGGGTTCCATTCCCGTCGCGGACTGAGCAGGAGCGATATCTACCTTCAAACGCTTCTTCGGCGGGCCGACCGCCGAGGCGAGTTTCTTAGACTTAACGCCTTTCGCCGACTTCGCCGAAGGAACTGTCTGGGCCGCGCCTTTCGCCTTTCCCTTAGCCTTGGCTTCGGGAGCGTTGGCCTGTTTCTTAACCTTGCCGAGCTTTTGCTTGGTAGATGTTCGTTCGGCACGAGTCCGCAGATTCTTGTCGGTTTTTGTCGGTTTTACCGCCGCTTTTTTAGCAGCCGATTTTGCGTCGCCGGCCTCGACTTTTTCGAGACGGGCAACAAAAATATCATGCACCTCAGCGAACATCTCCGCTTTTCGTCTGCTGCGGTCAGTCGGTTCTGGTCCGCGGGCCTTAGTCTTATTCTGCATCGACCGAACTTGTCCCTTTTTCACATCGCGCAGCTTATCGCGAAGCGAGCGGCTACGCTTCACCAAATTTCGCAATTCCCTGGCCGAATGTTGGTTGAGTTTCGGCGGGCGGGCATCGTCGTAGAGTTCGAGTTCCTTTGAATTGCTAAGAGTTTTAGCGTCGTTTCGATTAAATTTCATAAATTTAAAATATCGCATCGCGACGACATCTCAAACTCTTTGACACCGAATGACAAAGTGAAAAAAGACGCTTCTATACCGAGAAACGTCCTTTTTCCAATGCCGGAATTTCATTATGCTACTTGGCGTTCAATACCTGAGCTACCGTTTCTTTCTTTAAGCCGTTCCCTTTTCGGTTGTTGTAATCGCCGAGCGACACCTGAGGATCTCGCCAGGCGTCCAAATGGCCGACCTGATGAACGCACTGAATAGTGCAAGTTGGGGCACACCATTTCTCAGTATGATACTCGCGGTGCATGTCCTCCGGCGTGTAATCGAGTAACGCTATGCCGGGCGTACCACGTTGCTGTGAACACCAATTGACCATTCCGAATTCATCTATATATAGGTATCTCGCACCGGCACGGCAGCGCCACTCGTACTCCTTTCCTTCCACCAGTTCGTCCTGGAACCAGTTCCATCGTGCATATGACCGAGTCCCTTTGCTCTTGATCTCTTTGTAGACCTCTTTCTCGCGGGGCGTCAATCCCTTATTCAGTCCATCACTATCGTGGATCACGCCAACCGTCGATGAAAAGCCCAGTTCACGGGCCCGGCTCGCGATTATTAGAGCTTCATCCGGGTTGGCGACGCCGCCGCCGACCACAGAATTTATATTCACCTTGAATTTCGCGTGATCGCGAAGATTGACGAGCTTAGCGTCGAGCACCTTTAGGCTCTTCTTCGACACGTCGTCCGGAGTGACGTTATCGATCGAGATCTGGAGATAATCCAGTCCTGCTTCGTTTAGTTTTTTGATCTTATCGACCTGGAAATAATAGCCGTTTGAGATAAGGCCGGCTATCATGCCATGATGCCTAATGCGTGCGATGATCTCGAATATCTCGGGATGCATCATCGGTTCGCCGCCTGAAATGGTAATGACGGATGAGCCAAATTCTGCAAGCTTATCGATCCGCTCGAGCATGACGTCGATTGGGACCGGATCGCTCGTCTTGTCGTATTCGTTGCAGTAGGTACAGGCAAGATTACAACGCCGCATTGGCACGATGTGGACCAACACCGGGTGGCGCGTCGATGCAAAGGCACGGACTGTATGCCTGACGCCTCGTGTAAACCTACTGAAACTGCTTGCCTTTGGCATAACTGAATATCTGCGAACAAATGATTATAGGATCTCGGCCAGTATCAATTCAAATCAGACAAAGGCCCCGGTCGGTCAAACCGCCGAGGCCAACCAGTATAAAAGAATGGAACTTGATCACGCCGGGATTATTTTCGCATTCTTAGGATAGTTTATTCTGAAGATCTCCGCCTTGAGCGTACCGTTTTTCTTTAGATTTTGGAGCAAAATTGTCGTCGTATCGTTGTTATGCTCGGTGATCTTCGCTTGTCGCGGTGCTCCATCGCCATCGACCCAGAGTTCTGCCGATTGGTACGATGTCCGAACCTTCGGTGTTAGCTTCAGATGCCAGGTCAAAGTCTTGGCAGCATCCATAATATTTGCCTCCCCGACATATTGAATATCGAAGTTAGCTCGTAATTGGGCCCTGGACATACTCATAAAGCTTAAAGCCCCGCCTGCCGAAGCGCTATTCTTGGCCCGGTCCACCTTTCCTTTGATCACCTGATTTAGGCGATGCCTGAAGAGTGTGTATTCATCACCGATGACGGATATCTCCTCTCTAGCGGGCTTTACCCAGTCGATTCGTGTATACATCGGTCGTTTTCCCGATTTAGTAAGATAGCTGGTAGTCCCCACCGAAGTATCCGACACGTTGAGCTGCGGATTATACTTGACCATAGTGACGTCAGCCTGAAGTGACTGAAGAGATTTATTGTAATTGTCCATGCGGCTCAGGATATTGCCCAAGATATTCTGGCCGTTTACCTCGACCGCTGCTGAGCTGCAAATAACCGCTAACGAAAATACGATAAGACTATGCCGTAATAAACTATTCATAAAACTCCTTGCAATCAGTTGTCCCTAGGATCATGGGAGTGTCTTTGCATTGTCCGATTGGACGGCGGCAGCGGGAGCCCGGGTTGCCAGGGTTCTCTCGCTGCTGAACCAGTGCTTCGGCGTCAAAAAGATGAAAGCGAGGATCAGCAGACACAGGACATCCCATTGCCACGATCCACGTTCGTAATTCCAGTTGACAAGGTTCTTCATTAATCTACTATATGACCGTCTCGCATGTGAATCGTCCTGGAACAAGCCGCCGCCGCCTCCGGGTTATGAGTGATCATGAGAATCGTCTGCCTGAATTTCTCGTTCAAATCGCGAAACATCTCAAGCACGATCTGCGAATTGACCGTATCTAAATTCCCGGTCGGCTCGTCGGCGAGAATTATCGCGGGCCCGTTGACGATCGCACGTGCAAGGGCGACCCGCTGCTGCTCCCCGCCCGAAAGCTCAAGCGGTTTATGGTGCATTTTATCTTCGAGCTTTAATAAACGCAAAACTTCGCGGCGGCGATCCGAGTTTTTGCTGCCGTTCCCGGAATGGATCTTTTCAGCCAATTTTAAATTTCCCTCGGCCGAAAGCGTGGGGAAAAGGTTAAATCTCTGAAACACAAAACCTATCTTTCGCCGTCGGATATCGGTCCTCCGCGCATCGGACACCTTGGCCAGATCTTCGCCGTCGATCAGAATGCTTCCGCTGGTCGGGCTTAGCAACCCGCCCAGAAGATGAAGCAAGGTCGATTTCCCGCATCCCGATGGGCCCATGATCGCGACAAATTCACCTTCGGACACATCAAGCGAAACCCCGCGCAGAGCGGGTACATCCAACTTTCCGATTTTGTAAGATTTTTTTAGATCGACAGTCTGGAGGATCGACTTCATTACGTAGTTCTACTGAAACCTGGTCACGCCCGTTTTTGCCCGGACAGGCTGCTGCAGGACAGGAGCTTCCGCCAAACGGCGGTCCAGATCAACTTCTTCGAGATTCCAGGAATTTTGTAAGACGAAGGCAGCCGCGGGAAATGCATTACCGATGGTCACTGACTCAGGCGACTGGTAGGTCAATTTCATCGAATATTTTTCTTTTGGCCTGGTTACCTGTATCTCAAGAGGCAATTTCCGATAATTTCCGGTTTCGGTCAGATTTCCTTCCTTGCCATAGACAATGTCGGACTCGATCTCACCCTGAGCATCAAAGATCTGCTGACGCGCAAGCCTGATACTGCCCACACGGTCAAACCAGAATCGCCGATCTATTTTCAAAGTACCGTCGGGCTGTTTTATATACTCATCGAGCAAGTAATAACCACGCATCACTCTCCGGAGAGGCGATTTGCTGTTCACGGTCTCATCTTCTTCGATTTGATGAACAGAACTCTGGGTATAGACATTTTCTTCGGTTGTCGGCCTCACCAGCATAGCATCTGTAAAATGCTGAGGACGAAGATTGGCAAAAGCATTAACGTTCTCTTTGACGGCCTTTCCATTAGAAGTTGCCACAGCTTCCAAATTCTGCTGCAGGCTGGAGTAATCGGCCTTATTTGTACCCCTAACAAACTTCTTATATTTGCCTGAACCGCCATCCTGTAATATCGCTACTCGAAATGTTTCGCCGTCAGATGTCATTTGGGCAACGTCAGATTTCAGAACGGGGACCTGGACCTTCAGCAGGATCATGCCCGGCCTTTGAACGACGACCTCACCGTCCGCACTTCGGTAAACTTCCTTATTTCCGAATTCTGCGAATGAATTATCTTCAAACTTAAGGTCCATCTTTGCCCTTAACGAATTCACTCGGGCAAAGCGGTTTACCTCATCCATAAGCTCGGCCCGCATTGCGGTTTCCGTCTTGAGCAAAGTCGGGGTTTTACTTTCCTTCTTAACGATATTGCAACCCACGGCAAAAAACGCTATCGCAAGCAATGAAATAGTACGCGGCCTTACTAATTTATCGATAAGAAACTTCATCGTTGTCTGATGTCCCCCCTCTGACGCGGGTTGCACTATTGCTGGACTGGACGCCTGTCAATACTTATCAAACCGAAGATAGTAGCACGTCAGTAGAACGGTGCCTAACTCGAAAAAAACGGGGATAGAGATCAGACGATCTCAAACCCCGCGTGATAGTAAGTAATAAAGATAGTATTTAATGCAAGAAAACGCCAGAACCGCGGGTCAGATAATCCTGCATGGTGTAAGCAAACATGATCGCGAGCCAGAAAAAACTGGCCACCGCGGCGAGCCATATGAGCCTCGAACTCCAGCGAACGTGCATAAAATAAAGCATCACAAAAGTCATCTTAGTGAATGCGATCATCAGGGCGACGAGCGTATTGGCGCCCGGAAAAACCCAGTCCAGGTCGATCGTGGCCACATAGTAGGTGATGATCGTACCGACAACGAGGATCGCAAACACCCCTAGATAGCCGGGTATGCCGATGTGCTCATGTGGTTCGTCCAGGTGTTGATAATCCGCCATTCAAAACTCCTAATGCAAAAAGTGCCTGCCCAGCAGATAAAGCAGCGGGAACAGGAATATCCAGACGATATCGACAAAGTGCCAGTAAAGACCCGACATCTCGACCGGCATATAATACTCGGCGCCAAACGTACCTTGCCATGCCTTGTATAACAGCCACCCCATCAGGCCAAGCCCAACGATCATATGGAGGGCGTGAAGGCCCGTCATCACAAAATAAATGAAATAAAAGAGCCGGATCTTATCGCGATACTTGTCCGGGTCGAACACGCCGTTCGAGAAATAACCGATACGTTCAGAATCGGTAAGGTACTGCTTTCTGGTCTTCTCTTCAGTCTCAAGGGCGTAATCCAATACGTAACTCCCGTAATTCCACTGGAATTCACCCCGAGGATTAACGTACGGCTTTTTGTCATCCGCGGCAGCCGCGGCGTGCGCCCGTGTCTCAAACGGGAGCACGAAATTAGTCGAGCTTTCGGGCGCCGGCGAAGGCTTCTCACCTCGCGGAGTCTTTTTGTTCAGGCCCGCGACAGGTACCAGGCCGCTGTTGTACTTATCGGTATATTCAATTACCTTGACACCGAGAAAGACGGCGCCGAAGAACATCGTTAGCAGGATCATTATCACCTGCAAGTTTCGATTTCCGCGCTGTGCGTAAAAAACCGCAAGCGCCATCGTCAGACTGCTGACGATCAGTACCAGCGTATTAAGGCCGCCCCAGAAAGCGTCCAGATGATTGCTGCCCTCAGCAAACGCCAGCGGATACCTCGACCGGAACACCAAATACGCAGTAAAGAGGCCGCCAAAGAACATGATCTCCTGGACGAGGAACATCCACATCCCGATCGAGACGCTCTCTTCCTGCTGGCCCATGTCCTCGAACTGGTGCTGCAGCCCCGGGGCATGATGATGTTCGTGTGTGTCTGCGTGTGTCGACATTATTTGTTAATCAAGACTCAATCAGGAATTCCAGTTCTCGGCGTCCGTTGCCGCCCTCTCACGTATCTAAACGATTACCGATTCAGCGTCACGACGCTTGGCTTCTTCCAGATCGAGGCCGCTTTCTTCACCAAATTCATAGGCTTCCCAGGTTACAACCGGCATTTTTTCGAAATTTTCGGTTGGCGGGGGAGACGGAGTTCTCCACTCAAGTCCCGGCAGCATCCACGGATTGTCCGTCGCCTTCTTTCCATAAAGCAGTGAATGGACCAAATATACAGCCGGCATTAAGAGCCCGACGCCTAAAACCGAGGCCCCGGCAGTCGAAAAAATGTTAAGTACCTGGAACTCTTCAGGATACGACGCATACCGCCTCGGCATTCCCTGATATCCAAGAATAAATTGAGGGAAAAAAGTCAGGTTGAAGCCTATAAAGACCAGCATCGCTGAGATCTTACCCCAAAATTCGGAATACATTCGGCCGGTCATTTTCGGCCACCAGTAATGGATGCCGCCGAGATATGCGATAACCTGTCCGCCGACCATTACATAGTGGAAATGTGCAACCACAAAATATGTATCAGTGAGATGGACAACGAGGCCCATCGCACCGAGAAACAGTCCCGTCAGTCCCCCAATAAGAAACAGCCCCATGAAACCGATCGCGTACAGCATCGGAGTATCGAATGAAATCGAACCCTTGTATAGCGTCGCGGTCCAATTAAACATCTTGATCGCCGAGGGGACCGCGACGACCATCGTCAGAAATGAGAACACCATTCCCGCGTACATCGACTGCCCGCTAACGAACATGTGATGTCCCCAAACCAGAAATCCAAAAACAGCGATGGCTATGCTGGAAAAGGCGATGAATTCGTACCCAAAGATCTTCTTTCGCGAGAAATTCGAGATCAGCTCGCTAATCACGCCCATGCCCGGCAGGATCATAATATAGACCGCCGGATGCGAATAGAACCAAAACAAATGCTGGAAAAGGATCGGATCGCCACCGATCGCCGGATCAAATATTCCGACCTTGGCGACGCGTTCAAGTGCCAGCAGCAGGACGGTTATGGCGATAACGGGCGTGCCGAGAATCATCACGAGACTGACGGCATAGTGGGCCCAAACAAACAGAGGCAGTCGAAACCACGTCATTCCCGGCGCACGCATCGTGTGGATCGTGACAATGAAATTAAGACCTGTAAGGATCGATGAAAACCCGTTAATGAAAATACCCAGGCCGACGGCCATTACATAGGAATTCGAGAATGTCGTGCTGTATGGCGTATAAAAGGTCCATCCTGTATCAACACCGCCCTGCATTAATCCGTAAAGTGTCAACAAACCGCCGACCCAATAGATATACAAACTAAGTAAATTTATGCGCGGTAGTGCGAGGTCTTTCGCTCCGATCATTAAAGGAATGAGAAAATTACCCAGGATCGCCGGAATAGAAGGTATCAGGAAGAAAAAGACCATCAAGATACCGTGCTGTGTAAAGACCTTATTGTAGGTAGCCGATTCGAGCAGATCGCTGGACGGCGTCAATAGCTCGAGACGGATAGTCGCGGCATACAAACCGCCCATCAGGAAAAACATCGAGACCGTGATCAAATACATGATCGCAATGCGCTTATGATCTTTGGTCAACAGCCACGATGTTAGTGTGCTGCCGTTTGTCAGATAATTAAGCTTTGGCTCTCCGCCGTAACCTGATATTGAATCTTGCGTTTGCATAATCTTTACTACACTCTACCTGTTGGCATTTGTCGGCGCATTTGGGTTGCTTCCGGGTGGCACCTTGTTCGCAGCACCGCTAGAATTGGTGTTAGTCCCTGAGGATTGAATGCCGCCGCCGGGGCTCGACGCGGCTCCCGGTGTGAGCGACTTGATATACGCAACCAGCGAATTTAACTGTTCCTCTGTGACCTGTCCCTTGAACGTCGGCATTATAGGCTGGTATCCCGCCACTATCTGCGCCCCCGGATTAAGGATCGAGTTGCGAATATATTGGTCGTCTGCGATCACAGACTCGCCGGTAGTCAGTTTTACCTCTTTTCCATAAATGCCTTCGAGAACGGCCCCTCTTTGAGTGGCGCCTCCCGCGTGACATGATGCACAGCCAAGCTTGTTCTGGAACAGGTCGCGGCCGACCTCGACAGGCGTCTGGCCCGCAATACTGCCGCTTAGCCAATTATCAAAATCCCTTTGCTCCATTACGTAGACGTATCCACCCATCCCTGAGTGATTAAGCCCGCAGTATTCCGCACAGAACAGATGGTATTTACCGGGCTTGGTGGCCTCAAACCACATATAGGTATAACGTCCGGGGACGACGTCCATCTTTGTCCGAAATGCCGGAATAAAAAAGTCGTGCAGGACGTCTTCGGTCGTCATCGTCAGTTTGATCTTGCGGCCTACAGGGACATGCAGTTCGTTGATCTCTCGTTGACCTGTCTGGTGCTGGATCTTCCACATCCATTGCTTACCAACGACGTAGACCTCCATCGCATCATCCGGCGGAGTGAATTGGTTAAAGTACACGATCGCCCCCCCGAGGAAAATAGTCATCGAGATAATAAAGGGGATTATCGACCAAACCGTCTCGAGGACCATCGAGCCATGCATCTCGGCCGGCGTAGCATATTTTTCGGTCTCGCGATATTTAATTGCGAAAAAGAATATAGCTACGACGATCGGAATGGTGAACGCGACGCTGACCGCGATCAGGTAGAAATATAAGAGATCTACCTGCCACGCAAACGTCGACGCCTGCTCCGGAAATAATGGTACCCACGATGTAGTCTGCATATTCAAATAAGGTTTATCGCTCGAATTTCTGCCTTGCGACTAACCTTCATCGACCAATTGATCTTTCTTCTTATTTCTTCGCCAAAACACTACAGCCATAAAACCAAGCCCCAGCAGCGTTGCGATCCCGCCCAAACGGATCACGTTAAGAATGGCGAGTCCATATTTGCCGGACGCCGGATCGTAGTGATAGCAATAAAGCAGTAGCTGCTCGGCGGCATTTCCCACACGGCTCTGGCTTGATTCCATTAAGCTAAACTTGATATCACGCGGTGCATAATCTATACCATAATGATATCGCGACAGTTTTCCATCGGGTGTCGCGACCATCACAGCCGCTGCATGGGCAAACTGATTGGTTTTCTCATCCCATTCAAAAGAGAACCCGGCCGCTGAGGTCACCCGCTGGATCGACTCTTCGGTGCCGGAAAGAAAATGCCAGCCTTTTTCAGTTCCGGGTCGCCCGTAGCGCTCCATATAACCGATCTTTTTGTTCTTTGCTATCTCGGGCTTATCGAACTCCTTCGAATCAAAACTTATTGCGACCACATCAAAATCTGTCCCTGCATTGAAGGTGATCCCTTTCAGCGATCCGGATAAGCCGTTTAGGACCTGATTACACAGCATCGGGCATTCGTAATAAACAAACGCAATGATCACGGGCCGGCCGGACTTAAAATAATCGCCCAGCCTGACCAGCTTGCCGTTCTCGTCCTTAAGTTCCGTATCCAGCGGCAGCTGGGCTCCGAGCTTCTGCTCGATCCCAATCTTTTTTAGTGCCTCCGGAATTCCATTGGCTTCCGAAATCGTCGGGTCGTATTTTCTCGGCGAGTACAACGGTGAGCTGTAATGCTCGCTCTTTTGAGCGATCGTGGGAAATACGGCCAAAGCGCTCAGGAACACGACGTTCAGCACGGACAGAATGGCCATTTTCCCAAAACTTCTAATCATTTGTAACTATCGCCTTTTTTCGGACGCCAAACGGCCCGAGCTCGAATCGGATATCCTCGACCGAGATGTGTCGTACATATTTTCGGTTTCAACGCCGGCACGAGTTTTAACGCCCTGACTCAATAGCCGGCTCTTTGCTTCCTCTAAAGGAAGTGTAATGACCGTGCCGGTCTTTTCGTCTTTTTGGCCGTATTCCCAGACTGCTTCCCATTGCCTAAGGAGCTCACGATATTCCGCCTGCGGCTCGAGCAACTCCAGGTTTACGCGCCCTGTCTCTGCATCAACGCCGAAGCCGGGAGCCAACTGAAGCCTCGGCTCCGGCGGCAGGCGTTCGCGTTCGTTCATCATCAGGGGATTGACGGGGCCCGCGTTTTCCCGGTTATAGTCATCAAGTACATTCAGAAGCGCCGACATTAATCCAAAGGTTATTACGATTAAGAGGAATAGGCCGACGCCAAACCAGACTATCCCTTTTAAGCCGATGTCATTTCTCTCGTAAGGCTTGTTTAGATCGTTAATTGTTTCAGCGCTCTCTATTTTCGACATAATCAATTACTAATGGCCCCGTCCATGCTCGACAGCTTCCTCAAAATACGGATCTTTTGCCGGCACAATTGGCCGTTTCATCAATTCACCGAAAAACCACCAAAGCCAGATACCGCCGACGGCGATCGGGGCAACGACATCCATCCAACTAATATAAAATGCCCCCTGGTCCAACCCGCCCGGTGCCACGCGATAGCTCGGTCCGATCAGGTAGAACATATCTACCAATCGCATAAACAAAATAAAGACGGCAAGCGTAGCCAACCATTTGGCCTTTCTCTTAAAGTCCTGCTGAAGAAGAACGAGAAATGGAAAAGCAAAGTGGAAAACGATCAAGCCAATGCCAAGATAGCCCCATCCGCCCTTCATTCTGGCCAGATACCACATTGTTTCTTCGGGCAGGTTGCCGGACCATATGATCAGGAACTGCGAGAAGTTAAAGTATGCCCAGACCATCACAAGCGCCAGCATCAGCTTGCCCAGATCATGAAAATGCCGTTTTCCTAAAACTCCATTCATCGGAGCCTTATCCGAAAGATAAGCGAGGATGGCAACTACAAAACAAAAACAGCTTAAAGCCCACCCTGCAACGAACAGCAATCCCCACATCGTAGAGAACCAGTGCGGGTCAAGGGTCATCACCCAGTCTACGACTGCAAAAGTCACTACGAGGCCGTAAATTACCAAGGTAGGGCCCGAGAATCGCGAAGCCTTTTCGAGGAGCAGACGAGATTCCTCGACGCTTGTACTCTGGTCCTGTTTCGCCGACCACGAGTTGAGCAAATAAACCATGACACCGAACAGCGCAAAATAGATCAGCGATCTCACGATCCATGACCAGGGCAGAAGGTAAATGCCTCTCTCCTTGATCCAGTGCGTATCCGGCGACATGTGCGTCCACTCGTACATATTGTGCGTATAAACGCCAATGGCGAGCGGAATGAACATTAGGAAAATGAGAGGGAGCGTGCGAGAGCCTGCCTCAACAAAGCGCCGAATAACGACCCCCCAGGCTCCGCCCGTAAGGTATTGAAGCATCAGGACGCCCAAGGAACCGATTCCTATTCCTCCCCAAAAAATAAATCCGAGAAGCCAGGACCGAAGCGCCTGTTCTGTATTGAAATATGCCCCTACCGCCCAGATGATAAGTGCGATCCCGCCTATCCCGAGAGCGAGGGGACGCAGTCTTGAAATTTCAGGCGGAGCTTCATACTTGTGGATGTTCTCCATTAGCGTTGCCCTCCCTGAGTATTTGCCGGTGCACTAGCCGGTGCGCTGCTGGACGCTGGAACTGAGGTCACGTTAGGGTTCGGGTTTGGATTTTGGCTAACCTGCAAGGCCCGTATATAGGCCACGATCGCCCACCGGTCGGCCGGAGAAACCTCGTACGAGTAGCTGTTCATCTTGCCCCAGCCATTCGTTATGACATCGAAAAAGTGGCCGACAGGGGCGTTTCGCAGTCGATCGTCGTGATAAGTGGGCGGCTGAGTAAATCCACGCCTGACTATCATCCCGTCGCCATTTCCGACCGGTCCGTGACAGACGATGCAATAAATATTATATCGCTCCTGCCCGCGGTCGATCAGTTCCTTCGTCACGGCGACAGGAAACTCATCGATCGCGTTTGGAAAGCTCGATACGAGCGTATTACCGGTCGGACTGGTCGTCGTTTCCACTACAACGTTTAGGTCGGGATTGTCGATCTTTCCCGTGTAAAAGCCTTTATTTTCGAATAACTGCCCGCGGGCAACAGTGCCCTCGGGGTAATCTCGAGATGCCCGTTTGTCCGCAAAGAAGTCGGTCTTCTTATATGCCCGATATCGCGGCTGGTCCTGCATGTCAAACCGGACACCGCAGCCGGACGTGAAGGCAAAAGTAAAAAGTAAAAAGGCAAAAGTAAACCAGGAAGTCATTCCAGCTTTGACTATTGAATTTTGACTTTTTACATCCGCAAAGCGGCTATTCCTCAACATCGAAGACCTCCTGAGGATCAAGGCTCTGCATAAAGTTTCGTGTTTCCTCGTAGTCGTACATCGGGTCACGTGACTCAATAATTAAAAAGAACTTTTCACGCGTCGCCAGGGCAAAACGCGGCACATTAAAAACAGGATGATAGGGCGACGGCA
>JBGSXN010000099.1:0-35394 GCA_041751355.1 Pyrinomonadaceae bacterium
GCTAAACGAAAATATGCCCACCCGAGATTTACATAATCGATAGGATTATTTGTCAGTTCCGCCGCGGTTTCGAGAGATTTGATAGCTGATGGCCACCGGCATCGGATGTTCCGTAGAGTATCGATATCGCACTGCTGCCCGATCGAAAACCCCGTTTTGCTGTGCAGTTCGGCAAGCGTTTCCTTGCTGTAATTGGGATCGCGAGTCATAAACAGGATCGCCAGGTTGTAATTAGATGCCGCATCATTAAATGAGCGTGCCTCACGTTGAGAATCAGCCAGCGCGACAAAAATTTCCCAATTATCATTCTTTAGCTTGGCAGCGTTCTGATAAGCTTTGACAGCCTCCGCAAACTTTTCTGTTTCGTAATAGGCCTCACCGAGCCCGATCCATGCTTCCAGATAAGACGGTTTTAACTCAGTGGCCTTGAGATAATCGGTGATCGCGTTGTCGAGGCGTTTCATCCGCGACAGGACCTCGCCCGAATTATAGAAAGCCTCGGCATATTTAGGATCCAGGGTCTTTGCCTTTTCAAACGCCGTGAGAGCTTCGGTGTCACGCGTCTGAGCGGCGCGGACCAGTCCAAGGAAAAATTGCGTTTCCGCCGATTCAGTAGATGCCGGCAGTGCCTTGGTCAACATGTCGTCGGCCTTGGCTATCTGTCCGGTCTGATAATAAAGAATTCCGAGCGGCACATATATCTCGGTCAAATTGGCGTCACCAGCAAGCGATTTCTCATAACTTGCGATGGCGTCATCGATCTGGTCCAGTTCAGAGTAAACTTCACCCAACCCAAAGTTAGCAGCAGAGTTCATAGCATCGAACTTAAGTGCCTCAAGAAAAATAGCCCTCGCCTGCTCTAGCTTTTCATCGGAAAGCAACTGGTTTCCTTTCATTGCCAGCGCCTCTGCGAGGCCCTCATTTGCAGCGACATTCTTTTCGTCCAACGACAGGGCATCTCTAAAGAAAATTATCGCCTCTTCGAAATCATTTTGCCCGATGTAGTATTCACCGACTCCGGCGAAGATCCTCGCCCCCTGTTCTGCAGGTAAAGTTCGGGCATTTCCTGGTATCTTGGCCGGGTCAACTGTCTGCGCCTTTACCCGGCGAGTACTGGTCTTAGCCACCGTTTCGTACTGACGCTTGATTCTTTGAACACTCTCCTGACGTTGGGCCTTGGTTCGCGTCGGCCTTGCGGTACTTACGACACGTTTGACCGCTTTCGCCGAACCGCGAAATACAAAAACGCTTGAGCCGCCCGTTAGGCTGCTCACGGTTACCAGATCTTGCGCAGCGATCGGGGCCGGCATCGATAAGACCCCGGCTATCAAGATTATTGAAACAGCGGATCGAAGCTTGCGTTCGATTCTAAACATCAGCTTTCTCCTTCTTACGACGACAGATCAGTGGGATTTATTATAAACCAGAGATACGATGCACCTAACCCGTATTATCGTTTACCTGATTGTTGCCCTTTTTATCGGTCTAAGCTAAATTAAGGTTTACCAGAAATTGGAAGTTCCGAGTTCAATGTTCGAGGCTCAAGGTCGAGTTTCGAACGCTGCTCCAACTTTGAGCCGGGACCTTGAAATTTTGGAATTCAGCATAAGGAGAGCTTGCCGAACATGAAAGCATTCGCAACTGAAAATATCAGAAATCTGGCTGTCATTGGACACGGCGACGCGGGTAAAACCCAGCTCGTCAGTTCCCTGCTCTACGTCGCCGGAACACAACCACGCTGGGGAAAGGTCGATGAAGGTACGACCGTTACCGATTACGAAGAAGACTCGATCGAGAGAAAAGTATCGCTCAACAATAATTTCGCCCACCTCGAATATAAAGACACCAAGATAAACCTGATCGACACGCCGGGATACGCAGCTTTCGTTTCGCACGCCCGACCGGCACTGCGCGTTGCCGACTGCGCACTGGTCGTCGTCGACGCAGTCCACGGCATCGAGGTTCAGACCGAAAAGACCTGGCAGTACGCAAACGAATTCATGCTGCCCCGCTTTATGGTCGTCAACAAGATCGATAAAGAGCATGCCGATTTTGGGCATGCCCTCGAAACCGCTACCTCGAGTTTCGCCAGGTCTGTGGTCCCCTTTACGCTTCCGATCGGTGCGGAAACGGATTTCAAAGGCATCGTTGACGTCGTCCATCAGAAAGCGTACGAGTTTGACGAAGCCGGCAAGGCTAAAGAAATTCCGCTGCCCGAACCGGGCCGGGATGTTTTTGAACGCACCCGTGAACGCCTGATCGAGATCGTTGCCGAATCAGACGACGCTCTGATGGAAAAATACTTCGACAACGGCACGCTCGACGAAGAAGATATCTATCCCAACCTTGCCAAAGCGATTGCCAGCAGCAAACTCTGCCCGGTGTATGCAGTTTCGTCCACCACTCTTGTAGGGCTATCGATCCTGCTCGACCATATCGTCGAGTTTGCTCCGAACCCGGCCACGCACGAGTCAGAATATGGCTTTACCGACAATGAGATGGCCGGCGATCGTATCACCCGCAAATATTCTAACGATGAGCCATTTTCAGCATACGTTTTCCGGACTATTGCGGATCCTTTTGCGGGCCGAATCAACGTTATGAAGGTCGTTAGTGGTAAAGTTTCGTCCGACGCGACTATCCTGAACTCAACGAGAGATGCCCCTGAACGGCTCGGAGCCCTTCACGTTATTTCGGGGAAGACCCTCGATAAGGTCAACGAAGCCTCAACCGGTGACATAATTGCTGTCGTAAAACTCAAGGACACTCAAACCGGAGACACTTTGTGTGATAAGGCCAGCCCTATCGTTTACCCGAAGGTCGAATATCCCGAGGCCGCCATCGCCTTTGCGATCGAACCTAAATCGCGTGCTGACGAAGACAAGATCTCGGTCGCACTTCACAAGATCCTCGAGGAAGACCCGAGCCTCCATTTCGACCGTGATCCGCAAACTAAGGAATTTATCCTTTCAGGTTCGGGCCAACTTCATATCGAAACCGTTGTGAAAAAGCTCGACCAGCGATACCACGTCGAGGTCGCGCTCCATCCGCCCAAGGTGCCTTACAAGGAAACGATCACTCAGCAGGTTGAGGTCCAGGGACGTCACAAAAAGCAATCCGGCGGACGCGGGCAGTTCGGCGACTGCAAATGCATATTCGAGCCCCTCGACCGCGGTGCGGGATTCGAGTGGGTCGATAAGATCTTTGGCGGTTCCGTACCGCAGAATTTCCGACCGGCCATCGAAAAAGGGATCATCGAGGCCGCCACGAATGGTGCGGTTGCGGGATATCCGCTCGTCGACTTTAAGGTGACGCTTATTGATGGCAGTTACCATTCGGTCGACTCTGACGAACATTCGTTTCGCGCCGCCGGCCGCAAGGCTTTCCGTGCCGCGATGGAAAAAGCCCGCCCGACGCTGCTTGAGCCAATAATGGACGTCGAGGTCTTCACCCCGCAGGAAGTTTCAGGCGATATCATGGGTGACCTAAACAGCCGCCGAGGCCGCGTTGCCGGCATGGAAATGCGAGGCAAACAGCAGGTGATCAAAGCCAAGGTCCCGCTCTCGGAAATGCTCGATTACCAATCAAAGCTGAACAGCGTCACCCAGGCCCGCGGGTCGTATCATATGCAGTTTTCGCACTATGACCCGATCCCCGGCAACCTCGCCCAAAAGGTCATCGACGAGGCCGTCGCGGCCGGCCGCGTCAGGGCTCATGACGATGACGAATAATTCTCACAAAATAATGCCCCCCGCATCACGCGGAGGGCATTTTCCTTTCTAGTTCATCGCTCAACCTCTACCTTTGAGCGATGCGGCTTTGTTGATCAGGCCGAGAAATTCCGCTCTTCGTTCGCGGGCATCGCCGCCCAGAGCGTTTGATACCAGCGACCGGATCGAAGCGAAATTCGCATCTCCCTTGTACCGCGAATCGCGGAGTACCAACCCGAACTGTGCGACGGCCGCGGCAAATCGCAGATCTTCAGATGCCGCCAAGATCGCGACCGCGTTGTCCATCACGCCGATCGAAAGTAGCTTGCTGATGTCCCCCTCCGGTTCCTTGTAGCGGAGCTTCACCGTCGCCATCTCGCCCCCGAAACTTGTGCCCGTTGGTTCAAGTTTCGAATACTTCAGCTCGATCCCGCCGTTATCGACCTTTTGCCCAGCCGGAACAATCTCGTAAAGTGCGGTAACAGAATGTCCCGCGCCGATCTCGCCGGCGTCTTTCGTGTCGTCATTAAAATCGCGGTCGGCCAGCAGCCGATTCTCGTAACCGATCAGGCGATAACCGGCAACCTTTGCCGGGTTGAATTCGACCTGAATCTTTACATCCTTAGCGATGGTGTAAAGCGTACCGGCAACCTGCTCGCCGAGCGCCTTGCGGGCCTCGTCACGCGAATCGATATATGCGTAGTTTCCATTTCCCTTGTTCGAGAGCTTTTCCATCATCGAATCGTTCAGGTTTCCCTTACCGAATCCGAGCACAGAAAGAAAGACGCCGCTTTTGCGTTTTTCTTCGACGAGGCGGACCAACTCGGCGTCGCTTGTCGTCCCGACGTTGAAATCCCCGTCGGTCGCCAGTATCACGCGGTTGTTTCCGCCGCGGATAAAATTGTTAGCGGCAACCGTGTAAGCAAGCCGTATTCCCTCTCCACCGTTGGTCGAACCGCCGGCCTCGAGCTGGTCGAGTGCGGCGATTATCTCGCCTTTCTGGCTGACAGGGGTTGACGGAAGAACGAGCCCGCTCGAACCCGCGTAAACTGCGATCGCAATACGGTCGTTCGGCTTAAGCTGATTTACCATCATCCGCAGGCCGTCTTTTACTAGCAGAAGCTTGTCCGGCGAATTCATCGAACCTGAAACATCCACGAGAAAGACGAGATTCGCCGCAGGCGTGTTGTCGAGCGAAACCTTTTTGCCCTGTAAACCGATTTTCATCAATCGGTTCTTTGGGTTCCACGGTGCGATAGCGACCTCGGTATTTACCGAAAAAGGAACATTACCGACCGGCTGCGGATAAGCGTAGTCAAAGTAATTCACCATTTCTTCGATCCGGACCGCATCCTTCGGCGGCATTTGGCCGTCGTTCAAATACCTCCGGATGTTCGAATACGCAGCGGTATCAACATCGATCGAAAAGGTCGAAAGCGGAGCCCGTGAGGTTTCGAAGAATGGATTTTCGATTATCTCGGCGTACCGCTCGCCGGATTCGCTGCCCTCCATCCGCATGCCTTCGTAAGGCCGCAAGTCGGCTACATTTGCGTCTGCGTTTGAAGCATTGATCGCAGGGGCTGACCCTGATCTATTGGCGCTACTACTGGCGATCTGGGACTGGCTCGCGTCGCCGCAAGCTGAAAATATAAGGCTGGTTAGAATCAAAAGGCCGGCAAAATACCGGGAAGAGAAGATCTTTTGCTGTTTCATTTTATTTCTCCACTGGGACTAAAAATTAGGAAACCGAACCATCATGAAGGGAAGAACGGGTTCGGAAACAGAACTTGCGGCATTATTTAATTGTGAACTTTCAACACGGGCACCGACACGGCCTTTGACCGGCGTTCCTCGTGGCTAGCCAGATTTCTTACATCTTCGTCGGCCTCGACATACATATAAATGTTGTCGAAATTACTGAACGCCGCGATGACGCCTGGCAAGAACGTCACTCGCTTAACAATTCGACGAGCATCCGAGAACGGTTTATGGATAAGATCTAATTCGACCGCCCAATGAGGACTACGTGTTACGTCCGTAAGGAAAACGCGATATTCGAGCCTCTCAGGAGGTGCCCCCGCATCGGACCACTTTAATTCGATCTCAGCCGCCAAGGTTCCGGTTCGTTCGTCATATTCCGCGGTTAAAACCCGCGTTACGACGGACTTCATTGGCCGATCACGCCAAGTGGGCCGGTCTTCGACAGTTGGAATTACAGGGATTGGCGGCATATTAAAAAATCCGTAAATTGCCACTGCAGTTGCGACTACCGTGAAAAAGATCGCGAGGCCAAATAGGTGTTTTCTCATGACAGACTCCTCCTAGATAAAAACTAGAACGACAAAGATCATTCATCTTGCAAAAACTGATACGCACACCGTTTCGGGCAGCGAACTGCTGATAGAACGCAGAATGAAGATCTTGATCCTCAACTTTTGCTCAACCGCGCTCAACCATTCCTCAACCCTTCCTTTTCATAGTGTAGGCAGACTCCAACGATGTTTCGGAGCCAATAAAAAGGAGGAATCGGTCGATGAAGAGATCTATCTACGGGATAACCCTATTAAGTCTGTCAGCGTTGCTGCTGACTGCAGCATTTCTATTTGAAAGCAATTTCAAGGCTGGTGCCAGCAATGCGGTGAGTTCGGTCATTGTTCAGCTAGAAGCTGAACCGGTCGTAGTTGCCAAATCTAACGCCATCGCGGCGGGCCAAAGCTTTGACGAACTAGCATATCGTCAGAGCATCATTGCCGGCCAGGACGCCTTTCTGAGCGAACTAAGTGCTCGAGGCGTCGATTACAATATCGCGAACGTTGAAGCCCCAAATGGGGTGAATGGCGAAACTGCAAACATTGCATTCCGCTTCAATTATGTTTTTAACGGCGTCACACTTCAGGTGCCCGCAAGTGCGGTTCCACTGATCGAGGGAATGAGCCAGGTAAAGTCGGTTGAGGAAAATACGCCTATCCAACTTCATCTCGACAATGGTGTCAAATACACGCGGGCCACATCGTTGTATGGCAACCCGCCGCAAGTGAAGATGGGCGATTCACTTCCGGCTGGAGGCGTTCACGGTGAAGGCGTGAACATCGCGATCATCGACACGGGTGTTGAATGGCAGCATCCGATGTTCGGTGGCGATCCAACCCCGCCTCAATTCGGCGTCGGTCCGGCCATGGCCAATGCCAACCGAAAGGTAACTTACTATATGAATTACACGGCTGGAGCGGTAACGGACGACTTTGGCCACGGATCGCACGTTGCCGGCATCGCGGCCGGCTATTTCGCCAAAGCTCCCGGCCCCGATGGATTACCGCTGACAGCGGACGACGTTTCGATCCACGGCGTCGCTCCACAGGCGAGGATCATGGGATACAAGGTGCTCTCAACCGTCGGTTCCGGACAGGCCGCGTCGATCATTATGGCTATCGAAGATGCGGTCCAACCGTTCACCCTGACCGGATATCCGAAGCCGGTGGCCCACGTTATCAATATGAGCCTCGGTGATACTTCAAATAACCCGAATGCCTCAACTGCCATTGCATCTGACAACGCGACGCTGGCCGGAACTGTGGTTGTTGCCTCGGCAGGCAACAGCGGAGCTCCGACGGCCACCAACGCGACCGGCGAAGGCACGATCGGCTCGCCCGGATCAGGCAGGCGGGTACTTACTGTCGGAGCCAGTATCGATCCCGGGTCGGCCCCGAACAGGCTAGACGAGGTTGGCGGCCGCGCAGATATGAAGGTTTTCCCGCTCGATGGCGGCGCTCCAATTACCGCGGATATCGTAAACAACTACGTATATTGCGGCGTCGCTGAAACTCCGGACCAAGTTCCTGACTCGGTGGCGGGCAAGATCGCTCTCATAGTTCGCGGCGGCACGGTAAATACGCCTCCCGAATCACCCGTTCAGGCAGGTACCGGACTTTTTTCGAACAAGGCCGCCTTTGCTTTCGCCAAAGGTGCTATAGCCGTAGTTATTTTCAATAACGTAGACGGCGAACTGACCTCTGCGACAGTACGCAAATCGGCCATTCCCGTCGTCGGGTTGTCCAAAGCGAACGGTGAATATCTACTTAACGCCATTGGTTCGACCGCATTTGGTGCCATTTCGCAGAAACAGCTTCGCTTGAGCAAATCGCTGCTGTTTGAGCCGCAGATGGCTGATTTCAGCTCGAAGGGAGCCGTGAATGGCTTCGGGATGATCAAACCCGATGTTACGGCCCCGGGCGTTTCGGTCCTCTCGGCAACGGTCAGAGTCGGCGGCGTCGGCACGAACACGGCCTATATGTTCGAGCCCACCGGATACATTTCCGTATCGGGTACGTCGATGAGTTCGCCTATGACCGCTGGGGTGGCTGCCCTTGTAAAACAAAAAAACCCGTCATGGACCCCGTCCATGGTCCGTGCCGCGATAATGAATACGTCGACCAACCTTCGCAAGTCGGACGGCTCACCGGTCGCTGACGGCACACAGACCTTAAATCAGCAGGGAGCTGGCCACGTAGACGCGTTTGCGGCAGCAAATACATTGGCACTGATGGGCGTTGGCCAGATCGACACAAGCGCTGGATCGCCGACAGAGCGTACCCATGGGGTTTTTGTCCAGAACTCGCCGGGCAATCCTGATTTCCTCGGCAGTCACAGCTTCGGTGCTGTCGCGGCTGCGGGCGTGATCGGGACGACTACCAGGTCACAAGCGGTGACGATCTCCGACGTTCGTGGGGGCTCAGGTTCGGGCGTATATCAGTTAAGCTCGAGCGCCGTCCGAAACGTGCCTGAGGGAGTATCGGTAAGCTTTTCTAACGCCGATGGCGAAGCGATCTCGCAGGTCGAGGTGCCCGTCAATGGATGGGCCAGCTTTAATGTGAACCTGACCGTCAATGGCGAGGCTGTCCCGGTAAATGCCACGCAGATCGAATGGTATGTGACGGCATCACGTGCCGACGGTGGGCAGACGCTAAGGATGCCTTTCCAATTTCGTGCTACCCGGCCCACGGTCGCTGGCGCGGTAGCCCCGGTAATGGGGAGTGTTGAGGGCAGCGAGATAGCCGGCAACCCGCCGACCGATATCGACGGAAACTACAGCCTTACATTCAGTTATTCAGGCTCACCGGCGCCTCAGAAAATACGCGTGCAGAAATCGTCCGACAACGGTGCGACATGGGCAACCCTGGCTGACGTTCCGGGCTCTCAGACACATTTTGACATTTCAGGACGTGGCAACGGGAGCTATCAGTACCGGGCTGTTGGCCTCTTCTCTGTTGAGGGCGGTCTTATTGACGGACCGGCAAGTGCGGTAAGAGCTGTGATCGTCGACCGGCGCATCGCGGCCGAAGTAACATCAATTATCCAGGCATCCATTGTCAGCGGTACTGTCGTTTTTGCCAACGGCATCTTTGAGTTTGACCAGACTCTGAAGAATATTTCCGAGGGCACAAACATCTTCTCACCGATCGGATTTACGATCACATCGATTTCGTCTGGTAGCGGTACAGTGAGGGTCCAAAATGCCGACAATGGAGGCAACGGAGTCTCGAGCCCGGCACTGTTTGATTATTCGGCTCAGATCGGTGCGGACCAGCGCCTCGATCCTAACGAAACGTCTGGTGCGCGACGCTTGAGATTCACGAATCCCGCGGCCGAGATGTTCCAATTCACCGCGGTTGTGAATGGTCATTTGCCTGACCCGGCGAATGCCGGAGGCGGTTCAGCCGCCGGAAGCGGAACGTCAGGCGGAGCATCCGGATCGACTGGCGGCAGCACCGGAGGTACGGGAGGCACGTCAGGCGGAACGCTTCCCTTATCGGGGGTTTCACTAAAATTCGTGGTCAATCCCTTGACGAAGTCTGTCAGTATTTCGGTGCTTCGCTAAGCATAGACCGATAGACATAAGAAAAGAGGCCTTTTTGGAGGGCCTCTTTTCTTTGTGTTAAGAGCCTGCTGTTAAAATGGCCGGCCCTGCCCGCGTTGGTTGTTGTTACCGCGGCGATTTCGCATTTGGTTCATCGTTTCGTGATAACCGCGTTGAAAACCCTGCTGATATGCCTGCTGGTCGCGGCCGTTGTTTCCGCGGCCTGTTATCGCACCCCAGATGCCGCCATTATTGTTATTGCCGTAACCGCCATTGCCGTAAATGGCTCGATTATTCGAACGCTGCCCGCTGCGGGCGTCACGCCTGGCCTGCTTGATGCCATCTTTTACGCCTTTTTTATAGGCCTTTTCGGCGCTTTTGCTTCCGCCGCGATTGCGGTCGTTATACCGGTCGTCATACTGCCGGTTTTGATTATTATAATCGTCATAGCGACGATCACCGTTGTTCTGGGCGCTGCTGACGTTGGCAAAAATGCCCACGCTAAAAACCATCGCGAGTGCCAGTCCCAAACCCTTGAATGTTCTGTTGATTATTTTTGTATTCATAAAATGCAATACCTCCGCCGCGGCTATTGCGAAGGGCGTGCCCCGAGTTCGAACTTGATTATGCTGAGCTTTTCACCCACTGCCGAAAAAACCAATACCAATTGGTGTGCATCTAACCTCATTTAAGGGAAATCATGATCGCGTGAGCATTCGTATCGTACGGCCAAATATGGCAAAAAGAACGCGCTCGTGGCATAATTTGCCTAAATCTCTTACTAATCTGTTGGATCATTTAAGGAGAATTCTAATTATGACCTCGTTTAAACGCTTATTTTTAGTTTCCGCAGCAATCTTTTCATTTATAGTCGCATCGGCTGACATCTCGAATGCACAGCTTAGGCTGCCGCGGCCGAGCCCGAAGGCTAGTGTTATGCAGGCTATCGGTGTTACCTACGTTGGGATCACTTATCATCGACCGGGCGTCAAAGGGCGCACGATCTGGGGTGATGCGCCGGCAGGTGCCGCACAGGGCGAAGGTACTCTCGACGACGGTCGAAATCGTCCCGCGAACATGCCTATCGTGCCATACGGGCGTCTATGGCGTACGGGAGCAAACGAGGCCACTCTTTTCTCCGTAACCGATGATGTCCTGATCAACGGTCAGCCGCTCGCTGCTGGGGGCTACAGCCTGCATACCATTCCGGGCAAGGACGAATGGACAATAATTTTTAACAAAGATGAGGGCCAATGGGGAAGTTTCAGTCACGATCCTAAGATGGATGTGCTTCGCGTGAAGGCAAAGCCTGAAACCGTGACCGAGAACCACGAGTGGATGGCGTTCACGATCGACCCGGCCAGTGACAATTCGGCCACTGTAAATCTGCGTTGGGAGAAGGTGCGGGTACCTTTTACTGTCGAAGTAAAGGATGTCGTCGCGACCACGCTTGCAAGGGCTCGAGCGGCCGTAGCGTCCGCCAAATCGGACGACTGGGGAATTCCCTTTAACGCCGCAAATTATGCAAACACAAACAAAGCCGCGGAAGATGCCGCCAAATGGTACGAGATCTCGCTAAAAGCGGCCGAAGAGCAGCTCAAAGCGAAAGAGACGTTTCAGGGTCTGCAGAGAAAATCGAGCAGCCTGCTGGCTCTCGGGCGAAGAGATGAGGCGATCGCCACGGCAGAACGGGCGGTAGTCGTAGGCAAAGCCGAAAAGGTCAGCACCGCAGCCCTCGAAAAGCGGATCGCCGATCTGAAATCTGAAAAGCAGTGATTCGGATCAACGATCAAAAAAGCCGCGGGTCAGTAACGACCGGCGGCTTTTTTCCGTTTTATTTCTTATGACACATCGTACACTGCATCGCGGTAGGCGCTTTCGACGCGGCGAAGGTCTTCTTGACTTCGACATGACATCCGATGCACGCACGATGATAAGCCTGTTGGTTATTCAGCGAGATCAACGCCGGACTCGATTCATGCTTGATCTCGGGGATAGCGTCGAGCAATTTCGGCTTGGTTCCGGCCGGTGTATGACACTGCCCGCAGGTCACGACAGCGGCACCCTTTGGATCTTTTGTAAATAGGTCTGCCGTCAGCGTCGTTGTCCTATCGGTTGGCCACGCCGTTTTAAGTGGCGGGTGCTTTTCGATTTCGCTCGCCGGCTGTGCGACGTGGTGACATGATATACATGCAATCGGCGACATCTTGTCAATGTTATAGGTCCCGCTGTTATGCTTGAGGTGAGTAAAAGTGACCTTGCCTAGTTTCGAGGTCTGGCCCAGTACGATCACCTCGGGCATTTTCGGCGGATCGTCCTGTTGGGCTCTTGCCGTCGGTACCGTATGGTCAGCAATAACAAATACAAACCCAATCAATAAAAATGTTGCGGTAAAAAATAGAATGCAGGTCTTTCGCATAGTTCTTCCTCCTCTCGTGGAAAAGATGTTTGGAAAGATCCTCGACTGGCGGATCCCGGAGACACGCCTATTATATACCCAAAATTTTCCCCGAGTGTCCGCCAAAGGCCTTTTCGATCACAGGTACGGGAAAAGGATGGTGCAGGAGCTTCTCGCTTCCTATTTAGACCATCGGTCCCAGGCGGCCTTTGCGAGTCTTGCGATCACCGCTTCGCGTGTTTTTTCATCTGCAGTTGAGTCTGAGACAAACACGGCGAGGGCAATATGATTGCCGTTCGGCAGGGTAATGAGGCCGATGTCATTCGTTGCCGAGGTCAAGCCGTTTCGGGTTCCAGAGGTGCCGGTCTTGTGGGCCACGGTTCCGTTCGGCACGAGGCTTTTGATCCTTGCGGCCCCCGTATTGGATTCCGACATAAACTTCAGCAGCATGGCCATCGGTGCCTCTTCGATGTCAGCATTATCTGTTCGATCTGCTTCGGCAGATATCTTTAACCATCTCAGCAGTTCCACCGCCGCCGCGGGCGTTGCATAGTTTCTATATTGAACATTCCAGTCACGGCCGATCTCTTTTTCCGGGTCCTCGACTCTAATTTCAAAAATTCCGATCCTCGTCAGAAATGCCTGCGTCTCGCCCACATCGCCCGTGACCCGCATGAGCACGTCGCTCGCCGTGCCGTCGCTCTCGACCATCGATAGTCGAATGAGTTCGCGAATCGTAAACTCACCGCCGTTTGGATTTTCGTCACGCAAAGGGCTCCGCATTCCCTTGCGCACCATATCTTCTTTGGTTACGCCGATCTTTTCATCCAAACCGAGCTGCCCGCGTTTTACTTTCTCCAGGACCGCCATTGCTATCGGCAGTTTGTAAACGCTCTGCATGGGAAATCGCTCGTCGCCGTTCAAAAACGCGGCTTCGCCCGTCTCGATCACGACAGCGGCGACCCCGACCTCCCCCTTGGCATCGGTGGCTATGGACGCAAATTGGTTTTCGAGTTCAGGATCCGTCCGGAGCGTAAGTGCGGGTGCCGGGGTAGCCTGTGCCTGGGGCGGCGGTGTCGGATACTCGAGTGGAATATCGAGTTTGTAATTGCATCCTGCAAGAGCACTCGTCGCCAGGATCGCCGCCCCAAGATATTTCTTCATCAGAAAATGATAGTTACTATCGGATACCATTAGCAAGAATCCGAAGCCCGACACGAATAATGTACCGACCGATTCGTCCTGGATCACCACGGCCGTTTTTGAACGGCGATCACGTATGCGTCACCGTCAACAACTATCATGGGATCGCGGTTCTTTGGATGATTCCGAAGCTCTATTGGGTAAACTATTTTTCCGTTCTTATTCGAATACGCAGTTAGCGTAGTGCGTGTCGCGGTCCATCGGCCCGAATCGTAACTCTGGCCGGCCGTCGATCCGTATGCGCCGCTCGATGACGATTCGGCCGAGAACTCGTATGTTCCGTTCGGATGAAGCACAAAGCACCGACTGGACATGTATGCATTCGAACCGGTCAGGCTCGACAAATAACACCACTTCCCAACGAACTCCGGAATGATTTGCTCTCCCGTATTTTCGCGGGCAATGCCGGTCGTGATGCCACCCGTTCCGCCCGTTTTCATTCGTTTGTAGATAACTTCGCGGCCCTGCACGTCAACAGTCAGCGTGTCGCCGTCAAGTTCGAACGGAAACGCAAGCGAACCTTCTTCGCCGGTGACAGTTATCACCGAACTTTTTACTTTATAGGCATATTCTTCGTCATTGATCGTGATCCTGCCGTTCGATCGAAATTCTATGACGGCTTCGTCGCTCTTCCAGCGGCCGACCAGCGGATCTTTTGGCGCAGCACCAACAGGCTTCTGAGCAAGGCACTCAGACGCAAATGGGAACATGCCGATGAATACGGTCAGCGTTGCAAGGAAAACTATCTTCCCTGATCGTCTCGTTAACCTCATTACGTGTCCTCCCGATAGCTGAGAATTGAGAGCAGAATAATATAGCAAATTAATGAGGAAGTATAGAGAAAAAAGGGGGTGAGAAAGGGTAGATAGATCTCGGTCGATAACGAGATCGAGGCCGGGTTAATTCAATAGTGTTCCTTCTATCCCGCACGCAAGTGAGTAGACACTGTCGCCGGTCGCCACGATCATTTCGCCCTTTCGTGTAAAGCAAAGGCCGACGATATTATTGCCGGCGACAAAGTGTTCGGCGGACGATCCGTCTGAGGCGATCCGGACTATGCCGTGGCGCCCCTGGTAACACGCGGCGACGTAAAGATTTCCCGAGATGTCGAATGCCAGCCCCTGGGGCCGTCCAAATCCGCGAAAAAATTCCTCGTCAAATCCCTCTTTATCTATGACGTGGACCGCATCGTGACTGGCGAGCCCGGGAGCGGTCAGGAACAGCCTGCCCTCGGGCCCGAAAGCCAGATGATATGCCGCGACGGATGCGTCCATTACCGTAAAGGTCTCTACCTCGGCAAAATCGCGAACCCGGAATATCGTCCCCGTCCGGTCACCGATGTACATCAGTCCCTCGGCGTCGAACGCTATGCCGGTCGCGATCCCGAGATTGGTTGCATAGACGGTCGCTGTTCCGTCACGTCCGACGGAATAAACCTCGCCCTGAGCACGATTTGTCACGAACATCTGCCCGTCACGGTCGAACGCGATGCCGGTCGGATTGAGGATCGCCTCGGGCATTTCGTCGACGTAACCATCCGAATCGAGCCGAAAAAGCGTGGCGGACAAATGCTGTCCGCGCGAGCCCGATCGAGTCAGGATGATCGCATCATCCGACGGATCTATTGCCGGGCTTGCAACGATATGCATTTCCCCCGCGAGCTTTTTCCCGATGGCCACCTGATGCGTATCGCTGGCAGTTCCGCGGCTGACAAGTTGGATCGTCGTGTGAGAACCCGCGACATCCTCGGGAACTATACAAAGAATGCGTGTCGATGACGCCGCAACTATCCGGCACTGCATTCCCTCGATATAGCATCCATCCAGGGACGAAGGCTCCATTCGAAAACCTTCACATGTAACGATGATCTCCCCGCCGGGAATAGCAAATGGGGGTTCAACTTTAACGATCTTCGCAACGGTACTCATTACGAATGATTCTACGATTCTTACCGCGGGGTGTCGAATATCTTATTTAGCCGCAATGGTGACGCCTGGATGACCCGGTTCGGGGCATGTTTGGTGAACTCTGTCACATCCGCAAAAAAACATTCGGCCAAACGAATGTGAGAATCACGCGAACTGACATTGATTCATCACGCGGCAGTGCGCCCCCCGCAACTACTGGCTGATTGCCAACCTCAAGTATTCCTCAAGGTCAGTGACGTATTCTCGTTTCAAGATCAACCTTAGGGCAGAACAAGGGGACGCTCGGAAATCAAGGGGGAACGCTCGAAAGTTAGATCCATATCCGGGAGGTGCATGCAGGGACACATTGGTTGGGGGGCCAATGTGTCCCTCGATGGGCGGGAGATATTTCTTCTCCGGCCGGTTTTCTGCGCCCCGCGTCCCAACCTTAGGGCCCTCGTCATTCAAATCCTGCTGTTGCGGCAGAAGATCTCCATTCGGCAACACAAAAGTTTTCATAAAGTGACTCAGAAAAATATCGCTTCGACGGTCCGCCCCGGCGCCCGTCCTAAATGTCTGTCGTGTGCTAAAAAGATTTGTGTGTCATAGCTGTGCTTCTGACGGGTTAATGTAAGCCGCTAGTTCAAAAAGAGTAGGGTCAAGCAAGCCAACTGACGGTTACAACGGCCTTAATGCACGCTTCGTTTTAGCGAACGGATCGGGCGGACGGCCGGAAGTTGGTCTCAACCTGCATTTGATATAGAATGCTGTGGTTTTCCCAATCTCGCCGGTAAACTGATACATGTTCGAACAAGCCTTTAAGAATATTGACGATGTCCTTTGGAAAGATGCGGGATGCGCAACTGAATTGGATTACATCGAGCAAACGTCCTGGATACTGTTTCTCAAGTACCTCGCCGATTACGAGAACACTAAACAAACCACGGCGCAGCTCTCCGGTAAGGAGTATAAGCCGATTCTTGATCCGCAGTTTCGGTGGGAGTCGTGGGCCATGCCCAAAACCTCCGACGGCAAGCTCGACCATCACAAGGCACTTAACGGCGACGATCTGATCGAGTTCGTCGACCAAAAGCTATTCCCGTATCTCAGGCAGTTTCGAGCCTCTGCCGAGCGTGCCGACACTATCGAATACAAGATCGGCGAGATCTTTTCAGAGTTAAAAAACAAGATACAGAACGGCTACGGGCTTCGGGACGTTATCGAACACGTTGATCAACTAAGATTTCGCTCTAAAGAAGAAAAGGACGAGATGTCCCATCCTTACGAAACCAAGATCAAGAACATGGGCAATGCCGGGCGCAACGGCGGTGAATACTACACGCCACGTCCGCTGATCAAAGCAATCGTCAAAGTCGTTGCTCCAAAGATCGGCGACCGCGTTTATGACGGAGCGTGCGGCAGTGCCGGATTTCTTTGCGAGGCGTTCGACTATCTGCGGACGAGCCGCGAGTTGGAGACCAGCGATGTCGAAACGCTCCAAAAGCGCTCATTTTTTGGCAAGGAAAAGAAATCGCTCGCCTACATAATCGGCATTATTAATATGATCCTTCACGGGATCGAGGCGCCGAATATCATTCACACGAACACGCTTGCCGAGAACCTTGCCGACAATCAGGAAAAAGACCGTTACAACATCGTTCTGGCAAATCCGCCGTTCGGCGGAAAGGAACGCTCCGAGGTAAAGCAAAATTTCCCTATACAGACGGGCGAGACGGCGTTTCTCTTTCTCAGCACTTTATCAAGATGTTAAAGGCCGGAGGCCGCGGCGGCGTTGTTATCAAGAACACATTTCTTTCCAACGGCGACGCCAAAGCTCTGCGCAAGATGCTGCTCGAATCGTGCGATCTGCATACCGTGCTCGATATGCCGCAAGGCACCTTCCTCGGGGCCGGTGTGCGGACTGTCGTGCTCTTTTTTGATAAAGGAAAGCCGACAAAAAACATCTGGTACTACCAGCTCGACCCCAGCCGCAGTTTGGGCAAGAACAATCCGTTAAATGACGCGGACCTTGCCGAATTTGTCGAACTGCAAAAGACCAAAGCTGAATCGGAAAAGTCGTGGACCGTCAGCATCGATGCCATCGACAAAGACACATTCGACCTTTCCGCCAAAAACCCCAACCGCGCCGAAGAGGCCGCTCTACGTGATCCAAAAGACATCCTCGCAGAGATCCGCCGCCTCGACGCCGAAACCGCCCACATTCTCAAAAAATGTGGAGGCGTTGGTATGAAAAATGGCGGGTCCTTTGCTGCCTTAGAGGAGGTCTGCGAATTTATAGACCGAAGAGGTATTACCCCTGAAAAGCTCGGTTCTCAGTTCACCTCATTCGGATTCCGCGTGATTTCGGCTAAAAATATTAAGAAGCGAAAAGTTGATATTCGGATTGGCGAACAACGATTTGTTGATCAAATCACTTTTCGAAGGTGGATGAATTCCCCGTTGTTGCCGGATGATGTATTACTGACGTCGGAGGCTCCACTCGGCGAGCCCGCCTATATCGACACTAATTTGGATTGGTGTTTGGGACAGCGCCTGTTCGGGCTCCGACCAGATAAGGCTCGATTGTACGGCCGATTCTTGTTTTACGCGTTGCAATGTGAACTGGTTCGCACTGACCTATTCTCCCGCGCAACTGGGGCTACGGCACAAGGAATACGGCAAGCCGAGCTGAGACGGGTTGTAATCCCACTCCCGCCGATCGAGGAGCAGAGGCGGATCGTTGCGATCCTTGACGAAGCGTTCGCCTGCATAGACAAGGCAAAAGCCAACACCGAAAAAAACATCCAAAACGCCCGCGAACTCTTCGACTCATACCTAAACAACATCTTCTCCAACCCCGGCCCCGATTGGCAGACGAAGCGTGTAGGTGAGATCGCGAAGCATTCCCTCGGCAAAATGTTGGACAAACGCAAGAATCAGGGAACGATGAAAAAATATCTTCGCAATCAAACCGTGCGATGGTTTGAGTTCGATTTATCAGACATTGGGGAAATGCGATTCTTGGAAAGCGAAACCGGAAAATATACGGCAGTTAAAGGGGATGTTCTGATCTGTGAGGGTGGCTATCCAGGACGCGCAGCGATATGGCAACAAGATGAGCCAATATTTTTTCAGAAGGCCGTGCATCGAGTGAGGTTTCACAACCCACTGCACAACCGATGGTTGGTCTATTTCCTTTACTTGTCTGACAAGAACGGCAATCTCCGGAAGAGTTTTACCGGTGCGGGAATTCAGCATTTCACTGGCGAGGCATTGGGCCGCTTCAAACTGCCAATTGCTCCTGATGACGCAATGTCTGAGTACCTTTCAGCGTTGGAGAATCTCATTAGCAAATCCAAGATGCTCGAAAAGGTTTTTGAAAAGAAGCTGTACGCGTTGGACGAAATGAAAAGGACAATCCTCCAGAAGGCCTTCAACGGCGGGCTTAACTAATGACTAATTACGTACTTCACGCCGAGACTGGCCATATCAATTTTTCTCGTGTGTCGTTCAGGTACGCCGCGCGTGATTACCTTTCCTGTTTTGAATCTTACGATCCTCCGACGTTTTCGCCAGTCAAGTATTTTCTCTTGTGTCGTGCGATCGAACTGGTGCTAAAAGCGTTACATCTTGACTCAATGAGCGTTGAAGATGTTCGGGGGAAATTTGGACACAATATCGTAAGTTCGTACGATGCCTTGGATACGAAGCACCAAATCCTAAGCGGTAAGGAACGCCAGTTTCTATCAGACACGAATAAGTTGTACGAAAAGGACGAGAAAGCGTTTGAATACATTCAACCAAGCCACGCAGCCCACGGCTATAGCGTTTTTCCTGATCTTGCCAGGTTATACGAGCTTGCGAAGAAGCTAGTGGAACATGTTGAGGTCTTTCAAAAGGCACACCCATGAGGCTCAAGTGGTAGCTTTCAAACAGATATGATTGTTATTGAAAACAGAGAAGATCAATTTGAGAATGCCGCGATAGAGTTCGAGCAGGATCGAATATTCACAGTAATCGTTGGAGGGAATAACTCGGGCAAGTCGACTTTCATTCGATGCCTTGCGAAAACATTTCGGGACGAATCATACAAGGTCGATGTAAATCGAACTCTGTTAAAGGGCGAAGGTGCCTACGAAGCCAGCTACCAGCAGAACTATCCTAGCTACTGGAAGAATTTCCAGACGGCCGATTCAGACAATATAGACAAGCCCCTGCAAGTTCTTCAGGATTTCATGGCGCTCAAGAACGTCGAGCGTCAGCCAATACTTGATTGGTACAACAAATATTTCCCCAACCCGATCTACCTTGAACGCGAAGATCCAGAAAATGATGCGTCGCCAATGTTTCTCAAATCAAACGGTCATTCTATCACCAAGCAAGGTTCCGGGATGCGCGCGACGATTGAAATTTTCGTAAAACTCTTCGATCCACGTATTCACTACCTTTGCATCGATGAACCCGAACTGGGTTTGGAGCCGGTCCTTCAGAAGTATCTGTTTCACGCATTGAAGGAAAAAGCGTCGGTTGATAAAAGGATATTCATTGCGACCCATTCTCATCATTTTCTTGATCACGAATCACCACAGAACAACTTCATATGTTCGAGGAATACCTCAGGGAAGATCAATATTAATCAGGCAACAGATTTACAGGATGTTGTCTTCCGGCTCCTCGGGAATACGCTGTCAGGGCTGATGTTGCCGGAGCAGATATTGATTGTCGAAGGGCCGTCCGACGATTCCTACCAAAGGAGGATACTAGAATTATTGGGCAAGGGTAGGTATGGGATTTAGGGATCCGGTGGCAGTGGAAATATTAGATACGCCTACAACTCGATTACGCAGTTTCTTCGGTTTGCGGATAAGCAGTTACCGGTTTATAAGGAGAAGATCTTCGTCGTCGTTGACAAACCCGATAGAGACGCAGAGATTCGTGAATGGAAAGTGTTGCTCGGCGATGATCACGTCTGCGTACTTCCAAAAAATGGAATTGAGTATTTTTATCCGCAACGAATTCTCCAATCTGTGTTCGATACCGCCGATTCCCTGGATCAGATTGTCGATGCTTATTTGGCGAGTAACCCAAACGGCTACAACGGTAAAGACATTTCAAAGACTCAGTTGGCGAAAGTTATTGCGGAAGAGTTAACGGTCGCCGACGTGGATGCGGGCGGGAATGAACTGTTTGATTTTCTCAGGACATTGCCGTAGGCGAAGATTCAAAATGAACGAAGCCGACACAAGAGCAGAACTCATCGAACCGCAGCTCAGGGCGAGCGGATAGGTTTTTGGAATTGAACTATATGAGTAACATTTTTAGGAGTAGCGCGGCATTTGGCAAAAGGATTGAATTCTACATTGTCGGCCTAATGCTGAAGGAAGGTCTTGATGTCTATCTGCCTTTAGTAGACGACGACGCGATCGATGCGGTTATCAAAAGGCCTGACGGAAAATTCATAGAAGTGCAGATAAAGGCACGTTCAAATACGGTCAAGTTTGGTAGTGCGGGTTTGTTCGCCGCATTAACGCACGAACCTCGTGAGAACTATTGGTTTGTATTCTATTCAGAGCGAATGGACAAGATCTGGATAATGTCGTCCTCCGAATTTCTGAAGGAATCACGGCAGAACCTTAATGGATCAAATATAGGCCTGCGTGCGATTACCTTTAACGGAAAGAGCGCTAGAGATCAAAAAGAGCATGTATTGCCGCAATTTGAGAAGTATGTCGCGACGGATTTTAGGCGACTGCTAACTGACGCGCCAATATACGATTAATGAACGAAGCCGACACAAGAGCAGAACTGATCGAACCGCAGCTCAGAGCGAGCGGCTAGGGAGAGAATGGTTCGCGTTCTTCACCGCGTAGCGGTGGCATGAATGTAGCCGTGGTGCTTCAGCCCACGGTAGGATGTGAAAAAATGATCCGCGTCGCGTCAGCGACCGCATGAATATCATGGCAAACACATATTCACATTGTTACAACCACATCGTTTTCAGTACAAAGAATCGCGTTGATCTCATCACGCCTGATATCGAAGAGCGAGTGTGGGCATATATCGGCGGGATAGCGCGGAAACATAATTTAACTGCTGTACAAGTCGGCGGAATCGACAATCATGCTCATGTGTTAACGAGCTCGCCACCGTCGATCGCTCCAAGTCAGATCGCGCAATGGATAAAAGGCGGTTCGTCGCATTGGATTCATAACGAATTTCAACACCTGAATAATTTCGCATGGCAGGATGGATTTGGTGTTTTTTCAGTCTGTAAATCACATGCATCGAAAGTTGTGGAATACATCAAAAACCAACGGAAACATCATGAGAAACAGACATTCGAGGAAGAATACATTGAATTGTTGACGCTGCACGAGATCGAATACGATGAACGATATTTGTTCGGATGATTCGTGCGTCGCTGACGCGACGCATACATCATGAACATGGTTTCCGTGGCCTGAATGGCCACGGCTACAGTCGAAATGTCGCTCTGCGACAAAGAAAGTAATGAATGAAGCCGATACAAGAGCAGAACTGATCGAACCGCAGCTCAGGGCGAGCGGCTGGGGAGAGAATGGCTCGCGTATTTTGCGGGAACAGAGTGCGCAGATCACGGTGGGCAAGATACAGGCCGGAGGGATCCGCACAAAACCGCTCTGGGCAGACTTTATTCTCGAATACAAAAACCGGAAGCTCGCCGCGATCGAAGCCAAATCCGACGAAACGGAAGTTGCCGAAGGCGTGATGCAGGCAAAGCTCTATTCACAGAAGCTTGAGCTTAAGTTTGCCTACGCCGCGAACGGCCGCGAGATATATGAGATAGAAATGGGAGCGGGACGCGAAGGAACGGTTCCCGCCTTCCCGACGCCGGAGGAACTTTGGAACCGCTGCTTTGGCGACGTGACCGAATGGCAGAAGAAATTTGACTCGGTGCCGTTTGAAGATGTCGGCGGAACAAAACAAGCAAGATACTATCAGGAGATCGCCGTCAACAAGACGATGGAGGCCATCGCCGACGGTAAACAGCGCGTTTTGCTGACGCTCGCGACCGGAACGGGAAAGACCTTTATCGCTTTCCAGATCGCGTGGAAACTTTTTCAAACCCGCTGGAATCTGCAACGCGACGGTTCAAGTAGGCCCCGAATACTTTTCCTCGCCGACAGAAACATTCTCGCTAACCAGGCTTTCAACGCATTCTCGGCTTTCAGCGAAGATGCTTTGGTTCGCATCCGTCCGGATTCAATTCGCCGCAATGACCGCGTGCCGACGAACGGCAGTATTTTTTTCACTATCTTCCAGTCATTCATGAGCGGCCCGGGCGATTCGCCATACTTTGGCGATTACCCCGCGGATTTCTTTGACCTGATAATCATAGACGAATGTCATCGCGGCGGAGCCAACGACGAAAGCAACTGGCGTTCGATAATGGATTATTTCAAGCCCGCCGTTCAGCTTGGCCTGACGGCAACTCCGAAGAGAAAAGATAACGTCGATACATCGCTATTTCGGCGAACCTGTTTATACCTATTCGCTAAAAGACGGCATCGCCGACGGGTTTCTGACACCTTTCAAGGTCCGCAGGATAAAGACCACGCTGGATGAATACGTATGGACGCCCGACGACATTGTTTTGGAAGGCGAGCCCGAAGCAAAGAAGAAATACGAGGAAAAGGATTTTAACCGCACCATCGAGATCGTCGCCCGTGAAAAGAAGCGTGTCGAGATATTCCTTGGCGAGGCGAACCAGAACGAAAAATCGCTCGTCTTTGGAGCGACACAGGCTCACGCCGCTCTGCTCCGCGACCTGATCAATCAAACTGCGGACAGTAAAGACCCATTTTATTGTGTCCGGGTCGCATCCGATGATGGCGGTCAGGGAGAGCAATATCTTCGGGAATTTCAAGACAACGAAAAGATGTTACCGACCGTTTTGACCACATCGCAAAAGCTCTCGACGGGCGTGGACGCGCGAAACGTAAGAAATATAGTCCTGATGCGGCCCGTGAATTCGATGATCGAATTCAAGCAGATCATCGGACGCGGAACGCGGCTGTTTGACGGTAAGGATTATTTCACCATTTACGATTTTGTCGACGCCTATCACAACTTCCTTGACCCCGAATGGGATGGCGAACCGATATTGGAAATATGCGACGAATGCGGCCTGTCGCCCTGCGAATGCCCGCCAAAGGTAAAGAAGCCGTGTCCGGTCTGCGGTGAGAAGAAATGTATTTGCGAAAAGGAGCCGCCCGAACCGTGCGAGAAATGCGGCCTGCGGCCATGTAAGTGCAAAAAGAAGGTAAAGATAAGATTGGCAGACGGCAAAGAACGCCAAATCCAACACATGACATCGACATCGTTTCTTGACGGAAACGGAAATCCTATGTCGGCCGAGCAATTTCTGGAAAAACTGTTTGGCGTATTGCCCGATCTATTTCGCGATGAGGACCATTTACGCGAAATTTGGTCAAAGCCGAGCACCAGAAACGAATTGCTGAACCGTCTTCAAGATGCCGGTTTTGGTCGTGAACATCTGCGTGAAATGCAAAGGCTGATCGACGCCGAGAAGAGCGACATTTTCGACGTGCTCGAATATGTCGCCTACGCCCGTCCGCCGATAACTCGATCGGAACGTGCAGACGGCGCCAGGTCGAATATCTTTGCCCTGCTCGAAAGGCCGCAGCGAGAATTTCTCGATTTTGTTTTATCAAAATACGTTGAATCGGGCGTCGACGAACTCGACGAAGCGAAACTACCCAACCTGCTCGAACTCAAATATCATTCGGTCCACGACGGTGTGGAAGCCCTCGGCGAAGTCCCGCACATCCGCTCAACATTTATCGATTTTCAGCAGCATTTATACAACAAAAAAGTGGCGTAACGCGAATCCAAGTATTAAGAGCAACAGGCTGATTTAAGAAGACTTCATAGGGAGTTTTGAAGCAGAAAGATATACGAAGAAGGTTTTTGAGTCGGTCCGCGACGAATTGAACATTCCCAGCTGAAAAAGTGCTTCGAGATCCTATCTGAGTTTTCATTGATCATTTCCGAGTCCTAATAGGTCGTGCGGTGCAAAACCGTGTGAAAGAAAAGTTCTCCCGAGTGACTTAAAAAAATATCGTGCGACATAAAAGTTCTTCTGAGCGGCTCAGATGAATATCGTGGGACATAAAAGTTCTCCTGAATGACTCAGAAGAATTTCGGACGACATAAAAGTTCTCCTGAGTGACTCAGAAAAATATCGTGCGACATAAAAGTTCTCATAAATGACTCAGAAGTTTATCGGACGACATAAAAGTTCTCATAAATGACAGAAAAGTTCTCATAAGTCGCGGAAAAGTCCCTCGGAATGACTCAACAGTCCTTCTGAATGACATCGGGTAAATCTGGCTCGGGTCCCGAGTATTTTCGTCCGACGGCCGAGTATTTTGGTACGGTGGCCGAGTATTTTTGTCCGGCGGCCGAGTATTCTTGTTCCGTGGCCGAGTATTTTTGTTCCGTGGCCGAGTATTTTTGTTCGACGGTCGAGTATTTTTGTTCGACGGCCGAGTATTTTTGTCCAGTGGCCGAGTATTTTGGTTCGACGGTCAAGTATTTTTGTCCCGGGGCCGGGTGTTTTCGTCCCGTGGCCGAAGTATCTTGCGTCCTGGTTTTGGTTTCTGCTGCGGTCACCGTTCGGACCCGCATGTGACCCCGCATTCAACCCCTGGTGAACCTATAACCGTACATTGTTGCCTCCGAATAGCGGAGAGCACGCAGAGCAGACTCATTCCTCTGCGACTTCAACTGGAACAATGATGTGCTAACTGCACGGCGGAAGAAAAGCATTGACCTCTTATGTTGATAGACGTTAAACTTACGTCTGTAAGTGTCGGCCCACCCGCGAGATCTCGCTTTTCCTATCCCGGCCAGGATACCAAGGTACTAAAATAATTATGGCGACCCGAATTGATGATCTTTTGCGAATGGCGATCAGCTTCGGTGCGTCCGACCTCCATCTGCGTGCCGGCTCGTATCCCGTGATACGTGTAACGGGCGAATTGAAACCGCTGTCAGGCGTCTCGCGAATGACCCAGGACGAAACCCTCGAAATGGCGTTTTCGATGATGTCTAACCGTCAAAAGCAGCATTTTAAAGAGGCGTATGAGGTAGATATCGGTTATGGGGTTCAGGGGCTCGGCCGATTCCGCGTAAACATTTTTCAGCAGCGAAACTCGATCGGCATTGTCGCCCGTGTCATTTCCGACACCGTAAAGACCTTTACCGAGCTTGGCCTGCCGCCTATTCTTACCGATATTGCCGACCAAAATCGCGGACTTATCCTGGTAACCGGCACGACCGGTTCGGGCAAATCAACCACGCTTTCGGCGATAGTTGACCATATAAATCAGACACGAAATTGTCACATCGTCACGATCGAAGACCCGATCGAATTTCTTCATAAGGACAAGAAATCTTTCGTAACCCAGCGCGAGGTGGATGTCGACACACGGAATTTTGCCGAAGCACTCCGTGGTTCGCTTCGCCAGGATCCCGATGTCATCCTGGTTGGCGAAATGCGCGACCTGGAAACTATCGAGACGGCCCTCGTCGCCGCCGAAACCGGCCATTTGGTGCTTTCAACGCTTCACACCCTCGACGCTCCGGAGACTCTAACCAGAATAATTTCAGCATTTCCGCCCTATCAGCAAAAGGCGATCCGGATGCAGCTCGCCGGATTATTAAAGGCGGTCGTTTCCCAACGCCTGATGAAATCTGCCAAGGGCAACAGCCGAATTCCGGCCGTTGAGGTCCTGATCTCAACCCCGCTCATTCGCGATTACATTCTGCACGAAGACAAAACGGCCAGCATCCGTGACGCGATCGCCGCCGGCACGTCGCAATATGGCATGCAGACATTTGACCAGTCGCTCTTTTATCTCTATCAATCGGGGCTTGTTAAGCTCGACGAAGCATTGAGGGGTTCGACTAATCCGGATGAGTTCCGCTTGCGTCTGGCGGGCATTCAAAACACGACAACCTCGAGTCGTGAGGAAATGGAAAAGACAAGCGGCGTCGGCACGGTCTCAGATTTCATCACCCGCGGTTAGCTATATAGATTCCAGACGTTAATCTTGATCTTCAAAAGAAGCCGTTGTCTAAGCCTGGACAACGGCTTCTAAAGCGCGGCCGATAATCGTTCAAATGTTTATATTTCAAGGATTTTCACCGTTTTTGTCTTGACAGAAAAGTGCCCGGACGTGTAGATTTTACTATTACCACTCTGAGCGGAACGGTAGAAAACACTGGCAATATCATTGCCGGGCCAAGCATCTGCTTTCGAGATCGCTGGCTTGCTCCGATCCCGGTCGTCTTATTCGTTCCGACTCATAATGGTAAAACGTAGAAATATAGTAATTAAAGAAAGGAAGTTGAACAGCCGTAAATGACAAACCAGGTAACCCAGGACGCTGAAGAATCGCCAACGATCGAGAAAACAGCGAGTGAACAAACAGAAACAATAACAGCAGCGGCCGAGGCCAATGCCACCGAAACCAAACCGCCCACCGAGAACGCAGCATCCGCCGCACAGGCTCAGACTGCTCCCGAAAAAGCACCGGAGACTCCGACGCCAGCCTCGATCGAGACTGAAGCGCAGAATAGCCCGGCTGACGCGAACCCTGTGGCCGAATCCGACACACAGGCACCGCCAGCGTCAGAGGCCGCATCTCCACCAGTCGAGGAGAGCCAGCCTCAGCAGCCTGCTTCGCCGCCCGCGCCTGACAGCCAGCCCGCTGAAGAAGCTCAGGCGTCAAATGATATCGATTTCGGTGCGATCCTCGAACAGTTTGAACAGGAACAGACGGTGTTCCACTCGGGCGAATTGGTGACAGGCACAGTCGTAGGCATCACCGACCGAGGTGTGCTTATTGATTTCGGTTACAAGTCCGAGGGGTTTGTTCCGCCCGAGGAGTTTACCAGCCCCGATGGCCAGATGATGGCAACGGTCGGCGAAACCGTCGAGGTTGTCATCCGCAACATCCATTCGGGCGAGGGAGCTCCGCAGCTTTCGCGTCACGACGCCCTCGGCCGCAAGGTGTGGGATGAGATCGAAGCCGCTTTCCAATCGGAAACCCCGGTAACCGGCCGCGTCGTTGATAAGACAAAGGGCGGGCTCCGCATTGATCTCAACGGCATAGAGGCGTTTCTGCCGGGTTCCCAGATCGATTCGCGTCCTGTCCGCGGCCTTGATAGTTATATCGGCCAGGACATCGAGGCAAAGATCATTAAATTTAGCCGCCGCCGCAACAACATCGTTCTTTCACGGAAAGTGATCACTGACGAAGTTGTAAATATTCAGAAAGCCGAAACCCTCGACAAGATCGATGTCGGCTTTGTGGTCGACGGTGTGATCAAGAACCTTACCGAATATGGTGCATTTGTCGACATCGGCGGTATCGACGGATTGCTGCACGTGACGGATATGTCATGGGGCCGCATCCATCACCCTGCCGATCAATTTCAGGTCGCAGATAACATCCAGGTGAAGGTGCTAAAGCTGGACCGCGAAAAGGAAAAGGTTTCACTGGGCTTCAAACAGCTGCTGCCCGATCCATGGTCAACCGTGGTCGAGGTTTACCCGGTCAATACTAAGATCAAGGGAACCGTTTCGTCGGTAACCGAGTATGGCGTCTTTGTTGAGCTCGAACCCGGTGTCGAGGGCCTTGTCCACGTTTCGGAAATTTCCTGGTCACGCCGTTCGCAGAGCCCCAAACGGATGTTTCACAAAGGCCAGGAAGTCGATGTGCAGGTGCTCGGCGTCGATACGGTAGAAAAGCGTATCAGCCTCGGCATGAAGCAGTTTCAGGAAAATCCCTGGGACATGGTCGATATCAAATACCCTATCGGAGCCAAGGTTATGGGCCGCGTCCGCAATCTCACCGATTTCGGAGCCTTTGTCGAACTCGAAGAGGGTATCGACGGCCTCGTTCATGTTTCGGATATCTCCTGGGCCAAGAAGATCAAGCATCCCAAGGATGTTCTGAAAAAGGACCAGGAGGTCGAGGCGATCGTTACCAGCATCGACAAGCGCGGCCAACGCCTTTCGCTTTCGATGAAAGATCTCACGCCGAGTGCTTGGGAAGGCTTTGTCGCCACGCATCGACCAGGAATGGTCGTCAAGGGAAAGGTTTCGAGATTTACTAACTTCGGTGTATTCGTCGAGCTAGGTGAGGGACTCGAGGGGCTTTGCCACATCTCTGAACTCTCCGACGAGCGAGTCGACCGTGCCGAATCGGTAGCCGAACTCGGACAGGAAATGGACTTCAAGATTCTCCGGATCGAGGCTGCTGACCAGAAGATCGGGCTTTCGCACCGTGCGGTTGGCAAGGAAGACGAGCCCGTTGTCGATACAAAAATGTACTCGACCGAGGCGAAAGGCGGCATGGCTTCGCTTGGCGAATTGGCAAAGCTGAGATTGGGCGGCGATGCTGTTGAGCAAACCGATCCAAAGCAGGACGCCGAAGAAAAGAAAAAGGAAAAGAAGGCTGCTAAACAGGCCCGTGCTGAAGAGTTTGCAGCCCGTGAAGCCGAGGCTGCCGCGGCCCCCGCCGCTGAAGAAGCAACTCCGGCGGAGGCAGTTCAGGCGGATGCTGCCAAGGGCGACCAGCCCGCGGCCGAGACTGCTGAGGAAGCATCTGAAGACACACCGGCGGTAGAAGCGACTCAACAGGAGGAGACTCCTGCGGCTGAGGCACTGACCGCTGAAGAAGCCGCTACACCCGAAGCCCGTACCGAAGAACCCGCAGCGATCGCAGATGCATCGGTGGAAGCTGAGGCTGTTACGGCTCCGACTGCGGACGAAGCTCCAGCAGAAGCTGAGGCGGACACCGCCCCGACGGCTGAAGTGGCTCCTGCAGAGGCTGAGACAGACCCTGCACCTGCAGCGGATGAGACTCCCGAAGAAGTAGTTGAGACAGATACCGCTCCGAAGGATGAATCCGCTTCTGCGGAGGCTGAATCAGGGACCCCTTCGGCAACCGACGAGACTGAAGTCGACGTCCCGGCAAAAAGCGACGCAGCTACTGAGACAGCACCGGAAGCTTCGACAGCAGAAACAGATGAACAGCCCGAAGCTGAAACCGGCTCTGTCGACAAGCCTACCCCTGAGAAAACAGAAAGCACTCCTACTCCTGAAGGTTCGGCAACGGACGAAACTGAAGCTGCCGGCGATGCTTCTGCAGAAGAAGCCGAGGAAACGGATCAGAAATCGGCGTAAACCGAAAAACGCTTGGATATACGAGTTCACTAGAGAGCGAAAAAGAGAATGACAAAAGCTGATTTAGTCGAAAGGGTCGCCCAAGAGGCGGACATGACGAAAAAGGACGCAGAACAATTGGTAGAGATCATTTTTGACAGCATCACGGGCACATTAAATAAAGGCGAGAAGATCGAGCTGCGAGGCTTTGGCAGTTTCCGGGTCCGCCAGCGAAATTCTCGAAAGGGCCGCAATCCAAAAACCGGCGAAGCGGTGGATATTCCGGCCAAGCGAGTGGCCTATTTCAAACCTGGAAAGGAACTGAAAGAGCTGATCAATAAAACTAGCTAAGAGGGTTGGGTCATGGATGTTTTGTTTAGTCCGTGGCGTTACGAATATATGAAGGGCGCACGACCGGATGTGGATTCGGGCTGCGTCTTTTGTAATTTGGCCGGAGATACGACCCGCGATGAGCAAAATTTTATCCTTAAGCGGGCCGAGCATAATTTCGTGGTCCTCAATATTTACCCTTACGCCGCGGGCCACCTTCTTATAGTTCCCTACGAACACGTCGCGTTACTCGATAAAACGGATGATCGGACGTCGACCGAAATGATGGACCTGACAAAAGCCTCACAGTCGGCCCTTGCTGAGATCTATTCTCCTGAAGGTTTTAATATCGGAATGAATCTTGGCAAGTCGGCCGGGGCGGGCATCGCCGAGCATCTTCACATGCACATACTTCCCCGCTGGTCCGGCGATGTTAATTTTATGACGACGATCGGCGAGGCCAGAAACATCCCCGAAGATTTGCGTGTGACTTACGACAAATTGTTAAGCAAATTCTAACCCGCTTTTTACCTGCCGCCTCCGCTGCCTTTTGCATCCTCACGCCGCGGCTCGTAGGTCCGGTCGATAGCTTCATCCTCGACCTCGCCGCCTTTACTGATAGGTATCTCGGACGGATTTGAATATTTCGCACCTGTGATCGGCTCTTCGCCGGTGTCGGCAAATTTGAACTGTCCCGATGAAGGCGGCACGTAACCGGGATAATCAACCCTCGAATGATAGATCGCAATCAGGGACTTGATCATCGATTCGCGGATCTGCGTCAGCTCACGAAGCGTTAGGTCGCATTCGTCAAGCTGGTCGTCACTGATTATGGCGTCGATGATCTTGGTGACGATAAACCGGATATTTTCAGGCGTGGGTTCCGTCAGCGACCGGGCCGCGGCCTCGCAGCTGTCAGCGATCATCATCACCGCTGATTCCTTAAACTGGGGTTTTGGCCCCGGATAACGAAAATCGTTTTCGGATATCTCGTCCTCGTCACGTGCCTCAGCCTGGGCCTTCTTAAGAAAATAATGCAGCGTCCTCGTGCCGTGATGCTGCGGAATAAAATCGATGATCCTCTGAGGCAGACCCATCTCTCGAGCCAATTTTGTGCCGTAGGTGACGTGGCTGATAATTATCTTCGCACTCTGGGTAGGTTTGAGGCGATCGTGCGGGTTTTTCTTCATCTGGTTCTCGACGAAGTGTTCCGGCGCGGCTGTCTTTCCGATGTCATGATAGAGGGCACCGATCCGTGCCAGCAGGCCGTTGCCGCCCACAACTCGACAGGCTTCTTCGGCAAGCTGACCGACTGCGTGGGAATGCTGGTTAGTACCCGGAGCACGAAGGGCCAACTGTCCGAGCACAGGCAGGTCGGCGTTAGACAGCTCGAGCAGCTTAACATCGGTAAGTATACCAAAAAACGTCTCACATACCGGCAACGCCACTGCCGTCAGGGCGGCCGTTATAAGACCTCCGGCGAGGCCACAAGCAAAGGCAAGCAGCACCGTATTTAACACTATCGGCTGCTGAGTAAAAGCGATCAAAGCGAGCGACATTATCGCCCCGGCAACTCCGACCAGTCCGCCCGCGATCGTCACTGTCTGCCGGCTGCGGTAGCTGCTGATACCATAAACGGCCACGGCTGAAACCAGTGCCGAAAAAATCGCAAATTCCAATCCCCTCGGTGCCGAGAAGCCGGCAAGAAGCGAGGCAAAAACGCCCGTAAACAGTGCAGTTGGCCGGTCGGCGAGCAGCGTCATTAATAGGCTCGCGGTCGCAAACGGCACAGCTAAAGACCATATCATCGGGTCATTTAACGGCGCTCTTACGTTTTGTATCGCCGTAAATTCCGCCAAACGAAAGAATATGAGGGTAACCGCCGTTTGAATGACGATCACAAACCCCAGCAAGGCAAAAGCCTTTCGCGGGGACAACGCGAGCCGTGGAAGCACACCGCGATTCTGTATAAACTTCCATGCAAGCCAAAATAGGCCCGTCACAAACATCAATATGCCAATAAAGCGATTTAGCTGCCGCGTTGTCGTCCCGTAACTGTTAAGAGCCGTTATCCGATTGAGTATGGGGGGCGTAATAATGTCGCCTTCATTCACGATCCTCTGACCGCGTCTGAGCGAGATGGTAACCGGTTCAATACTTTCTGCCGCGGCCTGTTTTGCCCCTTCGGTAGCAACGCTATCGTATGTAACGCTGGGTTCGACCAATATCTCAGTCGCTGTATAAAACGATTCGGCCTCTGCACGTGAGAAGCTTCGTATCGATCCCAACCGCTGTTTCAGCCCTTCGCGGGCTACTGAGAGAGCCGTCCAATTACTCTCGGGCATGGAAACGGTTGTTCTGATGTTCGGCCGGGCTCGATCGAAAACGAAAACTTCATTCTGGAAATACTGCCGATCCGAATTGTCAAAAATATACCCTTCGGATGCCTCACGAAGAGCACTCTGGACCGCATCGAGTTCGTTTCGGCTGAATGTCCGTGCCGCGAGGATCGCTCCTACCTCGGGGCCTCCCGCGCCGGCCCAGTGGGTTTCCGACCGCGAATCAGCGTTATCATCCCGAGTATTGGAATCGGAATCCGAGTGTCTTTGCAGCTTTTCCCAGGAAGAAAGAAACCGCTGGACGGCCTGCTCGGGTTTATTTGATTCGAACCGGAATATAGGCCGAACACCTTCGCGGGCCTCGGCCCGCAGCCTTTCGGTCTCGGCATCGTCTGTGAATTCAACATCGGCCGGTGAAATGATACTGGCCCGGGAAATGTCCCCTTCCTTGTACGAGATCTCGCCAGACGATCGCCAGAAAGGATTATGGATCAGGACCGCTGTAATGATGCAGAATAAAGCGAACCCTATCCAAAACTGTTGAGCCTCGGACATTTTCCCGAGGAAGCCAGTGATCCTCGCGAGGCTTTTGTCTCGCCACCGGGAGGCCGGCGACTTCATGTCCTGAATGCGTTTGCTCATTTTTCTAGTTTGTACGGATGAACCTATTCTACGCGGAATGTGTCTTTAATACCATATGTTCATCCTCAGGCATTGTTATCAGCTTACCGATAGCGTCAATCATGGGCCCCAGGGTCTCACGATTCAGGGCCGAAACCGCAACCCCCTGACTCTTATTATCCAGGAAAATATGCCGCTGAATATTGGCGATAGTTTCCGCGTCGACAAGGTCAGATTTGTTAAGGACTATTACCTGCGGTATCTCGTTAAACTTCAGGTCCTGTACGATCTTGCTGACCGATCCGATTTGCTGCAGGACTCTCGGGTTAGCGGCATCCACCACATGGACCAGTAGGTCACTGTCGGCGATTTCCTCCAAGGTCGCCCGAAACGCCGATACCAGAGCGTCCGGAAGATCGCGAATAAACCCAACCGTATCGTTTATGATAACTTCCTGATCATAAGGCAGTCTCAGTCGCCTCGACGTGGGGTCGAGCGTGGCAAACATCTTTTTTTCGGCATATACGTCACTTTGTGTCAACGAATTTAGAAGCGTCGATTTGCCGGCATTGGTATACCCCACAAGGGAAATTATCGGCAGATGCTTCTGAACACGGATCTTGCGGCGTTCCTGACGCTGACGGCCGAGATTATCTACCTGCTTTTCAAGCTGGGCTATTCGGTCGCGAACGCGGCGACGGTCAGTTTCGAGCTTTGTTTCACCCGGTCCGCGGCCGCCAATACCGCCGGCCAGACGCGAAAATGCAGAATTCTGCCCGACCACCAGACGCGGGAGAAGATATTTAAGCTGTGCGAGTTCCACCTGCACCTTGCCTTCCCTGCTCTGTGCCCGCTGAGCAAAAATATCGAGGATGAGTTGGGGGCGGTCGATGACTTTAAGTTCGGTGGCGTCGCTCAGCGATCGGACCTGGGCAGGCGACAGCTCGGTGTCAAAGACGAGGATGTCCGCGCCCAGACGCATCGACCGTATCAGCAGATCGTCGAGTTTGCCCTTTCCCAAAACAGTTTTCGGGTCGATCTTGGGACGTCGCTGGATGATGGTATCGAGCACCACAACATCGGCCGATGTCGCGAGTTCCTGCAGTTCGGCCAGTGACTCGCCCGCTTCCTCGGTATCGCCCGTTGTAACGGCTACAAGTATCGCACGGTCGCGCCCTGTCGGACGGTTTCGCGCCGTAAGACGAATGCGGGCCATTTCGTCCTCGAGCGAGTTGATCAGCGAGATAAAATCGGTATCGAGCTGTGCCGGGATCTGCGGCTCCAGATAGCCATACGGCAGTGATTGTGCCTCTGTCTCGAGCGTCTCGGCAGCTGTCGGCAACAGATGTGCCGAATAAACGAGGCCTGGCAGCCCGGATTGCTTCTCAACCTGTATGATCGACATCAGGTCGAGCCGCAGCAACGCAAGGTCGGTAAGATCGTCCTGGGTCAGCTTTTCGCCCTGCAGATGGGTATGAACGCACCGCAGCCCGCGAAAACGGTCTTCCGACACACGCGAACGTCCAAAATCCGGCAGATCGATCTGCTTTGCAGTACCGACCATAACATGTTCGATCTGGCCTTTACGGTTGATAAGCACGCCTATTTGCCGGCCTGTCTCGTTTGAGATCTCGGTCATTTGACGAGCCAGTTCAGGCGAAACTATCGTATCGGCAGGCACTCGCCGCGTGCCTAGTTTTTCGATGCGCTTAAGCTGATTATGCTTCAGGCCCTTAACAAATCCGCTGACCGTGTTTGTAGAAATACGCGCCTCCCTATTTTCTCTGATTATAACAAATCGGTTGGCCGGTTTTGCCAACTCCGCTTGGGCACCACCTGATGCGCGTATTACAATCTGCCTGATGCACGCACAGACCCAGCGGCAGCGTGAGGTGCTCGACTTTATCACGCGATACATAGATTCGCACGGCTATCGTCCGTCTTATCAAGTGATCGCCCGGCACATGGGCGTCCGGTCGAGGTCGGGCATTGCTAGAATTGTCGGCGATCTCGAAACGCAGGGCCTGTTGACGCGTCGACGTGAAAGCGGCCATTTTTACCTGGACGTTGGCCGTTCGCAGGTTGACGGCCATAGGACAGCAACTACAGCTATCGAATGGTTGGACGTGCCTGAGCGAGCCGGATTTCTGGAACCATGGCAGGTTGAACCGCTGGCCATTCCCGGATTTATGCTCGGAATCCATCAGCACGAAAAAGTGCGGGCATTCTGCGTCACTGATGACGAGATGGTCGGGGTCAATATTTGTGAACGAGATATAGGACTCGTCGAGCTGCGGCAATTTGCACGCGACGGGGAATGTATAGTTGCAGTTCTCGAGGATACCTGGTCAGTGCTCAGAAAATATTATCGGATGGGTTCGGAAATAGAATTAAGGGCGTCGGATAATTCGCCGACGCCCAGTGTGATTCGAATGCCCGCAGACCATGTCGAGATCAAAGGCGTTTTTCGCGGCCTACTGCGGACGATGGCCTGATTATAACTATTTTCTCGCCATCAGATCGGTGTACTGGCCGGTTTCGACCCAGTCGAGTATCTCGGCGATACGCCATATCGGAAAGGGATGTGAGAGCCCAGCATTCATAGTATCAGCCCAGAATTTGTCCAGCCGTTTTTCGTCGTAGTTTTTCTTGAATTCCCTTCCCTGCTCGAGGAACATTTCATAATCGATCTTCGATGCAAACGTGCCTCCGGCGAGCTTCATCATCGTTCGGCCGATCACGTGGGGGTCCTGAGTCACGAGCAGAGCGGCCCGGTCGCACGATAGCTCGGCC